>CAZPKK010000007.1:0-36874 GCA_964587175.1 uncultured Clostridium sp.
CTAATCATTTGCTTATTAATCAAGAAATCTATTGTTTAACATATACTACTCCTGCAGGAGAAAATGTTATAAGTCATTACTACTTATCTATTGATGATGGTCCAACTTTAAAAAATATTAATTTAAATGATAGAGAGAACTCAGATTGGTTTAATCCTGATGAAATTGATTCTCTCTTTATTTATGATAATTTAAAAGAAATGTGGAACACATTAAAGACTCCTGTAACTACACTTTTGCACAATGGAGGAATAATTACACCTGCTATTTTAACAGATTTGGGAATCTGCCCTACTTGCTATGATAAGAAAAATGGCAATTGTTTATATGGAAATAATACTGATAAAATGCTTTTTGAAAATAATGAATTTGAGTGTTTTTTAGTTGGTAATCCTCGTGCTGATGGTCACATTGCTATTTCTTCTAAAAAACATTATAAAGACATGATGGAAATTCCTGACAAACTATGCAAGGATATTTTTGTTTTTGCAAAAGAAGCTATGAATATTATAAAAGATGTTTATAGTTCTGAAAGTGTTTATTTATGCACAATGTGTGATGGTCCAATGAATCATTTTCATGTTCAATTAATTCCTAGATATAGCTTTGAAAAAAGAGGATCTAAGAATTTTGTTAAACCTAGAAAAAATTATCTGGAAGATAAAGAAAAAATTGAGACCCTGAGAAATAAATTAAATCAATAATTAGGAGGTTTTTTTATGGATTTAAAAATAGAACATTCTATTTCTTGCGATGAATTTTTAGAAATGGTTGAGTCTGTTGGTTGGAAAACATATTCTAAATCTCAAATTGAAAAGGCTCTTAAAAACACAATGTATATGGTTAAGGCAACAGTCGATGGAAAACTTGCTGGTATAGGAAGAGTTGTTGGTGATTATAGTATTGTATGTATGCTTACTGACATCTGCGTTAAGCCAGAATTTCAAAGACTCGGTATAGGTTCAAAAATAGTTTTAGAACTCAAAAGATTGATTGAGGAAAACGTTACAAATGGTAATAAAATGCAAATTGAACTTACCCCTACTGCTGGAAATGAAGCTTTCTACCAAAAAGCTGGATTTAAATACAAACCTGATAAAATAACTGGTATGTATTTATGGATAAAAAAATAAAGGAGAACCATATGCCAAATACTAATTCATATGTAATAAAAGAATATGAGGATAAATATGCTAATGAAGTTTCAAAAATTATTGCTGAGAATTTATTAAAAGTAAATTCTTTAGATTATGGACTAGAGTTTGTACAAAAAACAGTTGACGAATACACTCCAGAAGGTGTTAAAGAGATTTTCTCTAAAAGAACGAAAGTCTTTATAGCATTAGAACAAGATAAAGTAGTGGGTACAGCAGGAATTGATAAATCTTGGTATAATAATGATGGAGAGTATTGGATTCTGACCGTTTTTGTTGATATTGCTTATCATGGACATGGAATTGGTAGAATGCTTATAAATAAGATAGAAGAATTCGCCAGAACCATACCTGCAAAAAAGTTAGTAATACCTGCATCAATTGCTGGATGTGAATTCTACCATAAATTAGGTTATGAATACAAGGATGGCAAAAAAGAATTAAATGAAGGCAGGATGTACATTATGGAAAAACATTTGTAAATTAAAATACTATATGCTTTTCATTTTATAATATATATATAATTTTTTAGATTTATAATATATATATAATTTTTTAGAAAGGAAAATAAATGTATGTATAATCGTATTTGTATAATTGGTGGTTCAGGAACTGGAAAAACTACATTGGCAAATAAACTATCTGAAATATATGAACTCCCTGTTACACATATTGATGGAATCCATCATTTATCTAATTGGGAAATTAGAGATACAGAAGAACGAGATAAAATAATACTTTCTATAATAGAAAACGAAAAATGGATTATGGATGGTACTTATAAATCAACTCTAAGACCCAGAATGGAAAAAGCTGATTTAATAATTTGGCTTGACTATTCTACTTTTGCACAAATGAGAGGTATTTTAAAAAGATTTTTTACAAACAAAGGAAAAGAAAAAGATGAAATACCCGGTTGCAAAGAAAAAATGGATAGTGATTTTTTCTTTTATACTTTAAATTTCAGAAGAAAAAAAAGGCATTATATAACTGATAATATTGCTGATATAGACAAATCTAAGGTATTACGATTTACAAGCAGACGAAAATTAAATAAATGGCTTTTTAGAATTCAAAAAGATACAAGCTAAAAAATTAGCTAAAACAAATCTTTCTTGATATTTATTATATGAAGAAAGATTTTAATATATGTGATTTATTTTTCCAAAAATCATAAATTATATTTGTAAGTTCTTTTTTGGTTATTCATATTTATTTTGTGTCCTGCATTTTCTATAATCTCAAATTTGCTATTTTTTATTATTTCATCTAGCTTTTTACTACTCTTCATATTTATATTATCTTTTTTTTCACAGACAATTAATTTATTGCATTTTTTCCTATATAATAAGAAAGGCATTTCGCACGGCAAGTCTCTGGATCAACGGCGAAATACATGTCCTCACTTTGCTCGTACGCTCTAAGGTAGCCTAACCTTGTTGTATAGCAAAAATCTTTGATTTTTCCTATACAATAAAAAAAGAGACCTAAAGTCTCAAAACTGGTTGCGGGGGTAAGACTCGAACTTACGACCTTCGGGTTATGAGCCCGACGAGCTGCCAACTGCTCCACCCCGCGATATGTTAACATATTTATTATACTCTTGTAATCTACATTTGTCAATACTTTTTGGTGAATTTGCCAATTTATGGCTTTAAACCACATTTAATCTTACAATTTTAATTCACAAATCCCAAGATTTTTCCATTGTTTTATTTCTATTATATGCTAATTATTCAAAAATATTCATTTTTTAATAAAACAATAGTAGAGACATATTTAATGATTTTAAAGAACAAAAGTGAAACTTAGTAGCAGGATTAATTCTATCACCCAAATTCACTTTATCCAAATATTGTAGAAGAAGTATTTTTTTATACAGAAAAATTATCTTCTCCTTTTATAACATTTTTATCTGCAAATATGTAGAGGGCAAGGAGACTTAACCTCGATATATAGTAAAAAAATGTTATAAAAGAAGAACTTATTTATTATAAAATTTCATGAATTTTTCTAAAGATTTCAGACTGTTACATTATCTTTTATATTCTCATATTTTGCATCGCCTATTCCTTTTACATTTTTTAATTCTTCTATACTCTTAAAATCCCCGTTCTCTTCCCTATACTCTATTATTCTTTGTGCTAATGATGGCCCAATTCCAGATAATGTTTCTAACTCACTTTGAGATGCAGTGTTTATATTCACTTTTTCACTTCCTTCTGTGCTATTTGAAGAACTACTCCCTTCCATTAGTACATTATTTCCACTATTTTTCGTAATATACTCTGATACCTGTTCATTTTTATTTGGTATATATATTTTTTGTCCATCTTGTAATTCATATGCCAAATTCACCTGTGACAAATCGGCCTCTTCGGTTTCTCCACCTGCCGCCTCGATTGCATCTGCTATTCTTGCACCTTTATTTAAATAAACCAACCCTTCTTTTTTAACTTCTCCTGTTATATGTATCACTATTTTTTCTTCAGCTTCATTATTATTTTCCGTGTCTTCTTCCACATTTTCCACATCATTTTGTGTGGCTTGTGCTAACACTTCATTTTCCAAATTTAATTCATCAAAATTCGAATAACCTATTACCATATAAGCACCAAAAGCAATCACTAGTATTACAATTAAAATTATTGAAATTATTATTTTCTTTTTATTATCTAAATTCACAAAATCTCCTCCTTTTGCTATTGTCTAAAAAATTTTTAACTTTTCTCATATTGCAGTATTTAAAAATAATTTTTACATATACAACAATATTAAATTTTCTTAATCTACATAATTATTAAAGCAAAATACATATATACACATCGAAAACTTTGCTATTGTCAATACTTTTTCTATTATTTTTCAAAACATATTGAAATTTTTTCTGTTTTAATATATAGTTATATAAATTTTATACGAGTTGTTTTTTATACAGAAATGGGGGTCAAAATGAAACAACTAAAAAAAGTAATAGCTTTTGCTATTATATTTATTATGCTGATTTTGCCACTAAACATAGCATTAGCTGCTGATATAAATACTGATGATTATAATCCTGATAATATATCTACTAATTCACCATCAGTTATTTTAATGGACGCAAACACCGGAAGTATACTATATTCGAAAAATGCTTTTTCTACAATGTATCCGGCAAGTACAACTAAATTAATGACAGCCATATTAACACTTGAAAATTGTAAGTTAGATGAAGTAGTAACCATCAGTCATAATGCTATATATTCAGTTCCTGTTGGATATTCACATGCAAATCTACAAGAAGGGGAACAGCTTACTGTAGAACAATTACTAAATGTCTTACTTATTCCATCTGCAAATGATGCAGCAATTGCACTAGCAGAACACATATCTGGCTCTGTAGAAGAATTTGCTACCCTTATGAATGCAAAAGCTAAAGAAATAGGATGTTTGAACACAAACTTTGTTAACCCAAACGGAATTCAAAATGAAAATCATTATTCCACAGCTTATGACCTAGCACTTATTGGTATGTATGCAATGCAATTTGAAGATATCATGAGAATCGCAATGGTAAATCAATATACTTTGCCAGCAACTAACGCATATGAATATACCGATAGAATATTTAATGCTACAAATGGGTTAATTACAACCAATGATGAATACTATTATTCTTACGCTACCGGACTTAAAACCGGATATACCGGAAGCTCAGGATACTGCATTGTAGCTAGTGCAGAAAAAAACGGAATAGAATTAATTGAAGTAGTTCTCGGCAGCGAAACCATAGATGACAGATATGAAGATTGTATTAATCTATTTGAATATGGATTTGACAATTACTCATATCAGAATTTAGTTGCGGAAAATGAGATTATTGATACATTGGAAATTCAAGGAGCTACTAAAGAAACAAAATCTTTAAATGTCATTGCTAAAGAAGATATTTACGCTCTTGTAAAAAAAGATGTAGATGTTAGCAGCTTAACTGCTAATATTAGCATAAATGACAACCTGTCTGCACCAATCGCTGAAAATTCCGTTGTTGGTACAATTTCTTATGAGGTAAATGGAATCACATATTCAACTGATTTACTTGCAGAAACTTCAGTTATATCTTCAAGTTTTGAAACATTTATTTTTAGAGCAACACTCATATTTTTAATATTATTTTTACTGGTAATTATATTAAAGAAACTAAATAAACCTAAAGAATATAAAAAATCAAATTCTTATCACATAAGCAAACATTCTAGAAAATCAAGAAAGGTTAAATCAAAAAAAGGTGGAAAGTATAAATTCAATCAGATAATAGATTTTTTATAAGTTCACAATAGGAGAAATCCTATTATGAACTTATATTTTTTACATTACATAGTCTGTTCCTATTATTATAGTTACGTCTACAACCGAGCTTGAATTTCCAGATGTTATACTCTCTGTAGACATTATTTCTTTAATTGTAGTTTCCTCTTCTTCTGAAATGTCATCTCTTTTAATAATCGTAGTAACATTTGTGGTTGTAGTATTTCCACTCTGAACAATTTTAAAACCCGCCATTTCTAATTCATTTATTACTTCAGTTAGCTTACTTGAGTTTCCACTTCCATTTAGTACTTCTACTTTTAAAGAATTAGTACTACTTACTAAACTATCATCTGAAACCGTATTTTCCTCTATTGTATTGCTACTTACTTCATCTTCATCTGTTGTAGTAATTCCATAGAAAAGCTCGTTTATTGTCTCTGTTGCCTCTTCCCTATCTACAAAATAGAATGATATTCCATTAGCATAATCTGCTGTTCCAGGTAATGTAGCTGTTTGTAAACTATCAACATCAAATTCCAGTATATATGGCACATAATCTTTTATTACATCAAAATTCAAATTTGTCTCAACATATTCTTCCATAATATCTAAAAAACTTAATATTGTGCTTACATCCATGCTTTCTATACATTGTTCTAGAAGCGCTGTTAAGAATGCTCTTTGTGTTTTCATTCTTCCTAAATCTTCTCCTCCATAATCAGAAGGATATGTTGAACCATCATTATTATGTCTGAAACGCACTACTTGCTCTGCTTTATCTCCATCTAATAATTGGTATCCTGCCTGTAGATTTATGTATAGGCCTTGTTTCACATCTGTATAATACATATCAATAGGAACATCAAAATATACTCCACCTATTTCATCTACTAAAACTTTTAATGCTTCAGTATCTACTTTTAAATAATATTGTACATCTATTCCAGTCAAATCTCTAACATCTTCTAAAAGATTTTCAATTCCAGTTTGATAAACTGCATTAATTTTGTCCCACGAAGATGAATATTCCGGATTATCTCCAATAAAGGTATCTCTAGGAATTGATAATAAAGCTGCTTCCTGTGTTTTTGGATCATATGACGCAATCATAATAGTATCGGTTAAATTTTGACTTTGACCTAAAATCAAGCAATAGATTTTGTCCAAATTATTTACTGTATTTTCATCATGTCCAAGCAATTCTTTTGATACTCCTGACCAGCCCTCTTCATTATATCTTTTTACTAATTTATATGCTAAAACACCTACTGCTACTAAAATTATTAATATTAATATCATAACAACTTTTAAAAAAGTATGGTTTTTCTTTCTCCCCTTTTTATTTTCTTCTTTAGATTGGTTTTTCAAGACTCTTCACTCCTATTTTATACAATATGCTCTATATTATACTAAATTTTTTTTTTAATATCAACATTTTATGGCATTTTTTTGTAAAATCCCCCTTTTAATCTTCTCTATTTAATATCTATATTAGAAGCAGCAATAAATACTTTTATATCTACTATTTATAAAAGGGACAGCAATAGGTATGTTTTGAAATTTTTTTTAAAAACATACCTATTGCCTCCATTGTATCTAATTTTTGTTTAATCTAAGCAATGATTTTTCAAAATATTGCTGCTCTTTTAATTCAAGTAGTTCTTATTACACAAGAAAGACCAAAGGGTAGTCTCCCAATGATCCTTTCTCTTGCTTTATTTTATGCCATCCTTCATTTTGTATTCTTTTATATATTTGTCTATAAGAAGATTAATAATGTAATTAACATTCCTGTACAGCTTATTATTAATACTACTGCTCTTGTTATCTCTCCTGTTTTTACTGACATTATTGTCTCTGCTTCTGAGCTGTTGTCTTCTAGATTTGTCTCTTCATAACCTGCTGGTTTCTCTACTTCTGTTAGTCCTACTGTGTTTGTTAATGTTCCAAAATTACTACTTCCATTTATCCATTTTAATACTACTGTTAGCTCTTTTCTTTCCTCTGCCTGTAAGCTTACTTCTGCTGTTAAATTTCCGTCTTCTGTCTCTTCCCATTCGCTTGATGTTCCTCTTGCTATTTCAAAGTATTTTGGTATTGTCTCTACTACTGTTGCACTTCCTTCTATTTGTCCATTGTTTGTTACTAGTATACTATATGTTATCTCTACCTCTGTGCTGTTTACCTTGCTTCCTACTACTTCTAGTTTGTTTAGCTTTCCATCTTCTACTTTTTGCTCTTTTCCATCTATTACAATTTTCTCTACATTTTTGTCTACTGCTAAGTTAAAGCTTTGTTTCTCATAGTAGTATATTACTTCTATATCCTCTATTGTATTATTACTTATACTTATTGTTGCTATTGAATATGGTTCTTCATAATTTGCTTAATGCGTGTCTTGATTTATATAACTTCCATCTAAATATCCTACTAATGTTGATTTTATATATGAAAGGTTATCAAATTCTTCTCTTTCATAATTTTCTATTATGTATTCATCATCTATTTCTTTTATGTTATATACATATAGTGTAGCATTTGCATTTGTAGCACTTGTTTCTACTCTTATGTGTTTTACTGGAATATCATAATAATATGGATTACTTGATGTATATTTACTCCAATCACTTGATGTGAATGTTACTATTAGCTCATCTGTTTCATCATCATATATTTTTATCCAACCATCTTCTTTTAATACACTATTTGCTCCTGAAAATCCTATTGCAACATTTGTTGTTATTTCTTCCATGCTCTCTGAACTTGCATCTGATTTTATGAACTCATCTGATACTTGTTCTTCTTCAGCTTGTGTTTCTTTTAATACTATTCCTGTTGGTTCTCCATCTGTTCCTGTTGTTGTTTTCCATCTTACTTGATATGTATCTTCTGTTTCTTCTTCACTAACTCCATTATATAGTATTAATGGTTTTTCTTTTGATACTATATATCTATATCCTGGTGTTGTTAGGTATTTTCCTACTATTACCTCAACTTTTTCTGCTGTTCCTACTGGATTATCATATGTTACTACTATTGTTGTACTTGCTATATTTGACATATATGGATTTGTAAATTCTTCGCTTTCATTGTTATATCCTTCACAATATGCTGTTACTGGCACTCTTATTTCTATTGTGTCTGTTCCTAATGTTTCATATGTTTCTATTGGGTATGTTACATTTACTGTATACATATTGTATCTATATGATGTACTATATGTGTTTGAATATGCATTACTTGTTACATTACCACTTTCATCTACTTTTCCAATTTAGGGACAGGCATTTTCCTCTACTTCTTTCCAAAATAACGTCTGTCCCCAATTTAAGATATTAATGTGTCAATGTTCCGTTTGGTGTATTAGTTATTATTAAAACATCTTCTTCCTTGCCTGTTTCAGCATTTACATACACTATAAAGTCTAGTCCTTCATAATTTCCTTCGAATTCCCAGCACAATACTTCTGTTTTATATTCTGTTGGTACCATTGCTAATTCTTCGCTCTCTATTATGAGCTCATCATTTAAGTTTTTCTTGGCTTCTTCTACTGTTATATTTGGCTCTTCTAATTCCCTTTCCGTATGAGAATTTAGATACCCAGTAGTCTCAATTCCCAGTATTTCTCCATCATCTAGTGCTACTTTCACTTTAATTAAATCTGCATACATTATCACATCATCTTGTACATATGCATAATTAATTGTTACAATCCCTCTTTGTTTTAGATAATATGTTTCTTTCATATTGCTAAAACCTTTTTCTTCTAGATATTGCTTAGCCATCTCATCCGCTTCTTCTTGTGATATTACTTCTGCTGTCACATCTCTATTTTTTTCCATATATATTACATGGCCACCTTTTTCTGAGATAGAAACTGTTGCTGTTGTATCATCATTAAAAGTTATCCCGAAATTATATGAATTTATATCTCCTTCGCTTTTTCCATATGAAGTTACATCTTTTATGTCTTCATTATTAAATAATTCTGTTGCTTTGTTTTTTGCAGTTTCTTCGTCTATGTTTTCTCCAGTTAAGCCAAGTTTTTCTACTGTTGTTATATGTTCCGAAAAAGCTCCATCATATATTAACCCTGAATATTCATGAAATGCCTGCTCTAAATTATCAAAACTATCTTGCGAAATATTACTCACTTGCTGTGCAAATGCCACAGTTCCTTCTTCTGATAATTCTCCCCAGCTTATCCTACCATCATTTAAATCTGCTGATAATTGATTTAATGTGTTTTCTAATTCCACACTATATTCATGCAATTCTTTAAGATTATTCATATCATCATCTGTTAATTCTTCATCATTTATTGTCTTTCTAGAAAGTGTATAACTATATTCACTTACTTGATTTAAAAATTTAGATGTATTTTCTAACTCATTACTATTTATCGGAAGCTGAGCTAAATATGCCATAGCCAAATTTGCTTCTCTCCATACATTTGTCAAATTATCTGCACCACTCTCTGGTGAGCTCGATATTAAAGACTTCGCTAAGTACACTTCTACATTTTGCACATAGTCTACTAACTCATAAAATGCCATATTATACGCATTTTCAGAAGCTTGTCTATATTCAGTTTGTTTTTTATAAATATAAAGTCCAAGTATTATTATAATTGCAAGCATTACCACGATAATACTAAGCATATGCCTATCTTTTAATCTATTTTTCCAATCTATCAATTTATTTTTAACCTTCCCCACAAAACCAATCCTTTCCGAGTTTCTAATAATTTATATTTTTATTAAACACGTATTATTAAATTAAAAACTATAAATCGTAATTACCTTTTCATATTTTGTGTAAATTTTGTTAAAATATTCTTAAATTTTAGACTTTTTATAATTTTTATGCTACAATGAATTTGATTTAATATGTATAATGTTTTCTTGCTAGTCTTATGTAATCATATATATTAATACTTTCAGGTAGTCTAGTGTTTTAAAAGCCGCACCATCTTGCCGTTAGATATATTTCCTCTTATCCAAGTTTTCGAAGAGAAAATATATCTAACACGTGGCGCTACATAGAACAAAATATATGTGACATACGGGAATACTTATAGGAATAGATGTATAAAAAATAAAAGCAAGTACATGATAAAACTAAAATGATGCAAACTTTAAACAAAAAAATAAAATTCTAATAAAAGGGGTTTTTATGGAAAAAATTTTAATACTATACGCAGCATATGGTGGTGGTCATTATTCTGCCGCTAATTCTATAAAAAAATATTTAGATGATAATTACGAAGTAGAAACAGAAATTATTGACTGTATTGAATATGTCAATAAGACATTAAATAAAGTTACGACTGGTGCATATAAAGGAATGGCAAAAAAAGCACCAAATTTATGGGGAAGCATTTATATGCATTCTCAAAAAGGTTTACTTAGTCATATTAGTTCTGGTACCAATAAAATAATGGCTAAAAAGCTAAATCGTTTAGTTAAAGAGAAAAATCCTGATTTAGTAATATCTACTCATCCTTTTAGTGGCCAAATGATAAGTTACTTACGAAAAAAAGGAAAGATAAATTGTAAATTGGTTACTGTTCTTACTGACTTTGCACCTCATGATCAATGGCTTATTGGTCACGAATACACAGACGCATTTTTTGTAGCAAATAATAAAATGGGAAAATATTTATGTGATTATGGTATAGAACCTCAAAAAGTACATGTTACAGGAATTCCTTTGTCAAATAAATTTTCAAATACATTTGATAAAAAAAGTATTTATAATGAATTTGAATTAGATGAATCTAAACCAGTAATTTTGCTCTTTGGCGGAGGAGAATTTGGGCTAGGCAAAGAAAAAACACTTCAAGTCTTGGAAGCCCTTATTAATAACTTAGCCAATTATCAAATTATTGCCATTTCTGGTAAAAATCCTAAAATGAATTTAAGTTTTAAGGATATAGTTGAAATCACAAATTCACAAGATAGGGTTAAAGTTTTTGATTACACAAATAAAGTTGCAGAATTAATGGCTATTTCCACAATTGTTGTAACAAAACCAGGTGGGCTTACTACAAGTGAAAGTTTAGCTTCAAACTTACCATTATTAATTATTAACCCAATACCTGGTCAAGAAGAAGAAAATGCTGAATATTTGGAGTCACATGGAGTAGCTGTATGGATAAGAAAAAAAGATGACCCTAATAAAGTAATACAAGAATTATTTAATAATCCCCAAAACCTTGAAGAGATGAGAGAAAAAACAAAATCTCTTGCAAAAAAGAATTCTACAAAAGACATTTGTGAGATTATTATTAATTTGATATAAGAAAAGTGGCTTCGCCTTTTGTAGCGTTTCGCTTCGCAAATACGCACAGTCCGAGGAAACTTAACCTTGTTATATAGTAAAAATATTCGATTCTTCCTATACAATAAAACAAGTGGGACAGTCCTTTGCTTCGTTTTTGCAACACAATAGAAAGATTAATAAAAATTTTTTTATTAATCTTTCTATGAGAATAGCACAGAACTTATTAAGGAATGTCCTACTTGTTTCACAATTCTCTTCTTCCCTCTAAAGCCTTAGATAGAGTTACTTCGTCTGTATATTCCAAATCTCCACCAACAGGTATTCCATGTGCTATTCTAGTAACTTTAATTCCCATTGGTTTCACAAGCTTAGAAATATACATGGCCGTTGCTTCTCCTTCTACTCTAGGATTTGTAGCCAATATAATTTCTTTAACATTTCCTTCCATAATTCTAGAAAGAAGTTCCTTTATTCTTATATCATCTGGACCTACTCCATTCATTGGAGATATAGTTCCATGAAGTACATGATATACACCTTTAAATTCATGTGTTCTTTCCATTGCTACAACATCCTTTACGTCTTCCACAACGCAAATCGTGGAATTGTCCCTTTTAGAATTTGCGCAAATCTCACATGGATCCGTATCTGATATATTAAAACATTTTGAGCAATATTTTAAATTTTGTTTTGCATTTTGTATTGCTAAAATAAATTCATCTGTTTCTTCCTTGCTTGCATTTAACACATAAAAAGCAAGTCTTGCTGCTGTTTTACTTCCTATGCTAGGCAATTTTTCAAATGCTTCTATTAATTTCTCTATTGATGGTGAATAATACGACATAATTTTCCCTTCTTCTTACATTAAGCCCGGTATATTATATTTTCCAAGTGATGCAGCCTGCTCGGTATCTACTTTTCTTAAAGCCTCATTTACAGAGCTTATTATCAAATCTTGCAACATTTCTACATCTTCTGGGTCAATAACTTCCTTTTGTATCTTTATTTCTTTTAATTCCTTATTTCCAGATACTTTCACATACACAGCCCCACCACCTGCTGTTGCCTCAAAATCTTTTGCAGCAAGTTCCTCTTGTGATTTTTCCATGTCTGATTGCATTTTTTTTGCTTCTTTCATTAATTGATTTATGTTCATTCCACCAAAATTTCCCATTCCTGGGAAACCACCTCTTTTTGCCATTTTATATCATCCTTTCTTTATTTATTACCTTGAGAATAAGTATTATCTCAAAACTATTCTACTATATTTATTGGAATATCTAAGTCCGTTGCCATCATTTCTATAGGGCTATTACCCGCTTCTTTTTTAGGCAAAGAATCTATGTTTTCTATAATGCGTACTTTCATATCTTTTCCATATTCCATAGAAATTGTTTTTGAAATTTCATTTATATTTTCTGGTCTTTCTAAAATTGATTTTCCAAAAGTATTAATTCCTTCTGGAAAGCTGATTCCAATAGTCATATCATTTAGTTCAATTGCTTTTACTTTTAATAAATTAGAATAAATCATTATTTTTCCATTTTGTCTTAATTCATTTAATACATTTTTCCAACCTTTTGCCTCTCCATATGATGAAATTGCTTGTGCTAAATTTTTGTTTTCACTTTTTGCATTTTCCTTACTATCAGCTGCTTTTTTGCCAGAAAGGTTTTTATTTTTTTTAGAGATATCCACAGCATCTTTATTGATTGTGCTTCTTTTTTCCACATTTTCCACATTGCCGTTGTTGTTTTTTTCAAGATTTTCGGTAGATATTTCTATTACATTTTGGTTACATAATTTTATTATTTCAACTTGAAATAATATGTTTTTTTGAGATGACCATTTCATGTCATTTTCTAATTTCGATAAATCTGTAATTATATATAAAAGCCTTTCTTTGCTTACGCCTTCTGCTAACTTTCTTATTTCTTCCTTTTCGTCATTACTATATATTTCTAAATTTCCTGTTGCTTTAAAAACCAAAATATCTTTTACATATTTAATAATCTCCCATAGAAAATTATTTAAATCTTTTCCCTCATTTAAAACGTCATCAACTGATTTAATAGCTTTCTCAACATTATATTCTAAAAATGATTTTACAACAGCATGAATATATGCTAACTTAGGTATTCCAACTAAATCTTTTATTTTGTCCACATCAATATTCACTTCACCATCTTGCAAACATCTTTCTAATATACTTAAAGCATCCCTCATTGCTCCTTCTGACAAAGATGCAATTAAGCTTAATGCCTCTTCAGTAATTTGTATACCACTTTCTTTTACTACATATTTCAATCTTTTTACTATGTCACTGTTTGGTATTTTTTTGAAATCAAATCTCTGACATCTAGAAAGTATAGTTGCTGGTAGTCTTTGTGGTTCAGTTGTTGCTAAGATAAATTTTACATGCTCAGGTGGTTCTTCTAATGTTTTTAATAAAGCATTAAAAGCACCAGTAGATAACATATGCACCTCATCTATTATATATACTCTATATTTTGCAAGTGTCGGAAGAAAATTTACTTCTTCTCTTATAGAACGAATATCCTCAACACTATTATTAGATGCAGCATCCATTTCTACTATATCTGTAAGCGAACCAGTTAGTGCTGCTTTGCAAATTTCACATTCATTACATGGTTCTCCATCTTGCGGATTTAAGCAATTCACAGCTCTTGCTAAAACTTTTGCTGCTGAAGTTTTTCCAGTGCCTCTTCCCCCATTAAAAAGATATGCATGCCCCACTCTTCCAGCAATAATTTGATTCTTAAGTGTTCTTGTAATATGGTCTTGCCCTACAATTTCATCAAACCTTAAAGGCCTAAATTTCCTATATAACGCTGTATACGACAATCTATATCACCCTCTATCTTTAAAAAATGGTGTGAGCAATTTAATTACTCTATGGAAGTTTCCACACAAGAATTACTGCTTATTGCTGCTTCCTTCCGGACCTGACAAGGTTCACAGATTCTTGTTGGTCCCCTCCATACAATAATTAAATGACCCATACCATTTGTATTATATACTTTTTTAGTTAATTTATCAATACATTTCATGAAGTTTTTCTGATGGGTAATAAACTATTCTCTCTTAAATACCACATCACTCATATCTGTTTCTTCTATACTAGATGTTCCTTCTTCTACTATATTTCCACATGGTAATTCCATATTTAGGTTTGCTCTATAGCTGCAATTATCCACAGTTATTACCAAATCAAAAGATACATCAAAAACGATTTCTTCTTCTGTTATTCCTATATTATTAAGTAAGGTTCCATCATGAATAATTTCATCTTCTTCATCAGAAGCATACTCTCCAAGTCCAGTATTACAAAAACGGATAAGCAGACTTCCTCCATTACTTCCAATTTCTAATGTTTGAGTATTACTTACTTCAGCTCCAGTATATTTTAAACTATCACCTACTATATAGTTCTCATCATAACTAAAAATCCTCCCTTCAAGACTGTTCGGCATATATGCCTTTACTTCTCCCACTGATGGAATTTTAGTTATATTTATATTTTCTATACTTACGGATTTAATTGTTCTTTCTTCTCCTTTGTAGTTTTCATTTTTATCTATATATATGTACAAATCATTATTTTGATATATATTAAAATTCCATTTTGATTCTCCTTCTGTTTCAACTCCCTCTGCTGTACTCACAATAATCATTTTTGAGAGAGTAAAAGGCATATTCTTATCTCCCTCTACTTGGTAACGAATCATAATAGCTATAACTAATATTATTATAATTGCAAGTATTGTAACTGCTATACACAGCTTTATTGTTTGATTTTTCCTTTCTTTATCCACTTTTATAATCCTCCATTTGTTTTTAATTTATTATATTAATGATTTTAATTCTCGTAAAAATTGGCGGAGTGGGTGGGATTCGAACCCACGTGGCATGCAAGACATGCCTAACTGATTTCGAGTCAGCCTCGTTATGACCACTTCGATACCACTCCATTTATCTTTCTCTTGTTTCTATGCCATTTGTTCTATTTGCATTCTCTTTTGAAGCAATCATACTTGGCCTTTCCTTCTTTTGCAAACCATAAAATAATTTTTCCTGTAAACTTTTTTGCCTTTTTACAGGAAATATTTTTCTCTCAATATATGGTGTTTGTGGCTTATAATCTATTGTTAAACTACCATCACTTTCTTTAATAAAATTATATCCACATTTAGCAATAATTCCATTCTGCTCTCCAAAGACCATAGGAAAATATCTTCTCAAGTCTTTATCTTCTAACTCTAATGGTTTTCCTGTTAATTTAAAATTAATTCTATACATTCCAGTTTTATTTTTAAAACCTTTCACATTTCCAAACGCTAATTTTGGAAGTATAAGTCTAGAATCTCTTAAAAATCTTTCATCATACTCTTTTATATATCCTAATTCTTGTAATTTTCTAAATGTTTTCTGATTTACTCTATGGGAATCTGTCTCAAAAATAATTTCATTTCCCTTTTTGTCTAGTTGGTTAAATTTTGTTAATCCAATTATTGTTTGTAACTGCATAAACGCTATTTTTTCAATATTAGCCATTCCCTTCATTTTTGCAGTCAAATCTACTCTTGTAACATCTTGATATATCTTTGTTTTTCCATTATGCTTACCGGTTATAAAAGCCAAATCCTTATAACTCTTATATTTTGTATTATTCAATAATTTTTGTGCAGAAAATATAGCAGCTATCATACTAGGAACTGCTAACACTGGCATAGCTATTGTAGATGCAGCAAATCCTGCTGAAAAAGCAAGCAAACCCAAACTACTTGCCGCAATTTTTATGGCTTTTATTCCTGATTTTTTAAGAGTTTGAGTTAAATTCCTCTCACCCATCACAACAGGCAAATTGCTTTTATCCATTATTCTCTCCTATTTTTATTCTTTATGTTTCTAAGTTTACTAAAAAAATCTTTTAAGATTTTTTCACATTCTTTTTTTAATATTCCTGTCTCTAATTCAACAGTATGGTTAAATTTATAGTCTTCAAACAGATTGAAAACAGATCCACATGCTCCTGTTTTTTTGTCCATTGCTCCTATATATACTTTTTTTATTCTTGCTTGTATAATAGCACCTGCACACATTGGACAAGGTTCTAATGTTACATACATTTCACAATCATTTAATCTCCAACTATCTAACTTTTTACTTGCTCTTTGAATCGCAATTATTTCTGCATGTTTTGTTGTATCTTTTTTTTCTTCTTTTATATTACATGCTTTAGCGATTATTCTTCCCTCTTTAACAATAATCGCACCCACAGGCACTTCTAGCTTTTCATATGCTTTCTTTGCCTCCTTAAGGGCTTCTTTCATAAACTCTTCGCGCACAACTACACCTTTCCTTAAAAAGATTGGTGTTCCAGACAGGAATCGAACCTGCGACCTCTCCCTTAGGAGGGGAGCGCTCTATCCAACTGAGCTACTGAAACATTTCTTGACTTATATATTTTATATTATTTTTAATAATTAATCAAGTATTTTAAGAAAACTTGAAAATAGTTTGAAATAATCATACTAAAATAAAAAAATTATTTAATTTATTTTCTATTAGTTTTTTTATTATTTATTTTATTTTTATCAATTATTTTTTAGTCCTGTTTTTATAAAATATTTTTATTATTTTTTTATTTTTATTTAATTTATTTTTTTATTATTTTTTACCTCTAAAAAACAAATGCGTTTTTAATAAAAAAAAATATTTATTTTCTATTTTTAGGTTCAGAGTATCCTCATCATGTTCATTGTCATTTTGATACATTTTGTTGTCAAAATAACAAACTAATCTTAAGGTTTAAAATCTTTCATTACTATAAAACCTTTTTATGACAGCTAGTTTTTTGTTTCTTTTTTCTTTTTTATTTTATGTTGACTGTTTTTGTGATTTTCATCTTATTTCTCTTTCTTAGGTAACCCCTAGTATTTTTTCTTGTTTCGCTACAATTCAATTTTTTTTGATTTTCCAAGTAATAAGAAATTTCTTGCTTTAAATAATTTATTTTTGTTTATGTTTTTGATTTAATCCTTTTTTTGCTGTTGTCTTTTTGATACAATTTGTTTGCCTAATTATACACATATTTTCTACTATTTTTTTGCCTTTATTTTTTTAATTTATTTTTTATTATTTTTTTGTCTTTATTTTTATTTAATTTATTTTTTGTTATTTTTTCATCTTTATTTTTTTAATTTATTTTTTATTATTTTTTGTCTTTATTTTATTTAATTTATTTTTTATTATTTTTTTGTCTTTGTTTTTATTTAATTTATTTTTTATTATTTTTTTAATTTGTTTTTGTTTTTTACTCTTGACTTAGATGATATAATTAATAATATTTTTACGTATTCACATAAATATTGGAGGATTAATATGCAAAAAATATTAGGTTATTTAAGAAAAGCAATTGAAAATTATGATATGATAGAGGACGGAGACAAAATTGCTGTTGGGCTTTCTGGTGGAAAAGATTCTATTTCTTTATTAATGGGATTAAAAGCTCTACAAAGATTTTATCCAAAAAATTTTGAATTAATTGCAATTAGTGTTAATCCAGGATTTGATTCTTTTGATTCTGATTTCTTACGAAAAACTTGTCTAGATATTGGCGTAGATTTTTTTGAAGTTAAGAGTCATATAAAAGAAATTGTTTTTGATATACGAAAAGAAAAAAATCCATGTTCTTTATGTGCAAATTTACGAAGAGGAATTTTGAATTCAACAGCTATAGAACATAATTGTAATAAATTAGCACTTGGTCATAATGAAGATGATGTATTAGAAACTTTTTTCTTAAATACTTTTTATGCTGGTAATTTATCTACATTTTCACCTGTAAGCTATATGAATAGATCTCAAATAACTTTAATAAGGCCATTAATTTATGCTCCTGAAAAAGAGATAAAGAAGTTTATTAAGAGAAAGAATATTAAAGTAATGAAAAAAAATTGCCCTATGGATGGTAATTCAAAAAGGGAAGATATGAAAAGTTTATTATATAATTTAAGCATTAAAATTCCTAATGTACGCGCCAATTTAATGGGTGCCATTAAACGTGCTGAGATTAATGGTTGGAAATAGTTTAAATAATATTTTCAATGCTAAAAATAACTATTTTCTCGTCTCTTTTAAATATAATACATGACAATAAATTAAATCTATTGTCATGTATTAATTTTCTTTTTATATAATCATAAATTATTTTTTTGAATTTTCTGATATCTCTTTAACCGCATTTTCTAACTCATTTAGCTCTACTTCTGCACTTTCTTTATCCCTTTCACATACACCCATGTAAAATTTTATTTTTGGTTCTGTTCCTGATGGACGTACACAAACCCATGCATTTTTTTCCAAATCAAAATATAATACATTTGATTTAGGAAGTCCTGTGTTTTTCTTGTTTCCATTTTCTTCTACAATCTCTTGTTTTTGATAGTCTCCAAATGCTTTTACTTTTAGCCCTGCTATTTCTTTTGGCGGATTGTTCCTCATGTTTTCCATCATTTTTCTTATCTCTTCAGCACCTTCTATTCCTTTTAATGTTATAGACATTTGCTTCTCTTTGTAATATCCATATTTTTCATACATCTTATTCATTTGATCCCAAAGAGTTAGTCCGTTTTTCTTATAATAAGCAACAGCTTCACAAACCGTCATAACGGCAACAATTCCGTCTTTATCTCTTGCATGCGTTCCTATTATACATCCATAACTTTCTTCATATGAAAATAAACACTCATATGAATTATCCTCTTCAAATCCTCTTATGATTTTCGCAATATTTTTGAAACCTGTTAGTGTTGAAAATAGCTTCACACCATATTCTTTTGCAATAGCATCAGTCATATTAGAAGATACTATTGTTTTTATAATAGCTCCATTTTTAGGTAAAGTTCCATTTGCTTTCTTTTGAGATAATATGTATTCCGCAACTAAGTTTCCTGTCATATTTCCATTAAATTGAATATATTGGCCTGTTTTAGAATCTTTAACATAAATTCCCAATCTATCTGCATCTGGATCATTTGCTAAAATTATATCTGCATCAACTTCTTTTGCTAATTCTAAGGCTAACACAAATGCTTTTGGGTCTTCTGGATTAGGATAACTCACTGTAGGAAAATTTCCATCTGGCTTTTCTTGTTCTTTAACTATATATACATTTTCAAACCCTACTTCTTTCAATATTCTCTGTACCGGTATATTACCTGTTCCATGTAATGGAGTATATACTATCCTTATATCATTTTGCATTTCTTTAATTGCTTCTTTGTTTACAACTAATTTTTTCAGTTCTCCTATATATTTATCATCTATTTCTTTTCCTATTGTATTATACAATCCCTTTTGTATTGCTTCTTCTTTTTTCATAGTCTTTATTGTAGCAAAATCTGTTACATTATTTACTTCTGAAATAATTTCTTTATCTGTTGGCTCTACAATTTGCGCACCATCTTCCCAATATACTTTATACCCATTATATTCTGGTGGATTATGACTTGCTGTAATTACTATTCCGGCTATACAGCCCAATTCTCTTACTGCAAAAGATAGCTCTGGCGTTGGCCTTAAATCTTCAAATCTATATGTTTTTATTCCATTCGCATTTAAACAAAGTGCTGTTTCATCACTAAATTCTTTTGACATTATTCTACAGTCGTAAGCAATAGCTACACCTCTATTCTGTCCACCTTTTTTTATAATATAGTTGGCCAATCCTTGAGTTGCTTTAGTTACTGTATATTTATTCATTCTATTTGTTCCAATTCCAATTATTCCTCTAAGTCCTGCTGTACCAAACTCTAAATCTTTATAAAACCTATCTTCTTTTTCTTTCTCATTATCTTTTATTAATAAGAGTTCTTTTTTGCTCTCGCTATCAATTGTTGGATTGTTTAACCATTCATTATATTGGGCTTCATACTCTTTCATTTATACTCCTCCTTTTCATTTTTATTGCTTTTGCAAGTATATCATATATTTATAAAAAAAACTATAATTTTAAAAAATTATAATTCAATACAGAGCAACCTCCCTAACCCATTTACTTGTACTATAAATTTTCATTCTCAGATAAACACTAATGAGATAGAAATAAAACTGGTGAAACAGGATTAATCCTGGATTGCTATTTCTCTTTATCCAAGTATTATAGAAAAAATTATTAAAATACTAAGATATTAAAAAAAGTCGATTTTTACTATAACTATATAATAGAAAAACTGGGAACAGGTCTTAACCTGTCTCCAGTTGTTTTATCAAAATCTTTATATGTCTAGTTCTTTTATAAATTTAATTAAATCTTCTCTTAAATCTGGTCTTCTTAACGTTTCATCAATAGAAGCTTTTACAAAACCTAATTTGTCTCCCGAATCAAATCTTGTTGCCTTGTAGTCATATGCATATACTCCCTCTTTTGTATTTACCATACTGTTATATGCATCTGTTACTTGAATTTCCCCACCTTTACCTGGTTCTGTAGTGGCTAAGAAATCAAATAAATCCGGCATAAGCACATGTCTATCAGATATTGCTAAATTTGACTTTGTCTCTTCAACTTTAGGTTTTTCTTGCATTTTTTCCACTTTATATAATCTATCATCTATTGCTTCTCCAGAAACATTTCCATATTTGGGAACATCTTTCCATTCTACCTTTTCTACACCTATTACAGATGCCCCTAACTTTTCATGTTGCTCTATAATTTCTTTTAAGCATGGTTTTTTTCCTTGCATTATAACATCACCGTACATAATAGCAAATGGTTCATTTCCAACAAAATCTTTTGCCATATATATAGCATGACCAAGCCCTTTTGCTCCTCCTTCTTCTTCGATAAAATGAATTTTTGCTTTTCCTGATAAATTAGTAACTTGTGGAATAAATTTCTCTTTTCCTCTTTCCACTAAGAAGTCTATTAATTCTTTATCCTCTGAGAAATAATCCTCTACAACTTCTTTTTTTCTACCTACTACTAATAAAATATCTTCTATTCCAGATGCAACTGCTTCATCTACTAAGTATTGAATAATAGGTTTATCTAAAATAGTAAGCATACATTTAGGCAAGCTCTTACATGCTGGTAAAAATCTTGTTGCAAATCCAGCAACTGGTATAACCGCTTTTTTTACACTCATTTTTATCTTTCCTTTCTTTACTAAAGTAATTTGTCTTTGTTATAGTTCGTTAAAAGTAAAATTCAAATTTAATATAAATAAAAATAATATAGAATATTTACATTCTATATTATTTCATTCAAAAAATCAAGTATTTATTATTTTTTTATGCATAGCCCTCAAATACATCTCCTATCTCTTTTTCCCCCGATGTATTTAAGATTTTATCATGGGTATTTAATATTTCTTGCATATTAATGTTAAATTCACTAACTTCAAAACAATTTATTATTTTAATATTTATTTTTTGATTTTTATTTTTTAACAAAAATTTTTCTATATTTTTATTTGTCATATCGATATATTCTTTTTTTCCATTAATAAATATTATGTTCAAAGCTCCATCATTCTTTAGTCCTTCTAAATTTTTTTCTATCTCAGAATATTTTATTCCTTTTGCTTTTCTCCAATTTATATTTAATATTTTTTCCTCATTTTGTAGATTTAATTTTTTTGTTAATACTATTATATTCTCTTCTATATCATTTTCTAATAGTGTTATAATGTTGGCTTTTTCATTTATTTGTTTATTAATATACGGAAGTAACATTGTGACTAAGTGCCAATCACTAACGTAAAAACTACATAGTTTTTCAATACTATTCTTCATTATTTCCATGCTAAAAGCCTCCTCAAATTTCAATATGGTAAATTTTACCATTTGTATTTCCGTAAGTCAAGCTAAATCGTATGCTTTATTTCGACACTACTTTTTAACAAACATCTTTTTATTTTAGAAATTTTGAGAATATAACATTTGCTTATAATTTTTGTTCAAATTTTGGAAAAACAGTATAAAATTTTTAAAATAGCAAATAATTTTAGTAAAAGTTAAATTTTTAATCATATTCAATTTACACAATTAAAGATTCGGGACAGGTTTCAAACAAGTTCCATCATTTTGCTATAAATCAACACGAAAGGAATGAATCTATATGAAAAGATTTACTAAATTATTTGATTTTTCAAAACGTTTTTTTATTGTAGTTATTTTATTTGCATTTTTTGTATTTGTCTCCGCTCTCTCCTATGTTAATGCTATCTCTGAAAATATTTCAGAAAGTGTTTTTAGACTACATGTAATAGCAAACAGTGATAGTGAGGAGGATCAAGCCTTAAAATACAAAGTACGTGATGCTATATTACAATATATGAATAACATTTCTTCTGAATGTTCTTCTAAAGAAGAAATAATTATACTTGTCAATGAATATAAAAATAATTTTTATAATATTGCAAAACAAGTTATCGAGGAAAATGGTTATGATTATGATGTAACTATAAGTATTGGTAATTTTGAATTTCCAACAAAAACATACGGCGATATTTCTCTGCCCGCAGGAAATTATGATGCATTAAGAATAGAAATTGGAGAAGCAAATGGGCAAAACTGGTGGTGTGTAATGTTTCCTCCTTTATGCTTTGTTGATATTACTTCTGGTATTGTTCCAGATGAATCAAAAGAAATAATGCAAGAAAATCTGGGAGATGAAGAATATACATTAATTAGTGATTCTGAAAGCTCAGATATAAAATTCAAATTTAGCTTAATTGAATTTTTTAAAGGAATCAGTTTTGCTAAAAACTAAAACCAATATTCAGTAGTTTTCACAGTATTATTTCGAACTTTAGTATTGTCTTTTCAGTAAAAATATGTTATATATGATAGATAGAGTTTAAATTATTAGACTCTATTTTTTAATTATAAACTAATTTTATATCTTATAATATGGCATTTGGGGTGAGTTTTTTGGAAAAGTTGATAATAAAAGGTGGAACAAGATTAAAAGGAGAAGTTACAATAAGTGGAGCAAAAAATGCAGCTGTAGCTATACTCCCTGCCACATTACTATTAAATGGTGTTTATACAATAACTAATTTACCAAATATTAGTGATGTAAAAATAACATGCGATATTTTACAAGATTTGGGAGCTAAGATTGAATGGATTACTGATAATGAGATAAAAATTGACACAAGGAACATTGATTGCAGAGAAGCTCCTATTGATAAAACAAGTAAATTTAGAGCATCATATTACTTAATTGGCGCTATGCTTGGCAGATGCGGTACTGTCGAAGTAGGTCTTCCTGGTGGTTGCAAATTGGGAGCCAGACCAATAGATCAACATATAAAAGGATTTGAACTTCTAGGAGCAAAAGTGGATGTCGGACAAGGAAAAATATCCGCTAAAGCAAAAAAATTGGTTGGAACTTCTATTTATATGGATGTTGTATCAGTTGGCGCTACTATAAACATTATGCTTGCTAGTGTTTTAGCTGAAGGAACAACCACTATAGATAATGCAGCTAAAGAACCACATATAGTGGATGTTGCCAATTTTTTAAATACAATGGGCGCTGATGTTCGTGGGGCTGGTACTGACGTAATAAAGATAAATGGTGTTAAAGAATTAAAGCATGAAGGTTCTTATTCTGTTGTTCCAGACCAGATTGAAGCAGGAACTTTTATGCTTGCTGCCATTGCAACTAAAGGAGATATTTTAATAAAAAATTGTATTTCTGAACATTTAGAATGTATTACTGCTAAAATATTAGAGATTGGAGGCAATGTAGAAGATTTTGGAGACACAATAAGAGTATGGACTAATAAGAGACCTAATAAAGCTAATATTAAAACTCTTCCATATCCTGGTTTTCCTACAGATCTACAGCCTCAAATAGGTGTTGTTCTTTCCATTGCAGATGGTACAAGCATTATTAACGAAAGTATATGGGAATCAAGATTTCAATATACAAATGAATTAAACAATATGGGTGCACATATTACTGCTCAAGGAAAAACGGCTGTATTTGAGGGAGTAAGAGAATTGTCTGGTGCTCCGGTCTATGCAAGTGATTTAAGAGCCGGTGCAGCACTTATAATAGCAGGAATAGTTGCTAAAGGTACAACAGAAATAAATAATATTTATCACATTGACAGAGGATATGAAAATATTGAAGAAAAATTTAAAAAACTTGGTGCTAATATTGAAAGAATAAATTTATAACGAAAGAAAGAGGATTATATGTTAAATTTTTGTAGTTTATATAGTGGTAGTTCTGGAAATAGTTTACTTGTTGAAACTTCTAATACTAGGATATTAATAGATGTTGGTGAGAGTGCAAAAAAAATATCTTCTGCACTTTCTTCTATAGAAATAGATCCAAATACTATAGATGCAATTTTAATTACGCATGAACACTCAGATCATGTTAAAGGACTAGGAACTTTTTCTAAAAAATATGACATTCCAGTATATGCAAACTCAAAAACATGGGATGCAATGCCAGAACAATATGAAAAAATATCTAGTAATAATATAAAGAAGTTTACAATAGAGGAAAATTTTGAGATAGGAGATTTAAAGATACATCCCTTTAAAATTCCTCACGATGCTGCAAACCCTTGCGGATTTAACATTTCGAATAATGAAACCAAAATAAGTATTGCAACAGATATTGGTCATATGACTTCAAATATTGCTCATAAATTAGAAGATAGTAGCTTTCTTTTATTAGAAGCAAATTATGACCCCAATATTTTAATGTGCTCTTCTTATCCATACTTATTAAAGCAAAGAATTTCTGGGCCTAATGGACATTTACCTAATGAAGAAGCAGGAAAAACAATCTCTTTTTTAATAAATAATGGACTAAAACATGTTATGCTAGGGCATTTAAGTAAGGAAAATAATTTGCCAGTCCTCGCTTATGAAACTGTTGTAAATGCACTAATAGAAAACAAAATAGATTCTAGTAAAATTAAGATTGATATTGCAAGTAGGAATAATCCTAGTAAATTAATAAAAGTAGTTTAACATATAAGACTAGTTAAGATTGTTTCAAGCTTATAAAATCTTACTAGCTTGTATTTAAAGATTAGGAGATTTAATGATACATATTAATGTTATTTGTGTTGGTAAAATAAAAGAAAAATTTTTTAAAGATGCCGTATTAGAGTATTCAAAAAGATTATCTAGATATTGTAAGCTTAATATTATTGAAGTGCCTGATGAGGCAATTCCAGACGATGTTAATGATAAACAGTCTAATAATATAAAGATTATTGAAGGTAAAAAAATACTACAACATATAAAAAACACTTATACGATTGCTTTAGACTTAAACGGAAAGCAATATGCTTCTGAGGATTTTGCTAGCAAAATCAATTCTATTTCACTAAATTTCAATAGTAATATCTCTTTTATTATTGGTGGCTCTCTTGGTCTATCTGATGAAGTTTTAAATTCTTCTAATGAATTAATAAGCTTTTCTAATATGACTTTTCCTCATCAACTTATACGTGTATTTTTATTAGAACAAATTTACAGAGCTTTTAAAATTTTAAATAATGAAACTTATCATAAATAATTTTTTAGGCTGTATGCATTTTCAAAATAACCATACAATAAATCACTTTATTATACATAAATTGTAGAGGAAGATTACTAAGAATAGTAAGAAAGTCAAAGAAAATTTATTTTTTGTACAATAAAAAGGATTTTTCTTTAAGAATGCCAATTTTTTTTGATTCAAATTTTTTGAATTTTATCGAATTTATAAAGACTTTTATATTAAATTTTATTTTATAGGGTGATTTTATGGTTTACTATGTAAAAAGATTAAAATACTTTATCACATAATAAGATTAAGTCTTTTGAATTAACTTCATCTTTGTAGAATAATATTTAATTAGCAAATTTTTTCTTAGTTTTTAATTATTTACTTAATTAAATTTTTTTCGGGGGCGAAATAATTAAAAATACTTCCTCCACAAGATTAAAATCTTATTTTTTACTATTCAATACAAGTTAATTAAATGATTAAATTTAAATTTTAAAATAGAAATAACTAATTAAAGAACTATTTTTCATTGAAAAATTAAATTTATTGAAATAATTTACATATATATTAAACCCATTTCCTACAATTGTCAACAAAAACCGTATGACAAAATTCGACAAATCACTGTTGAAGCCACCATTCCTGCAATATCTGCAGCCAAAGCTGATAACAATATCCACCTGGTTTTTTTTATTCCTACTGCACTTGTATAAATAGCTATTGTATAAAATGTAGTCTCGGTAGACCCCATTATCGTTGATGTTATAAGTCCTGTTAAAGTATCTACTCCATAATTTTGCATAATATCCACAGCAACAGCAATTGAAGCACTTCCAGAAACTGGCCTAAGCAATGCTAAAGGTAATATCTGACTTGGAATTTGAAGTAAATCTGTTATAGGAGTAATTAGATTAACAATAAAATCTATAATACCTGAACTTTTTAAAGCTCCAACCGCTAAAAATATTCCTATTAACGTTGGAAACATTCTAAATACTATTTCAATTCCTTCTTTTGCTCCATCTAAAAAGGTATCAAATACTTTAACTTTTTCTTTTAATCCATATAATATAATTATTAGTATAATAACAGGAATAGCAGCACTAGAAATATAATTAATTATATTAGTCACTTATTTCACCTTTTTTATTAAGATTTTTGTAAATAAAACAGCAACAATTGCTGCTATAATTGTAGCTATCCAAACAGGAACAATAATTGATGTCGGATTTTCTGAGTTTAATGATGTTCTTATTGCTATAACATTTGTTGGTATTAACTGAATAGATGCAGTATTTATAACAATAAACATCATCATAGCATCAGACAAAGTATCTTTCTTTGAATTTTCTTTTTGCATGGTTTTCATTGCTTTTAGCCCCAGTGGCGTCGCCGCATTTCCTAACCCTAATATATTTGCAATCATATTCATTGATATTTCTTGCTTTGCCTCTTCATTTTTTCTTAAATCTGGAAATAAGGAATTTATAAATGGTCTTAAAAACTTAGTCAACTTCTCTATCAAGCTTGTTTTTTTAGCTATTTCCATTATTCCATTCCATAAACAAATCGTACCTAAAAAAGTTATTGATAATTCTACGGCATCAGATAAAGATTCAAATATTCCATTATTTATTTCATTTACCTTTCCAAAGGCTAAAGCATAAGTAAAAGATAAAATAATAAAAATTGGCCACAATATATTAAGCATAATTTTCACCTAATTATTAATATTCACTAAAATGCTTTTTATTACTTTAGCAAATGTCTATTTTTGTCGAAGAAAATAGACATTTAAATTAGATATTATATTGCCTTTTTTTGTAAATTATGTTATTATAAATATGGATTTTGTCGAATTTTGTATTAATGAGGGAGGATTTTATGAAATCAACAGGTATAGTAAGAAGAGTGGATGAGCTAGGCAGAGTTGTTATTCCAATTGAGATTAGAAACAAATTTAGCATTGCAGAAAAAGATCCAATTGAAATATACGTAGATGGTTCAAACATTGTACTAAAGAAATATGAAGAAACTTGCATTTTTTGTGGTAACACAAAAAATTTATCAGAATATAAAGAAAAACTTATTTGTGATAAATGTGCTGAACAAATAGCCAAAAATAGTTACAAAAATTAATAAATCTAAAAATAGGAAAGCTTTCGCAAGGTTAAAATTTAGAACAACAACAAAATGCATGTCGCTCAGACGGCCTAAGAGAACATAAACCTTTTTACTATATAACAAGGTTTATGTTCTTTATTTCGTGCATATTTGCAAAGCAAAATTCCTTACAACTTCTAAGTTAACTTTTATAAGACATACCTTAACAAAATAGTTGATAAATCTCATTTTTAGATACATTTTTGTTTTTTGCAATTTGCTTTATTATATCTTTTTTTTCCATTCCTTGCTTTTCATAAAATTCATACTGTTCTTTCACACTCTTTTGAGCTATAGTATCTTCTTGACTTATTAATTGGTTAGAATTTAAATCCAATAATATTATATATTCACCCTTTATAATATCTTTTCTTTTTAATTCTTCAAGTACGTTACTAATCTTATTTCTCATAAATTCTTCATGTATTTTAGTAAGCTCTTTTGCTATTACACATTTTATATCTCCAAGATTTTCAAAAATATCTTCTAGTGTTTTTATCAGTTTGTGAGGAGCCTCATATAGAATTATTGTTTTATCTTCTTTTTTTATTTTTTCCAATATATTTTTTCTATTTTTTTTGTTTAATGGTAAAAATCCATAAAAAGCAAATTCTTTTGTATTTAGTCCAGATGCAATTAGTGCATTTACTAATGCGCATGCACCCGGAATAGGAATTACCTCAATATCATTTTCTATAGCTTCTTTTACAATTTCTTCTCCCGGATCAGATATTGCTGGAGTCCCTGCATCTGTAACAATAGCTATATTTTCTCCATTTAATAATTTTCTTATCAATTCTTCAGATTTTACATCTTCATTATGCCTATGATAACTAATTAAAGGCTTATTTATTTCATAATAATTCAATAACTTTAATGTATGCCTTGTATCCTCTGCTGCAATTAAATCAACTTCTTTTAATGTTTTTATTGCCCTTAGAGTAATGTCATCTAAATTTCCAATTGGAGTTGCAACTAAATATAACTTTCCAAACATTTTCTTTCTCCTTTTATTTATTATATTTTTCAAAACCGAAATCCATGTAACACTTTTATTAGAAACGTTGTCTCTCTTTTCATCTTATTTTGCTAAAGAATTCGTGTTTTTTTACATCACATACAGTATCTGACTTAGAGTTAAGAGAGTATAATAAAAATATATCTAATAACCATAAATCTTATAAATCTCTTCTGTATAATTTCCGTCTTTTCCATATATGATTAAGGGCTTTTCTGTTTTTAGAAAAGCGTTTGCATTTTTTATTCCTTTAATTAATACTAATGTTGGTGGTTTTTCAATTGAAGAATATACAAATCTTATTTTTTTAGGCTCTAATTTATATTTTCTCATTAATTCAATGATGTCTACTAATCTATCTGGCCTGTGAACCATATAAATAGCTCCTTTATCTTTTAATAAATATTTAGAAACTTTTATAAAATCCTCAAGGGTTGCTTCCACTTCATGTCTCGAAACATATTTATATTCATTTTCATTTGTTTTACCTGTTTCTAATTTTTTATATGGAGGATTTGTCACCACAAAATCAAAAGAGTCTTTTTTTAGTTTTTCGTAAAAAAATTCTTTCTCGATTTTTTTTGGCCCATTCACTTTTATATTCTTTAATTCAGTATTTTTCTCCTTATTTAATCCATCTTCTTCACACTTTTCTTTTAAGATATCTTTTATATTTAAATTTAAAATTTCGATTTTATCTTGCAAATTATTTAGTTCAACACTTCTTTTTGCCATATCTGCAATTTCTTTTTGTATTTCTATTCCAAATATTTTAGCTAAATTCGTTTTAGATGCAAGTAATATACTAATAATTCCTGTTCCAGTTCCTAAATCCACGCCCACAGAACCTCTTTTTACTTCACTTGCAAAATTTGAAGCAAGAACGCTATCTATTCCAAAGCAAAAACCTTCCTTATTTTGTATTATTTTTAAATTATTAAATTCCAAATCATCTAATCTTTCATTTTCATTTAAAATCATAATTCCTCACCATATACCTCTATATTTTATTATATCGTTTTTCCCTATTGAAATCAAGGTTTCATTAGGCACAGAAAGAGAAAAAAGGTGTTAATTCATTTAAAAAATAACCTTTTAAAAAAATACTCATATAATATAATAGTTTAACTAAATAATCCAACCTTGTTATATAAGAAAAGTGGTACGCTCGCGAAACCAAAGCTTTCGACGCACACATGTGCATTTTGCTTCGCAAGTATGCACAGCCCAAAGAAACTTAACCTTGTTGTATAGCAAAAATCTTCGATTTTTTCCTATACAATAAGATAAATTAGAGAAAGAATCTATTAGATAGGAGATTTCTTTTATGGAAGAAAAAAATATTAGAAAAAAAGAAAAGAAAAAATTTGATATTAAATGTAAAAAAGAAAATGCTATAAACTCCTTATTTGAAGTCGAACATTTTCTTTGCGATTTAAAAAGAATTTGTAATACTTTTTATTTATATAAAATACTAAAATACTAATTTACTTAAAACTGGTATAATCAAGTATAAAATTTGACCTATGATAAATATATAACCAGTTTTCTTTAATTTTTAATAATATTAATTTTATAGAGTTGAAACTTTATTCAACATTATTATCTGCCTCTGCTTCCTCTTCTTCAATTACAACAAAAGAATCATCAAATTTTATTAGATTATCATTAAATGCTTTATTTTCTTCTCCGTCAATTAATATTTTTACTGAATCCACTTCAGTAAGATTTGTCATAGTATTTACTATTGAATAGATAGTAGCACTTTCTTTTTCTATTCCACCACTATGATTTTCAATAAATTCTTTTGATAAATCTAAATATAAAGTGTCCCCTTGCATTTCAGCACTATTTATTGTAGTTCCCTCTGGTATGGTCGCAGATAAAGCATCATTTTGTGGACCTTCTATTAATAGTTCCATTAGTCTTGTATATGGATTTTCTAATAACTCTTTTGCGTCTATCAGTCTTCCTTCTGGTACTAAGCTTTGTGCTTCTTCATTATAAAAGTATAATGATACTATTGTTTGTCTCATTTGTTCTTCTGAGATTTCTTCTTCTGGTATAATTTCATTTACTTCTGTCTCACTATTTTGACTATAAAAACAAAAATACCAAATTCCTACTCCTACTAAAATTAAAGCAACAATAATAATTGCTATAATTGTTTTTTTGTTCATATACATTCTCCTCTCTTTTTTGTTATTTCATTTTTATGTTAGACAAGTAGTATTTAGAACTTTTTTCTGTAGATTTGAATAAAAAAAGTGTTTGACATATAATAAAAATAAGCTATAATAGTTATAGCTTAAGCAAAGCAGTTCATCATTATATGGTAAAAAACTAGGTTATTCGGGTAACCTAGTTTTTTTGCTATTCCTTCATTTTCTTTACAATTAAGTAACTCAATAAAGTTCCATCAACTTTAGCAATTCATCCATTGTAGTAATCACCTCCTTAAAAAGAAAGACAGTGCATAAATATTATGTCATCACACAAAATCCAAAGGCAATGTTCACCTATCACTTTCAGTCGACAAATTTCGACATTTGTTAAATTTTTTATAATCCTTCTTTTGCCTACTTTCTCTAGCTAAAACTCATTTTCTTCAAACATTTTCCATTTGACAAAACACCCATTTCCGTATATACTAAAGAATGTATTATTGGATTTATACATATATTTTTTAGTATATAATTCCGTTTCAGCTTGTAGAGATATATATTTTATTTTCTAATATATATCCTGTATGGAATTACTATAATATATAAATTAATCTTAGAAAATATAATATATAGAACTTATAACATAATACAATTAGGAATGATAAAAGAAACGCGAAAGGATGAAACATAGATGAGTAATTTGTTACATGTAGGACTAGATGTAGGTTCTACAACTGTAAAGATAGTTGTTATGAACGACAAACTAGATACAATATATAGAGATTATCAAAGACATTTCTCTGACACCAAAAACACAGTATGTAATGTATTAACAGGATTAGCTGAAAAATATCCAAACTCAGAATTTACAATAGCATTAACAGGTTCTGGGGCTATGTCTGCCTCTAAATTCCTAGATTTGCCTTTTATTCAAGAGGTTGTCTCTTGTAAAAGAGCAGTAGAAAAATACATACCTAAAACAGATGTCGTAATAGAACTTGGTGGAGAAGATGCTAAAATTATTTATTTTGATAAATCAATAGAGCAACGTATGAATGGCTCTTGTGCTGGTGGTACAGGTGCTTTCATAGACCAAATGGCATCATTATTAAACACAGACCCAACAGGGTTAAATGAACTTGCTAAAAATCATAAAACCATTTATCCTATTGCTTCACGTTGTGGTGTTTTTGCTAAAACTGATGTACAACCACTTCTAAATGAAGGTGCTGCAAAAGAAGATATTGCAGTATCTATTTTCCAAGCAGTTGTAAATCAAACAATCTCTGGTTTGGCTTGTGGTAGACCAATTAGAGGAAATGTTGCATTTCTTGGTGGACCACTTAATTATTTATCAGAATTAAGGAAAAGATTTATAGAAACTTTAAATTTAACACCTAATCAAGTAATTGTCCCAGAAGAAGCACACTTGCTTGTTGCAAAAGGTGCTGCCTTGGACTCTATTGAGGAAGCAAAACCTATAACAGTCGAAAAACTAAAGAGTAAAATAGAAGTATTACGAATTTCACATGATGATACTTCAAACCCTCTTGCCCCTTTATTTTCAATAGACGCTGAATATGAAGAATTTAAACAAAGACATGATAAAGATAAAGTAGAAAGAGCAGATTTAAAAACATTTGAAGGAGACTGCTATGTTGGTATTGATGCAGGATCTACCACTACAAAACTAACTTTAATTGACAATGAAGGAAGACTTTTATACTCTCTATATGGAAGTAATGAAGGTAATCCACTTCAAAGTGTCATAAAAATGCTAAAAGAACTATATAGTGTACTTCCAGAAAAAGCTGTAATTAGATATAGCGGTGTTACAGGATATGGTGAAAAATTAATACAAACTGCTTTAAATGTAGATTTAAACGAAATTGAAACAATTGCACATTATACTGCTGCAAAAAAATTCATGCCAAATGTTACAAGTATTGTAGACATTGGTGGTCAAGACATGAAATACATAAAAATGAAAAATGGTGCAATTGATAATATAATGCTTAATGAAGCTTGTTCTTCAGGTTGTGGCTCATTTATTGAAACATTTGCAAAAAGCTTAAATTTATCAATAGAAAAATTTGTTCATACTGCAATAGAAGCAAGAAGACCTGTAGATTTGGGTTCAAGATGTACTGTTTTTATGAACTCAAAAATTAAACAAGCCCAAAAGGAAGGTTATTCAGTAGGAGATATATCAGCAGGACTTTCCTATTCTGTAATAAAAAATGCGATTCAGAAAGTTATGAAAGTAAGAGATGTAAAAAAACTTGGTGCACATATAGTTGTTCAAGGTGGAACTTTCTATAATGATGCAGTTTTAAGAGCATTTGAATTAATAGTTGGCAGAAACGTTATAAGACCTGATATTGCAGGACTTATGGGTGCCTATGGTGTGGCCTTACTTGCAAAAGAACAATATGAAGCAAATTTAGATATGGAATATAAAACACATCTTACAAAATTAGAAGACTTAGACAAATTGGAAATACAAACATCTCATGTTCGTTGTAATGGTTGTGAAAACCATTGTTTACTTACAATAAATAAATTTAACAATGGTGCAAGACACGTCTCTGGAAATCGCTGTGAAAAAGGCGCAGGTATTGTAGGAATAAAAACAGAACTACCAAATCTAGTAAAATATAAATATGATAGGATGTTTTCTTACACACCTTTAGAAGAAAAAGACGCACCAAGAGGAGTTATAGGAATTCCAAGAGTTCTTAACATGTATGAAGATTATCCTTTTTGGTTTACTTTCTTGAGCCAATTAGGCTTTAGAGTAATACTTTCTGAAAAGAGTAACAGAAAAACATACGAGAAAGGTATGGAATCTATGCCTTCTGAATCAGTGTGTTATCCTGCTAAATTATCACATGGACATATTATAGGACTAATAAATCAAGGAGTTAAAACAATATTTTACCCATGTATGCCATATTCAAGAAAGGAATATGAAAAGGCAGATAATCGTTATAACTGCCCTATTGTAATTTCTTATTCAGAAGTACTAAAAAACAATGTAGAAGAACTAAAAGAAAAGAATATAAAATTCTTAAACCCTTTCTTACCTTTTGAAGCTAAAACACTAGCAAAAACCATATTAGAATTACCAGAATTTAAGGAATATAATTTTACTAAAAAAGAATTAATTAGTGCAGCTGAAAAAGCTGAGGAAGAATATCAAAAATGTAAAGAAGACATACGTAAAAAAGGTCAAGAAACAATAGAATACATAGAAGAAAATGATTTAAGAGGAATTGTCCTTGCTGGACGTCCATATCATGTAGACCCTGAAGTGAATCATGGAATAGATACATTAATTACAAGTTTAGGCTTATGCGTACTTACAGAAGATAGTATTTCTAACCAAATTGAAGTAAAAAGACCTATAAGAGTTGTAGATCAATGGGTATTCCACGCAAGACTATATGCGGCAGCAGAATATGTAGGAAAACATGATAACTTAGAATTAATACAACTAAATTCTTTTGGATGTGGAGTAGATGCAGTTACAACAGATCAAGTAGAAGAAATATTAACAAGTTATGGAAAAATGTACACATTAATAAAAATAGACGAAATAAACAACTTAGGTGCCGTAAGAATTCGTATTCGCTCACTTCTTGCTAGTATGAATAAACGTATAGCAAATAAAGAGGAATTAAAAGGTGATGGAAATTATGAAGTAAATAAAAAAATATTTACTAAAGACATGAAAGATGAATACACAATACTAATTCCTCAAATGGCTCCAATTCACTTTGAATTATTGGAAGCAGCAGTTCGTCAATCTGGATATAAAGTAGAACTATTACGTGACTGCACAGATCATACTGTAGAAACAGGATTAAAATATGTAAATAATGATGCTTGTTATCCATCTATATTAGTAACTGGACAAATGATTGAAGCTCTTCAATCTGGAAAATATGATTTAAATAAAACAGCTTTAATAATGTCCCAAACAGGTGGAGGTTGTAGAGCAACTAACTACATAGGATTTATTCGTAAAGCATTAAAAGATGCAGGCTTTGAGAACATTCCAGTAATTTCTTTTAATGTTGTTGGAATGGAAAAAATGCCAGGATTTAAAATAACATTACCTTTAATCGAAAGATTATTAAAAATGGTGGTATATGCAGATTTATTACAAAAAATGCTTACAAAAAATAGAGCTTATGAAGTAAATAAAGGTGAAACCCAAAAGCTTTTTGATGAATGGATGGAAAAATGTAAGAAATTACTTGAAAAATCAACAATGAAAGAATTTAAACAAAGTATTTATGATATAGTAAACGACTTTGAAAAAATAGAATTAGATACATCAGTGGAAAAACCAAGGGTAGGTATTGTTGGTGAAGTATTAATAAAATATCATCCTTTTGGAAATAACTTTATTGCAAATAAACTAGAAGAAGAAGGTGCTGAAGTAATACTTCCAGACTTTATGGGATTTATAAAATTTATTGCAACACATAAAATTACATTTAACCAATTAATAAAAACAGATAAACTAAAAGCAAAATTGTTTAAAACCGCAATAAAATTGATAGATATATTAGAAAAAGATTCAAAAATAGCTTTAGAAAATTCTAAAAAAGGATATTTACCACCTGCTGATATATGGGAATTAGAAGAAAAAGTAAAAGACATCTTATCTATCGGAAATCAAACAGGTGAAGGATGGTTTTTAACTGCAGAAATGATAGAATACATAGAAAATGGAATACCTAATATAGCTTGTGTTCAACCATTTGCTTGCCTTCCAAATCATGTTGTTGGAAAAGGTGTAATAAAAACAATTAGAAACAAATTCCCTGAAGCAAATATATCTGCAATAGATTATGATCCAGGTGCAAGTGAATCAAATCAAACAAATAGAATTAAACTTCTTATGACTGTAGCAAAAGATAATTTGAAGAAAAAACAACAAGAAATTAAATCATTAGAAAAAGAAAACAAACAGGAAAATAAAAAGGATGAAAAAGAAAAAATCACTAAATAAAAAAGTTTAATTTTAAGTTATATTAAAAAATACCGATAACTATTTTATATCGGTGTTCTTTTTTTATTAAAATTTTTATCTGATCATTATTTATTTTTGATTAAATATTTTATTATTTAATTCTTTTTTTATTATTTATTTTTTATTAAATTTTGATTTAATTTTTTATATAAAAAATTGATACTTTCTTCTTATTTATCCATATCTCTTTGCAAT
>CAZPKK010000008.1:0-34787 GCA_964587175.1 uncultured Clostridium sp.
TGTTTTATGAGACAGGAAAGCCAGCATGTTCACCTGATTGTCAACCATCTTGTGATTGCGGCAAATATGTTGAAATTTGGAATAATGTGTTTATGGAATACTATAGAACAAAAGAGGGAAAATACGAGAAACTAAAACAACATAATGTAGATACTGGACTTGGACTAGAAAGAATGGCAATGTTGTTGCAAGGAAAAGAAACCCCATTTGATACAGAATTATTTGCACCAGTTATGGAAGAATTAAAAAATCTTGCAAAAGCAGATGATATAGCTAGTAGAAGAATTGTAGCTGAACATCTTCGTGCAAGTATGATGATAATTGCAGATGGTGGCAGACCATCTAATATAGATAGGGGATATGTATTAAGAAAATTAATAAGAAGAATGACAAGGCATTTGAATAAATTGCAAGTTAATTTAGATGAATTAACTGGATTAATTGATTTAGATATTGATATATTAAAAGAAATGTATCCTGAATTAGAAGAAAATAGAGAAACAATAAAACAGACTATTTTAGAAGAAAAAGACAAATTTATGAAAACATTAGCACATGGAGAAAAAGAATTTGAAAAATATATAAATAGAGCAAAATTAGAGCATAAAAAGGTAATTGATGGACAAACTATATTTAAATTGTATGAAACATATGGATTTCCACCAGAAATTACGGCAGATTTAGCAAGTGAGCAAGGATTTGAAATAGACAATTCAGAATTTGAAAAACTATTTAAAGAACATCAAGAAAAATCTAGAATGAGTAGTGACCAAAAATTTAAAGGTGGACTTGCTGAACAAAATGAAAAAACAATAGCTTATCATACAGCAACACATTTACTTCATAAGGCTTTGCAAATAGTATTAGGAGAACATGCTAAACAAAAAGGTTCAAATATTACAACAGAAAGATTAAGATTTGATTTTTCTCATCCAGAAAAAATGACAAAAGAGCAATTGCAACAAGTAGAAGACATTGTAAATGAGCAAATAAAAAGAGATTTACCAGTAACTTGCGAAGAGATGACTCTAGAGGAAGCTAAAGTAGCTGGAGCAATGGGGTTATTTGAAAATAAGTATGGAGAAAAAGTAAAAGTATATACAATAGGAGACTTTAGTAAAGAAATATGTGGTGGACCACATGTAAAACATACAGGAGAACTTGGACATTTTAAAATAAAAAAAGAAGAATCAAGTTCTGCAGGAGTAAGAAGAATAAAAGCTGTTTTAGAATGAATAGAAAAGTTATTTTGGATTTCTTTGATTAAAATTAACATACTTGTTATTACTAGGATAGCACCCAAACATTTAGTAAAATAAATTAATAGATTATAAAAATGTAAGAAAGGAGGTAAATTGATGGAAGATTGCATATTTTGCAAAATAATAAATAAGGAAATTCCTTCTGAGATAGTATATGAAGATGAAGAAGTAATTGCATTCAATGATACAAATCCAGCAGCTCCAATTCATATATTAGTAGTTCCTAAAAAGCACATTCCTAGTTTGTTAGATGTACCAGAAAAAGATAGAACACTAATTTCATATATATATAAAATCATAAATAAGATTGCTATAGAAAAAGGCTTTTCAGATAATGGATTTAGGGTTATAGCGAACTGTGGTAGAGATTCAGGGCAAGAAGTTATGCATATTCATTTCCATGTATTAGCAGGGAAAAAGTTAGGAGATAAAATAGTATAGTAAAAATGAAAAATGCAAATGAAAATGTAGATTATAAAATGAAAATGTGATATAATATATGTATATGATAAAAAACGAGGGAGGAAAAATTATGTTTGGTGGAAAATATAGCAAGACTTTAACAGTAATCTTAGTAATAGTAATAATTGCAGTTGTGGGATTACTTATATATTTTGGAATAGATGTTTATAGAAAATATTATATAGAAACAGCAGCTGGAAATGCTGTAGGAGAGTTTCAAAACAAAGTTATGAATACAACGTCAGATGATGAAGATACTGTACTAAATGATGTAGAATTAAATGTTGATCTAAATACTCTATATCAAGATAGTACAAGTTCAAGTTCAGGTAGTGGAGTTACATATATGGGATATAATGTAATAGGAACTATTGAAATTCCAGCAACAGATATTGAATACCCAATAATTGCAGATGAAGATGCTAGTATCAATTCTTTAACTGTAGCAATTGTTAAACTATATCCAAGTAGTGACAGCTTAAATCAAGTTGGTAATACAGTTTTAGCAGGACACAATTATAGAAATGGAACATTCTTTTCAAACAATAAAAGACTAGAAATTGGAGATAGCATATACATAACAGATCTATCTGGAGAAAGAGTAGAATATCAAGTAACAAGGAAATATGAAACAAGTACTAGTGATTCAGAGTATATGAACAGAGATACAGAAGGACGAAGAGAAATTTCATTAACAACTTGTACAGATGATTCAAGTATGAGATTAATAATCTGGGCACAAGAGGTAGAATAAAACTATAAAAAACAGTTGACAAATAAAGAAAGATGGGGTAAAATAATAAATGCAGTTGATTGAAGATGGTGGATGTAGCGCAGTTGGTTAGAGCGCCAGTTTGTGGCACTGGAGGCCGTGGGTTCAAGTCCCATCTTCCACCCCATTAATTTTTTTAATATATAAATAGGCAATTATAATTTAAATACATTGGACTGTAGCCAAGTGGTAAGGCACCAGACTTTGACTCTGGCATGCGCTAGTTCGAATCTAGCCAGTCCAACCAATAAAAAAAGCAGTAGAAAATCTACTGCTTTTTAATTATATAGTAAAATAGGAAAAATCAAAGATTTTTCCTATTTAGCAAGGTTAAGTCACCTTAGGCTGTCCGAGCTCCAGAAACTTGCCCTGCGAAATGTCTTTCATATATTATTTATCAGAATATTTTCTTAAATAAATCATTCTTCCAATTGCTATTGATATTAGTATAATAGCTAATATACACCAGATTGTAACAGTTTCACCCGCTTGAGGAATAGGTGTATCTGCAACTGTATTATCATCATCAGGAAGTGTAACTATTACTTCTTCATCGTACAATACTCTTATTGTAGGTGATACATCAGAACTTACATCTATTTCTTCTCCATTATTTTCTGCAGTAATATCTACATTGGTATTAGTTGGTAAAATTTGTTCTATAATATTTGTATCATAATCGTCTCTTAATGTTAGCTTATAGCTTAAAGTAGCAGTTTCACCTTCACTTAAAAGTTCAATAGTCCATGTAATAGAATTGTTCGAAGTATCTATTTCTTGACTAACTGTTCCAATATTAGGGCTAGCAACATATTCAAAAGTAAAATTATCAATTATTTCTTGAGGGAAATAATCTGTAATAGTAATATTTCTTAAGGTATTATCAACAGTTACAATTAAGCTATCAAATATATCATTTACAATAGTATCTTCTAGTTCGTCATCTGGAATATAAAAATACGTACTTGTTGTAGAGGCATCTTCTGTTCCAAATATTTCTTCAGCTAACGCTCTATATGTTTTAGTTGTTGTTGGCTCAACTGTATCACTATCTAAGTTAATCATAGCTGCAATAACTTTAACTCCTGAGTTTTCAAGTTCTTCAAGTTTTGCTTTTGTTCTAGTTGCAACAATTTCAGAGTATGTAGCATATATATCATCTAAAGCATTATTTGGAACTCCATCTGTTAGAAGAACAACATATCTATCTACGTCTTCGGTTGATGAAAAGTTTTGCTGAGCAATTGTTAATCCTGCTTCGATATTTGTTCTTAATCCAACATTCAATTCAGATAAATTAGTAATTGCATTTTTTACCTCATCTTCTGAATTGCTCAAACTTAATCTAAGAGTAGCATCATTTATTGTTCCTTCTGGCTCACCAGAAGAGAAAGCTACAATACCAATTTTAACATTTGGATTTGAATCAAACAATTTTTCAGCTAATGAATTAGCTGAGTTTATAACAGCTTGTTTTCTTGAAATACCATTATATTCTTCTAACATACTTGAAGAATTATCTATAACAAAAAATATTTCAACGTCTTTATAGTTTTCCTCAACATCTTTTGTGTTTGTTACTGTAAGAGTAAGAGTGACAGACTTTTCTACTGCATTATACTCAGTTATTTTTTTTTCGAAACTTCCTATACCGCCAATATCAATTTCGCAAATATTATTTTCGACTATTTCTAAGGAAGTATTGCCTGAAATAGTTGAAGTAGAATCTTCTGTTTCATTAGTATCAGTAGTGTTTATTACAATTTCATTTGATGCAAATGCACTTGTAATCATACTAAAAACAAAGATAAATGCAATAAAACTAAATAAAAGTTTTTTGAATTTTATTTTAATCATTTACTATACCTCTCTTTATCTATAAACTTCAAATTTTATTATATAACAAAAAGTTATTAATATCAAGAGATTTTTGCTATTTTTATATTACAGTTGTATTACAAATTTATATAATAATAAAGTAAAATAAAGTAAGGATTGCATAAATGTTAATTTTTTGATATTTTATTAGAGATAAAAATATGTAATGGAGGTAATATGATATTAGAAAAAGTAAATTTTCCTGAAGATTTAAAAAAACTTTCAAAAGAAGAAAAAATACAACTATCATCAGAAATAAGGAATTTAATAATAGATACAGTATCAAAAACAGGAGGTCATTTAGCATCAAATTTAGGAGTAGTAGAGCTAACAATAGCTATTCATAGTATTTTTGATACACCAAAAGATAAAGTTATTTGGGATGTGGGACATCAAACATATGTGCATAAAATTCTAACTGGAAGAAAAGACAAAATAAATACTTTGCGTAAATTTGGAGGAATAGCAGGTTTTCCAAAAACATCTGAATCAGAATATGATACATTTAATACTGGGCATAGCAGCACTTCTGTTTCTGCTGCACTTGGAATGGCAAGAGCAAGAGATATTAAAAAAGAAATTTATAATGTGATTGCAGTAATAGGGGATGGTGCACTAACAGGTGGAATGGCTTTAGAGGCATTAAATGATGCTGGAAATAGTGGTACAAATATGATAGTTATATTAAATGATAATGAGATGAGCATTTCTAGAAATGTTGGGGGAATTTCAGCTTTCTTAACAAGAGTTAGAACGAGAAAACTATATAATAAATCAAACAGATATATAAAAAATGCTGTATCTAGGATACCAAAAATAGGAAATGGAATTATTAGATTTGTTAGAAAAGTAAAATATGGAATAAAACAATTAATCATACCCAATATGTTTTTTGAAGATTTAGGATTTAAATATTTAGGCCCTGTTGATGGAAACAATATAAATGATTTAGAAGAAATATTAAAAAAAGCGAAAGATTTAGAAGGGCCAATATTAATTCATGCAATTACCAAAAAGGGAAAAGGATATAAGCCAGCTGAAGAAAATCCAGATAAATTTCATAGTACTTCCGAATTTGTTATAGAAACTGGAAAGCCTAAAAAAGAGAAAAAAGAAGATTATTCAAAAATTTTTGGAGATAAATTAATAGAACTGGCTAAAAAAGATAATAAAATTGTAGCTATTACAGCAGCAATGAGCGACGGGACAGGAATGACTAGGTTTGCTAAAGAATTTCCAGATAGGTTTTTCGATGTTGGAATTGCAGAGCAACATGCTTTAACTATGGCAGCAGGACTTGCGATAAGTGGATTGAAGCCGATTATTAGTATTTATGCATCGTTTTATCAAAGGGCTTTTGATCAAATTATCCATGATGTTTGTATTCAAAATCTGCCTGTTGTTATGTGTGTGGATAGAGCTGGAATAGTTGGAAATGATGGTGAAACACATCAAGGGTTATATGATTTGGCTTTTTTCAATCTGATTCCAAATATTACTATCATGGCTTCAAAGGATTATAAAGAATTGGAGCAGATGTTAGAATTTGCAATTGAGCTTAATAGGCCAGTGGTAATAAGATATCCTAGAGGAGGAGAAGCTAAAAATAAATTTAAAAATCATCCAGATATTTTATTAGGAAAATGTGAAAAAATTATTGGAAATTCATTGGAAAATGAGACGATGTATGTTACAATAATAGCGATTGGAAATATGGTTTCAAGAGCGTTAGAGATAAGCAAAGAATTAGAAAGTAAATCAATAAAATCAAAGGTGATAAATGCAAGATTTCTGAAACCATTGGATAAAGAGGCGATTTTAGAAGAGATAAAAAAGTCTAAATTATGTGTAACAATAGAAGATGGAACAATCATAGGTGGATTAGGAAGTATAATAAAACAGTTAATAATTGATTCTAATTTACAAAACATAAGAATAAAAACATTTGCTTATCCAGATAAATTTATTGAACATGGTAGTGTAAATGAATTAGAAAAGAAATATGGTATAGATACTAAAACAATAACAAAATACATAGAGGAGAATATAGAGTGAATAGACAAGAAATACTAGACAAATATGCAAATGAAGAAGATAGGATTTTAGCATCAAAATTATTAGATAAAGTAGACTTTGTTTCAAAAAGGAATACAGTAGAAAATACAGATTTTTTAGATATGAGACAAAGACAATTATTAGAAAAATTATTGGCGGAAATAAAATTCAAGAATTATAAAGCATTTGGTGGATATAAAACAGCAGAAAGAACAGCCATAATTTTATTTCCAAATAAATTGGAAGATATATTAAAAGATGACTTATTTGATTATAATTCTATTTTTAGTGTGATAAAAATATCTCTGCCAAATGAGCTTAAAGGGCTGTACTCACATAGAAATTATTTAGGGGCAATAATAAAAATTGGAATAAAAAGAGAAAAAGTGGGAGATATAATTACAAGCAAAGATGGAGCAGAAATCATAGTATTAAAAGAAAATGAAAAATATATTTTAAATGGACTAAAAGAATTGACAAGGTTTAGTAAGGCGGAATTTGAAGTAATAAAACTAGAAAGTTTAGAAGTAGAAGAACCAAAATTGCAAAAAATAAATATTATAATTCCATCAATGAGGATAGATAGCATAGTTTCTGAAATTATTAGAACTTCAAGATCAAAGGCGACAGAAATTATTAAGGAAGAAAGAGTATTTATAAATCATGAATTAATAACAAAAGGTTCAAAGGAAGTAAAATCAAATGATATAATTACAGTTAGAGGAAAGGGCAGATTTAAGATAGGTGAAATCTTAAACAATACTAAAAAAGGAAATTTAGTACTTAAAGTAGAAAAATATGTCTGACTAGAATATAGTAGGAGAAACAAGCAATGGACAAATAAGAAATAGCGACTATTATATAATTAGAAATGGAGGGGAATATGGAATTAATAGATGGAAAAGCATTAGCTAAGAAAATAAGATTAGAGTTAAAAGAAGAAGTTGAAAATTTAAAAAAACAAGGTATAATTCCAAAGCTTGCCGTAATTATGGTTGGAGATGATAAAGCGTCTGCAGTGTATGTACGTAATAAAAGTAAAGCATGTGATGAAATAGGAATAGTATTTGAAGAGTTTTTTATGGACGAAACAACAACACAAGAAGAATTAATAGAATCAATTAATAAACTAAATGCAAGAGAGGATATACATGGAATATTACTTCAAAGTCCAATACCTGATGGCTTAAATATAAGAGAAGCTTTTAATACAATAGATTACAGAAAAGATGTAGATGGGTTTAATCCAATAAATGTAGGGAAATTATCTATAGGTGAGGATTGCTTTATTTCTTGCACACCTTATGGAGTCATAAAAATGTTAGAAGAATATGATATTCCAATTGAGGGAAAACGAGTAGTAATTATAGGAAGAAGTAATATAGTTGGAAAGCCTTTAATTCAATGTTTATTAAATAAAAATGCGACTGTAACAGTATGTCATTCTAAAACAAAAGATATAGCAAAAATTGCAAAAGAAGCTGATATATTAATTGCAGCATTAGGAAAACCAAAATTTGTAACAGAAGATATGGTAAAAGATGGAGCTACAGTTATTGATGTTGGTATAAACAGAAATGGTGAGGGAAAATTAGTAGGAGATGTAGATTTTGAAAATGTTTCTAAAAAAGTATCATATATAACACCTGTGCCAGGTGGAGTAGGACCAATGACTGTTGCAATGCTTATGAATAACGTGGTCAAAGCTGCAAAGCTTTTAAAATGAAATTTCGGGGGCAATTTCTTAAAAATTAAAGGAGAGATTGCTTTGAATATAAAATTAGATGTAAATAAAATAAAAACAATAAAACAAGGGGATGAAAATTATCCAGAAAAATTAATTAATATTTATGCAAAACCACAAACATTATATGTGCTAGGAAATGAAAAACTATTAAATGAAAAATCTATAGCAATTGTGGGATGCAGAAAAGCAAGTGATTATGGACTAAAAAACGCATATAAATTTGCTTATGAACTTGCTAAAAAACGGAGTATGCATAGTAAGCGGATTTGCAAGAGGAATAGATACATATGCTCATAAGGGAGCAATTGCAGCAAGAGGAAAAACAATTGCAATATTAGGATGTGGATTAGATGTAATATATCCACCTGAAAATGTGGAATTATATAAACAAATTATAATAAATAATGGAGCTGTGATTACAGAATATCCTCTAGGAACTTTACCAGAGAAACATCATTTTCCAATAAGAAATAGGATAATTAGTGGACTTTCCGATGGGGTTTTAGTAGTAGAGGCAAAACAGAGAAGTGGGACATTAATTACAGTAGAACATGCTTTAGAACAGGGAAAAGATGTGTATGCAATTCCTGGGAATATAACAAGCCTAAATTCATATGGAACTAATGAATTGATAAAAGAAGGAGCTGTTCCTGTAACTGGGATTGAGGATTTTGGACTTAAATAAAGGTAAGTATAAAAACTAATGAAAAGTAAAAATATATAGGAGGAAAACAAGTGGAAGAAGCTAAGAAAAAAAATGTAAATTTATATACTAGATATAAAATGCTTTCATGGGATTTGTTATTTTATTATGCAATAATATTCATATTCTTTACAGAGACTAAAGGCATCAGTTCAGCTGATGTACTTTTAGCAGAGTCTTTTTATCCAATTTTTAAAATTATATTTCTTGTTCCGGCCACTATTTTGATAAATTCATTAGGGAAAAGAAAAAGTTTGATAATAGGAAATTTTTCATTATTTATATCAATTTTAACTTATATAGTGGGATTTAATTTTACTTTTATTGTGGTAGGAGAATTGTTTTCTGCAATAGGATTTATCATAAAAGGAATATGTGAATCAAATGTACTTTATGATTCTTTAAATAAGGATGAAAAAAGAGGAATAAGATTTGCAAGCATAGAAGGAAAAGGAACTTCGTATTATTATTACATAGATGCAATTTCATCTGTTATAGCAGGATTCTTATTTTCAGTAAATGGTTATATTCCAATGTTTTTATGTCTAGTAGGAACTGCTGTATCAATATATCTTTCAACTAGATTTAAAGATATAGATGAAAAACAAAAAATAGATAAATATAAGTTTTATGCAGAGTGTAAAGAATTGCTAAATTCATTCAAATTATTTGGAAAGTCAAAAAGACTTAGAAATTTAGTGCTTTTTGGATCATTGGTTTCGGCAATAATATTATCTTTGACAATGCTTAGAAGTAGTGTCATGCAAGATGTGGGTATTCCTTCTAGATATTTTGGTGTAATATTTGCGGTACTTGGATTGATTTCTGGTATATCTGCAAAAAATGCAGATAGATTTCATAAGAAATTCAGGAATAAAACACTTGCAAGTCTAGCAATTCCTTTAGTATTCTCTTGTATCATATTAGGACTTTTATGCAGTGTGAATTTTGGCTATGTAGTAAATGTGATAGTAATATTGATAATGTTTTTAGTACAATATGTTACAAAAGGACCTTTTTATACTTTAATAAAACAATACTTAAACAATTTTACAACGCCGAGTTTGCGAACTAAGATATCTTCATCATTTAATTTGATGGAAAATATCTTAAGATTTATAATAACGTTCATGGCCTCTATTTTATTAAGAGTGACAACAACTGCAAATACATTTACAATAATTGGTTGTGTGTCTGGAATAATAGTAGTTTTAATGTTAGATAACATGAGAGACAAAGTGGGATTAAAGCCAGAACAGTACTCAGAAAAAGACATAAAAATATTAGAATTAAAGTAGAAAAACTTTAAAATTTTCTTAAAAATGTTGTAAAAAATTAGAATTATTGGTATACTAATAATATGAAAAAAAGGGACAAACATAGTTTTACAGAATTGGTGATTTTAAGGAGGTATATTTATGGAGGAAAATAAAGATTTAGAACAAGTTGTAAACGTTGAAGAAAATCAAGGAGAAGTAGCACTTGAAAATTCAAACATAAAAATAGCTGATGATGTTATAGCTGTAATAGCTGGAGCTGCAGCTTCAGAAGTGCCAGGAGTAGCTGCAATGTCGGGAGGCTTTGCAGGGGGAATATCAGAGGTATTTAGTGGAAAGAAAAATTTTGCAAAAGGAATTAAAGTAGAAGCTGGAGAAAAAGAAACAAGAATAGATGTAAATATAATTGTAGAATATGGTGTTAGAATTCCAGATGTGGCTTTTGAAATACAAAACAGAGTAAAGAAGGCAGTAGAAAGTATGACCGGATTAAAAGTTTTAGATGTAAATGTACACGTACAAGGTGTCAATACAGATGCTAATAATGTAGAGGAGATAAAAACAGAAGGCTCTGATAAAACAGAACAATAAAAAATCGATTTGCATAGTGTTTTACTTCTAAAATACGTACAGACCAAGAAAATTTAACTTTATTATATAGTAAAAAAGGCACTTTAGCATTATTTTAAATTTAAATGTTGGTCTAATGTTTGAATTGAAATAAGAAATTTAACAAAAGTGTCTTTATTTCTTATATGATTATTAAAAGTCATGTGATAAAAATTGTTAATCAGAAAGGAATGAACAAATATGAGTAAAATTGAAAAAATAACACTAGTACTATTTTCAACATTAATGCTTGTAATATCTGTAATGCTATGTCTAACTATATTTGGTTGGATAAATATAGATTTTATAGGAAATTTAATAAATATAGCAATTTCTAATAATATAACATCAAATATAATTTTAGTACTAAGCATAATATTTATACTTCTCGCTATAAGATGCATATTTTTTGATTCTAGTAGCAAAGAAAAAGAAGAATATAAAAATGGTATTTTATTAGAAAACGCAAATGGAAAACTGTTAATAACGAGGGAAACAATAGAAAACTTAGTAAATGCAGTCGTAAAAGGTTTTGATAGTGCAGAAGATGTAACAACTAGAATTGAAGTTAACAAAGAAAATAATCTAATAGTTTTTGTGAATTTAAATGTAAAAGAAAATGCAATTATTAAAGAGTTGTCTACAAATCTTCAAAACAAGATAAAAGAGGCAATAAAAAAGGCTTCAGATTTAGAGGTTAAAGAAGTAAATATTAAAGTAAAGAATATAGAACCAGAAAAAGAGAACATTATGGAGGTATAATATATGGAAGATTTCAAAAAGTTCATGTCACAATATGGAGGAATGATAATTGGAATAATAGTAGCAATTGTCTTACTACTTACAAAGTTTTATGAGTTAATAATTGCAATTGTTTTGATTGCTGTTTGTGGATATATTGGTTTTTATATTCAACATAATAAAGATAATGTAAAAGATAGATTAAAAAATTTTATAGATAGATTATAATAAAAGGGGAAAAGTAAGCAAAATGAGTATGTCAGAAAATAGAAAAATAGCATTTGAAATAGTGTATAGTTTAGAATCACAAGATGTAAAATATGAAGATTATAAAGAAAATGTAGACTTGTTTTTAGAAGAAAAAGATGTACATGGAAAAGCAACTACGAAATTTATTAAAGATCTTGTGTATGGAACTAAGAGACATGGAAAACAAATAAAAAAGCAAATTGAAGGATGCTTATCTGAAAAATGGACTTATGATAGAGTATCTAAAATAAATATTGCAATTTTAGAAATTGCAATATTTGAAATATTATATTTAAAAACGCCATATAAAGTTGCTATAAATGAAGCAGTAGAACTTGCAAAAGCATATGGTGATGCAAAAGCACCAAGCTTTGTAAATGGTGTACTTGCAAGTATAGTAAGAAAAAACAATGTATAGATAAAGGAGTATCAGAGAGTTAATGACATATAACCCAATAAGTGTAAGCGACTTAAACAAATACATAAAAGAAAAAATAGCAGGAGATGAGATGCTAAATAATGTTTTAGTAAAAGGAGAAATTTCCAATTATAAACATCATTATACAGGGCATCTATATTTTACTTTAAAAGATGAGAATTCTTTAATAAAATGTATAATGTTTAAAAATTCTGCAGTAAATTTAAAATTTGAACCAAGAGATGGTATGAAAGTGATGGTATTTGGCATAGTATCTGTGTTTGAGAGAGATGGAGTGTACCAAATTTATTGTAAAGCAATGCAAGAAGATGGAATGGGAAGCTTGCATAAAGCATATGAAGAAATGAAAGCACGATTAGAAAAAGAAGGACTTTTCAATGCAAACCATAAAAAGAAAATACCATTAATACCAAAATGTATAGGAGTGCTTACATCTAATACAGGAGCAGTAATTAGAGATATAATAAATGTATCTACGAGGAGAAACCCAAATGTATATATTAAACTATTACCAGTTCCTGTACAAGGAGAAGGAGCTTCTGAAAAAATAGCAGAGGCAATAAAATTAATGAACGAAAAGAAATTGGTTGATGTGATAATAGTTGCAAGAGGTGGAGGGTCACTTGAGGATTTGTGGCCGTTTAATGAAGAAATAGTTGCACGTGCAATATATGATTCTGAACTTCCAATCATTTCTGCAGTAGGTCATGAGACAGATTTCACAATAGCAGATTTTGTGGCAGATTTAAGAGCACCAACTCCTTCTGCTGCAGCTGAACTTGCTGTACCAAATATATCAGATATAATGTTGAAATTAGAAGCATATAATAATAGATATAAGCTAGCATTAAAGAAAAAAGTAGAATTTATGAAATTAAGATATGAAAAATGTATGAACAGCAGGGTGTTTAAAGATCCATTACAGAAAATAAATGAAAAATATATGCTTATAGATATGAAAGTAAAAACAATTCAAAATAGTGTTATTAATACATATAATGCAAAAAAGACAAATCTGGTAAAAAACATGACAAAACTAGATGCACTAAGTCCTTTAAAAACACTAACAAGAGGATATTCAATAGTTGAACTAGAAGGAAAAGTAGTAAAATCTGTTAATCAATTAAAAAAAGATGATGAAATTAATCTCAGATTAATTGATGGAAAAGCTAGAGCTAAGATTTTATAATTAAATTGTATAGAAATCTGTAACTTTAAAGAAAGGATGATGAAATATGCAAAAAAGAACAAAAATAATAATAGTAGTAATAATAGTAATACTTTTATTAGCAGTTGCATGGTTAGTATATAGTACTATAAATGAAGATACTGATAGCTTAGATAATAATGAACTACTAAACGAAGAAATAGATGAGACAGATATTATTAATGACCTATTAAATGAAGATGAAATAAATGATACAGATGTAAATGAAACTACAAATGAAGTGACTGATGAAAATGATGAGGAAACAGAAGAAACAGGAGGAAGTGAAAATAGCAACTCAAGTTCAGGAAGTAGCTCAAACTCTAATTCAAGCTCTGGCTCAAATTCGGGAACTAGCTCTACTTCAGAAGAGTTAGCAGAAGAACTTGCAAAAAAATATTATGAAGAAGAATATGGAAGTACAGATGGTATATATTTTAATTATATTTCAAAAGATTCTAGTGGAAGATATATGGTAGGATATGGAACTGCAAGTACAGGAACAATGTATTTATATGTAGATTTAGATACTGAAGAGGTATCTGAAAGATAGGAGAAAAGAGAGGAATAGAATAGTGGAAAAAGAGATAAGTTTTGAAGATAATATGAAAAAATTAGAAGAAATTGCTAATGAGCTAGAAAAAGGGAATTTAGATTTAGATGAGTCTGTTTCTAAGTTTGAAGAAGGAATGAAACTTTCAAAAGAATGTAGTGAAATGCTAGAAAAAGCAGAAAAGAAAATAACAATGCTAATTAAAGGCGAAGATGGAGAATTAATAGAAAAAAATTTTGTGCAAAATGAGGAATAATGAAAATGATGTGGTTTATTTCGGAATATAGATATTTAGTAGTGCCATTTGGAACATGGTTTTTTATACAACTTTTCAAACTTGTATATGATTTAGTTACTACAAAACAATTTAATTTTAAAAGAATTTTGGGGGCAGGAGGAATGCCTAGTTCCCATTCGGCTGTTGTTGTTGCTTTATGCACAATGATAGGAAAAGAATATGGAGTTAATTCAGCAATATTTGGACTATCCATAGTATTTGCTTTTGTTGTTATGTATGATGCAGCAGGAGTAAGAAGAGCAGCAGGAAAACAAGCCAAGCTTTTAAACAAAATAATCCAAACTCCGGGACTTTCTAATGTAGAAGTTACAGAAAGACTGCAAGAGGTTTTGGGACATACTCCAACACAAGTATTTGTAGGAGCCTTTATTGGAATAGTTGTCGGCATGATTTTTGGCTAAATTCCAAATTGGGGACAGGCGTTAAATTGGAAAAAAGTATAAAATAACGCCTGTCCCCAATTTGGAAAAAAGTATAAAATTAATGAAAGGAAGTGATTAGTATGGAAGATGTAGAAATTGCAAGAAATACTAAATTAGAAAACATACAAAAAATAGCAGAAAAAATGGGGATAAAGGATGAAGAATTAGAGCTTTATGGTAGATATAAAGCAAAAATTTCGTTAAAAGCTTATGAAAGATTAAAAGAAAAAAAGAGTGGAAAACTGATTTTAGTAACTGCAATAAATCCTACACCATTAGGTGAAGGCAAAACTACAACAGCGATAGGACTAGCAGATGGGCTTAAAGAAATAGGTAAAAATTCTATTTTGGCTTTAAGAGAACCTTCACTTGGTCCTGTGTTTGGTATAAAAGGAGGAGCAACAGGTGGAGGACATTCACAAATTGCCCCAATGGAAGATATAAATCTACACTTTACAGGTGATATTCATGCTATTACATCAGCCAACAACTTACTTTCTGCTATGATAGATAATCATATATATTTTGGAAATGAACTTGGGTTTAATCGAGTAACTTGGAAAAGATGTGTTGATTTAAATGATAGGCAATTAAGAAAAGTACAAACAGGACTTTCTGAAGAGAAAAACATTGTGCCAAGAGAAGATGGCTTTGATATTTCTGTAGCTTCTGAAATAATGGCAATATTTTGTCTAGCGACTGATATTGACGATTTAAAAAGAAGAATTGGAAATATAATAGTTGGCTATAATGAAGCTGGTAAGCCTATAACTGCAAGAGATTTAAAGGCGGATGGGGCTTTGACGGTTCTACTTAAAGATGCAATAAATCCAAATTTAGTACAAACTTTAGAGCATACACCTGCAATAGTTCATGGTGGACCTTTTGCTAATATTGCTCACGGATGTAATAGTATTATAGCAACAAAATTAGCATTGAAACTTGGTGATTATGTAATAACAGAAGCTGGTTTTGGTGCTGATTTGGGAGCAGAGAAATTTTTAGATATAAAATGTAGAAATGCTGGGATTAAACCAGATGCTGTAGTTTGTGTAGCAACAATAAAAGCACTAAAATATCATGGTGGAATGCCAAAAGAAGAAATAAAAAATGAAAGTATAGAAGCATTAGAGAAAGGCTTTAGCAATCTTTTGAGACATGTTGATAATTTGAAAAATAAATTTGGACTAAATGTAATAGTATCAATTAACAGATATACACATGATACAGAAAAAGAAATAGAATTTTTGAGAAATAAATTAAAAGGACATGACATAGAGCTTAGCTTAATGGAAAGCTGGGGAAAAGGTGGAAAAGGTGCAACTGATTTAGCTGAGAAATTAGTAAAGCTAACCGAAAGAAAATCTGATTTGAATTATACATATGACTTAAAGGAAAATATAAAAGATAAAATAAATGATATAGCAACTAAAATCTATGGAGCGGAAGGAGTAGAATATACAGAAGAAGCAAATGAAAAAATTGCACAAATAGAAAAAATGGGATATAGCGATTTACCTGTATGTATAGCAAAAACACAATATTCTTTTTCAGATGATCCAAAAAATTTAGAGTGTTTAGAACCATTTAAAATTCATGTACAAGACATCATCCTAAAAACAGGTGCTGAATTTATTGTTGCAATCACAGGAAAAATAATGACAATGCCAGGACTTCCAAGAGTGCCATCAGCAGAAAAAATTGACCTAGACGAAAACGGAAATATAGTTGGAATTTTTTAATATCGCTATTTTTAGCAAATATTAATTAAATGAAAAATAAGAGTAAAAAATAATTTGCTTTTTATCTTTTGGGTAAAGGAGATGATTTGACTGAAAGAAGAAATGAGTGATTTTTTGAAATTTGCATATGAAAAAGGAAAAGTTAGAAAACTAGAAGAGGCATTTAATGAGTTTGACCCAGAAAATGAGTGGCACGAAGGAAAAATTGAAAATGTTTTAAGAGAAGAAAAACAAGAATATAATGTTTACTCAATAGGTGATATTGTATTTGTAAAGGAATATCATTATGAAAATGGTAAAGAGGGAAATAATCACCTTTTTGTAATAATAGACCAAAACAATATTGCAGTACCAATAGAAAATTTTGGAATGTTAATATCATCTCAAATAAAGAAACTAAAGTATAATGAGAATAAATTAATAAAAAAGGATGAGAAGAATGGACTGCATAAAGATAGTATAGTAAAGACAGATGTAATATATAAAATAGATAATGAAAACATATTATTTAAAATAGGAACTGTAGATGAAGAGAAAGTGGAAGAATATAAAAATAGCTTTTATAATTTAAATAATAAATAATTGTATAATAACACCAATTTTGGACAAAATAAAATAAATTTATTTTAGAAAAAATTGGTGTTATTTGTGCCAAAGGTCTCTTCTTACTGGCATGAAACACGAATGGAGGCTATATGGCGATAAAGATAAAGAAAAATCTAAAAGCAATAATTGTGATACTTTTAGTTAGTATGTTTTTTGTTTCGTATAATGTGTTTTTTAGAGGTAATGAGGTTTTAGCACTTTCAAAATATGGTTCAACAGGGGAAGAAGTAAAAACGATACAGGAAAAATTAAAGAGATGGGGATATTATGATGGAGAAGTTGATGGAATATATGGTAGTGAAACTTTAGCAGCAGTAAAAGAATTTCAGGAAAAGAATGGACTTACAGTAGATGGAATTGCAGGAACATCAACACTTGAAGCAATGGGAATATATGAATCATCATCTAGTTCTAGCAGTAATTCGAGTTCATCAACTAATTCTAGTGACTTAGATTTATTAAGTAGGCTGGTATATGGCGAAGCAAGAGGGGAGTCTTATATAGGACAAGTTGCAGTTGCAGCTGTTGTGTTAAATAGGGTAAAAAGTAGTTTGTTTCCAAATACAATTGCAGGTGTAATTTATCAAAGTGGTGCATTTGATGCTGTAAGTGATGGGCAAATAAACTTATCTCCTGATGATACTGCAATAAAAGCTGCACAAGATGCACTAAACGGTTGGGATCCTAGTAATGGTGCAATTTATTATTTTAATCCAAGTACTGCAACAAATCAATGGATTTGGTCAAGAACAGAGACTGTGACTATTGGAAAACATAGATTTTGCAAATAAGATTTGAGTTTAAGATAGTATGAGATAATATTGTATGCAATTGGGGACTGTAATTAGAGACAGTTTCCAATTGCGCAGTTTAAAATATTACAGCAAAAATACTTGAAAAAAGTGCTTTTTTCATGTAAAATATAGTAGTTAAATCTAAAATATATAGTTATATAAAATTATCTGTTCCAGTTTGCTGTGAAATAATTTTGTGTTTATTATATATTATTTCACACGTGGAAATACAAATATAAGTAAAAAAAGGAATGAAATAAAATGGAAAAAGCAGACATAAAAAACGAATTGGGATATATAGAAAAAGTAAGAAAAATAAATGAAGGGAAGAATTTGAAATATCATATATTGACTATGGGATGTCAATTAAATGAAAACGACTCTGAAAAAATATGTGGTATGACTGAAAAAATGGGATACACAAAAACAGATAAGGTTATGGAAGCTGATTTGGTTATATATAATACTTGCTGTGTAAGAGAAAATGCTGAAGAAAAGTTATTTGGAAAATTAGGAGAAGTGAAAAAATTAAAAGAAATAAGAGGTACAATTATAGCAATTGGTGGCTGTATGATGCAAGAAAAACATATTGTAGATAAAATCAAGAAAAGCTACAAATATGATGTTATATTTGGTACACATACTTTACATAAATTCCCTGAAGATTTATATAATGCTATAATAGAAAATAAAAAGATAACAGATATTTTAGATATAGATGGAGAGATAATAGAAGGATTACCAATAAAAAGAGATGATAATATTCGTGCATCAGTTACTATTATGAACGGATGTAATAATTTTTGTGCATTTTGTATAGTACCATATGTTAGAGGAAGAGAAAGAAGCAGAAACCCAGAAGATATTTTAGCAGAAATAAAAGATTTAGCTTTTAAAGGATATAAAGAAATAACATTACTTGGACAAAACGTTAATTCTTATATGAGAGTAGAAAGAGAAAGAGGAAAACAAAATTCTGATATAGATTCATTTGCTAAACTCTTAAGAGCAATAAATGAAATTGATGGAATAGAAAAAATCAGATTTGTTTCACCACATCCAAAAGATTTTACAGATGATGTAATTGAAGCAATACGTGATTGCAGTAAAGTTTCAAAGTTTATACATTTGCCTTTGCAGTCTGGAAGCACAACAGTACTAAGAAAAATGAATAGAGTATATACTAAAGAACAATACTTGAATTTAGTAGAAAAAATGAAAAAAAATATTCCTAATGTAAAATTTTCCACAGATATAATTGTTGGATTTCCAGAAGAAACAGAAGAAGATTTTGAGGATACTTTAGATGTTGTAAGAAAAGTAAAATTTGAGCAGATTTTTATGTTTATATATTCAAGAAGAGTTGGAACAGTGGCTGACAAGATGGAAAAACAAATTCCAGAAGAAATTAAACATAAAAGATTTGACAGACTAAAAGCTTTGTATGAAGAAATTTTAGCTAAAAACAATAAAGAATATATAGGAAGTGTCCATGAGCTTTTGGTAGAAGGTTATAGCAAAACAAATGATGAATTACTTACAGGAAGAACAGATGCCAATAAAGTAGTTGTGTTTGAAGGAGATAATAGTCTAATAGGAAAAGTAATGCCTATTAAGATAATATCAGAACATATGTGGTATTTAAAAGGAGAAATAGCCTAAAGACCAAGTTGGGGCAAAACACAAGACAGCTACTTTAAAGAAGATTTGTAATTATAAAAGGAGGAATCGATAAACATGGCAGAATACTCACCAATGATGCAACATTATCTAGAAATGAAAGATAAATACAAAGATTGCATTCTATTTTACAGATTAGGTGATTTTTATGAAATGTTTTTTGAGGATGCGATTACTGTATCGAGAGAACTAGAACTTACATTAACAGGTAAAGAATGTGGTAAGGAAGAGCGTGCACCTATGTGTGGGGTTCCTTATCATGCAGCAGATACATATATATCGAGACTTATAGCAAAAGGATATAAAGTAGCAATATGTGAGCAGTTAGAAGACCCAAAACAAGCAAAGGGTATGGTAAAAAGAGATGTGATTAGAGTTGTAACACCAGGTACTGTGATAGAAGCAAATTTGCTTGATGACAAGAAAAACAATTATATAATGTGTGTATATAAAAATGGTATATATTTTGGTATAACAATGTGTGATGTAACCACAGGGGATTTTAGAACTACTGAAATAAAGGAAAGTAATAATTTTGCAGTATTATTAGATGAAATAGCCAAATATTCTCCAGCAGAAATTGCAGTAAATCAAATGATGTATGAATGTAGTGAAGAAATAGAAAAAATAAAAGAAAGATTTGATATATACGTAACAAAACTAGAAGAAAGTGTATTTATAGATAATTATGAAGAATTATGTTCTAAATATAAAATAGTAGATGATGAAGATAATGTGATTGAAGATATTGCACAAAATATGTTAGCAGTAGCATCTACAAATGCACTTTTATCATATCTATTAGAAACACAAAAAAATAGTTTAGATCATATAAATAAACTGATTATATATACTACTACTAAATATATGACACTTGATATTAATGCAAGAAGAAATCTAGAGATTACGGAAAAATTACGAGACAAAACTAAAAAGGGAACTCTTTTATGGGTATTAGATAAATCGGCAACATCAATGGGTGGCAGACTAGTAAGAAGATGGTTAAATAGTCCGCTTGTAAATGTAAAGCAAATTAATAAAAGGTTAGATGCAGTTCAAGAACTAAAAGATAATATTATACTAAAAGGAGACTTAACAGATTGTCTAAAAAAAGTATATGATATAGAAAGGCTTGCAGGAAAAATATCTTATGGAAGTGCAAATGGAAGAGATTTGATTTCACTTAAAAATTCGGCAAAACAGTTGCCAGAAATAAAGAAGATAATAGCTGGAACAAAAGCAGATTTACTTGTGGAATTATTTAATGGGCTTGATTTATTAGAAGATGTATATGAATTAATTGATAAAACAATAGTAGAAGAACCTCCAATTGCAATAAAAGAAGGAGGAATTATAAAAACCGGATATGATGAGGAAATAGACAAGCTAAAAACTGCAACTACTGATGGCAAGAATTGGATTATTCAGTTGGAAGCTGAAGAAAGAGAAAAAACAGGAATAAAAGGCTTAAAAGTAGGCTTTAATAAAGTGTTTGGATATTATATTGAAGTTACAAAATCAAATATGTCATTAGTTCCAGATAGGTATATAAGAAAGCAAACTTTGACAAATGGAGAAAGATATATTACAGAAGAATTGAAAAATTTGGAAAATCAAATCTTAGGTGCAGAGGAAAAGGTTATAAATTTAGAATATAACATATTTGTTGAAGTAAGAGATAAAATAGAAAAACAGGTAGAAAGGCTACAAAAATCTGCAGAAGTAGTTGCCATGTTAGATGCATTATGCTCATTTGCTACTGTGGCAGATGACCAGAATTATGTAAGACCACAAATAGATAAAAGTGGAGTAATTGATATAAAAGATGGTCGCCACCCTGTAATTGAAAAAATTTTGCCAAGTGGAAGTTTTGTGCAAAATGATACATATTTGGATAAAGATAAGAATAGACTTGCTATTATAACAGGGCCAAATATGGCGGGGAAATCAACATATATGAGACAAGTGGCATTAATAACTTTAATGGCACAATGTGGAAGCTTTGTACCTGCATCTTATGCAAAAATTGGTGTCGTGGATAAAATATTTACAAGAGTTGGAGCATCAGATGATTTAAGTATGGGGCAAAGTACATTTATGGTAGAAATGATGGAAGTAGCACAAATCTTAAAAGAGGCAACAAGCAACAGTTTAGTAATTCTAGATGAGATAGGAAGAGGAACTTCTACATATGATGGACTTTCTATCGCATGGGCAGTAGCAGAATATATTTCAGACAGCGATAAATGTGGAGCTAAAACATTATTTGCAACACATTATCATGAGCTAACAGATCTTGAAAATAAATTAGATGGAGTAAAAAATTATTCAGTAGCAGTAAAAGAAAAAGGAGAAGATATTATTTTCTTAAGGAAAATAGTAAAAGGTGGAACAGATGAAAGCTATGGAGTTCACGTTGCAAAACTTGCAGGTGTGCCACAGGCAGTCACAAAAAGAGCAAACGAAATATTAAAATCAATAGAAAGAAGAAATGTATTAAATAATAAAAAGTTAGAAAAACAGGAAAAAGGTGTTGCGGAGGGACAATTAACAATGTATAATTATAAATTAGCAGAAATAGCGCATGAGCTAGATAAAGTAGATGTAAATGGCCTAACACCAATAGATGCACTAAATACACTTGTCAAGATAAAAGAAAAAATGTCGTCATAAAAAGGAGGTATTTTATATGAAAGCACTCGAAAAATTTAAGGATGATACTAAGAAAAGAGTACTTGCATGCAAGTATAAGAATGAAATAAAACCTTTAAACTACAATGTAGAGAATTTAGAAGAGGTCATACCTGTTGATATAACTACAAGAGATGGGAGAAGAGTTTATCAAAGAGGAATACTATATATAATGGGAATGGCGTTTAATAGAGTTTATCCAAAGGCGCTTCTTACTGTAAATTGTCAACTTTCAAATTCAATTTATTGTAGTGTTGAGAACATGAAGGTTACAGATGAAATGATAGATAATATAAGAAAAGAAATGGAAAAAATAGTAGATAGTAATTTACCTATTAAAAAAATCGAAATGACTAAGGAAGAGGCTGAAAAGTTTTATGAAAAAGAGAAAACCTTAAGGGGAAGATTGCAATTAGATAATAAATATAAAGATGAGATTTCTTTATACTTTTGCGAGGAGTATTACAATTATTTTTATGGTGTAATGCCAATTACAACAGGATATATAAATTTGTTTGATGTTGTGAAATATCAAGATGGCTTTTTATTAAGATATCCAGACAAACAAAATCCAGATAGAATAGATAAATATATAGAAACAAAGAAATTATTAAATACGCTTGAAGAATATGAAGACATACATGATGTATTAGATGTTAATACAATATACAAATTAAACAAAAAAATCGAGCAGGGAGGAGAAAAAGAGCTAATACTTCTTGCAGAAGCTTTGCATGAAAAGAAAATATCGAATATTGCAGATAAAATTGTAAAGAAAAAGGGGATAAAGATTATTTTAATTGCAGGACCATCTTCATCAGGCAAAACAACTTTTGCACAGAGACTAGGTATACAGTTAAAACTAAATGGGATAAAACCACTTACAATATCAGTGGATAATTATTTTGTGGAGAGAGAAAACACACCAAGAGATGAGAACGGAAATTATGATTTTGAAAGATTAGAGGCAATAGATTTAGATTTATTTAATGCTCATTTAAGTAAATTACTGAGAGGAGAAGAGATAGAACTACCTACATTTGATTTCAAAACAGGAAAGAAACATTATAATGGTGAAAAAATGCATATGAGGAATAACGAAGTTTTAGTTATAGAAGGAATTCATTGCTTAAATGATAAACTAACAGCTTCAATCCCAAAAGAGCAGAAATACAAAATCTATATTAGTGCATTAACAGTACTTAATATAGATTACTATAATAGAATTTCTACAACAGATACAAGATTAATTAGAAGGTTAGTAAGAGACTATAATTTTAGAGGATATGAAGCTCTTCATACATTACAAAACTGGGAAATGGTAAACAGAGGAGAAGAAAACTACATATTTCCATTTCAAGAAGATGCAGATAGCATGTTTAATACTTCACTAATATATGAAATATCGGTTCTAAAAAAATATGCTATGCCACTTTTAAAAGCAATAGATAACACTCATCCAGAATATTCGGAAGCTAAAAGTTTATATGAACTTTTGAAATATTTTGATGATATTAGTGATGAATATATACCACAAAATTCTTTAATAAGAGAGTTTATTGGCGGTAGTATATTTAATGTATAGATGGAGCTAAAAATGGGAAGAAAATTTACTGAAATTGATGAAAAATTTATTTGTGAAAATTGTGGAAAAGAAGTGGAACCACTTGGATATTCTTGTAGAAACCATTGTTCAACATGCTTATATTCTAAACATGTTGACGTAAATCCAGGTGATAGAGAAGAAAAATGTCATGGAATGTTAGAACCAATTAGAGTAGAATTAGACAGCAAAAAAGGATATGTAGTAATTTTTAGATGTAAAAAATGTGGAGCAATAAGGAAAAATAAGGCTGCAAAAGATGATAATATGGATTTAATAATAAGCTTAACAGCAAAATAAGGTTTAAGTAAAAAACGATACTCATTAGCATGTTAGTGTTAGTTTAATTCAGTAGATTATATATTTTTTATTTTAAAGCTTCGGCCCCCAACTGCGTACAAACTGTAAAACTTCACTTACGTTTCGTTTAACAGTTTGTAAACTTGTCGGTCCCCACCTTAAGCACTTCGCTTCAAAATAAAAAATATATAATCTACTGTAAAATAATAAATGGCAAATGCTGAGTATCGTTTTTTTACTTAAACTTCTCTAGTGATGTTTCCGTGAGTGTATTGTTTTCCTTCTAATTTGTTTCCATTGAAAGCTGATTTTGCAATTTCATTTATTTCATTAATTGTTTCATCTAATAAATCAATTCTAAGAGAATTTATCCCAGTTTCTATATGAGTGATGCAAGTGGTTCTACTATTAAAAATAGTTGTTACTGTTTGAAAATTATCTGGTAATATTCTAAATTCAAATCCGAAGTCTATCTCGTAAATAGTATTTATTTGAAGTTCTACATCTCATTTTGCAATTTGGATAGCATTTGTTAGACACTCCTAACAAACAATAATTCATTTTCATTATAGGAGTATTTCCATATACAATTAATTCTAAAGGTATATGATTTTTTTCTATCTCAACAATATTATTAATATCATTTAAATTTAACTCAGGTGATAGAGTAATTTTGCTTAAGCCTAAATTTCTATAATTATTAATACTACTTACATTAAAAGAGTTTAAGGTAAAGTTACCTATAAAATCATATTTGTTTTTATATTTTTCTAATAGTGTTAGGTCACCCAAACTCGATATAACAAATCCTGCAATTTTGAATTTTTCAATAAAGTCTTCTAGTCCATGACTTAATAAATTTTTGTAATTTGTTTTTATAATAGCAGGCATGTATATATATGTTTTGAAATTTGAAGTAATGGTTTCTAGTGAATGAGAGTAATCTTTCCTCATAAAATATCTTAAAGGGATATATACACAAGATATGTACTCCTTTGATAATTTACTATAATCAAAGGCTGGATTTATAATGTTAAAATACACTGAAATAGATTTGGAAGGTGAGTGTTCAATATTAGTTTTACTATCATTGACAGTGTTATTTTTATCATTATCTATTATAAACTTTTTGGAAAAATTTGAAATATATTTTGTGTATGTGCTACTTATCTTTTGCTCATCAAATTTAGAAACTCTTTTAGTTTTTTGTATTATCATATTTTCTAATTTTAAAATAGCCATTCTTCTAATATCATTTAATTCTTTAATACTAGGGATAAATACATCATTGTCCAATTGGATATTTATCTTAACAAATTCAAAAGGTGTGTCATTTGTTTTCTTTATTTGTGATATAATTCTATCTTTAGTAATGGGGGTATTTAATGCTTTTTCGGGAATTAAATTTGATTCAATTTTTACGTTTATATTTTTATAAAGATTACTATTAAGCTCTTTCAAATTTTCCAAAGTTTTTTCTTTTTGGTTTTTTGTAGATATATTTATATCTCTGTATGTCCTTTTGAGAATATTACCCAAACGAACCTCCATAATAATTGGTTCATTTTTTTTTATGCTCATATTACAAATTAGTGGAAGTTTTATGTTTTCATCACTATATGATTCTCTAGCTGTTTCTAACTGAGTTTTGCTGGACAATTTATATATTTTATCTCCAATGTGGATATTTCCCTTCATCCTGCCAAAAACCACTTTTTCTCCAACAGTTGCAGTAGAAACATTTGAACTATCCTTCATAAGTTCAGATATTGTGTATTTAGTATTTTCTTTTTCAAAATTAATAGTGTCGCCAATTGCCAACTTTTGATTTAACAATACTTTTACATGACCTTTTAACTTATTGTAATTAGCAACATTTCCTAGATATAAACCCATATTATTTGGTTTTTCCTTAAAAATCAAATAATGGTTTGCCTTATTAGAAAGATGGCCGCAAGAAAAACCGCCCCTATTAAAAATTTGCTTTAATTCTAAAACATCTTTTTCATTTATAGTATATTTTTCGTCATTTAAGACCATATCAATATATTTTCTATAAATTCTGGTAACTGTTGCAACATATTCTGGTGATTTTAATCTACCTTCTATTTTAAAACACTTTACTCCCGCTTTTATTAATTCAGGAATAAAATCAAGAGAGCATAAGTCTCTAGGACTTATTAAATATCCTTTGTCAATAATTTGTTCAGAAGTCTTTTTATATTTTATTTTTCTAAGATTTTTACTAGGAGAATTTTTAAAATTAGAATACATTGAATTTTTTTCAATTAATTCATAAGGTAATCTACAAGGTTGAGCACATCTGCCTCTGTTTCCCGAACGACCTCCAACCATACTAGAAAAAAAGCATTGACCAGAATAAGATATGCAAAGTGCACCATGAATAAAAGTTTCAATTTCAACATCAGAATTATTACATATATATTCTATTTCTTGAATAGATAATTCTCTTGAAAGAACAACTCTAGAATATCCTAATTTCTGCAACTTTAGCACACCTTCTAGATTATGAATTGTCATTTGAGTACTTGCATGGATAGGAAAGTCTGGAAATAATTCTCTTAAAAATTGTGCAAGTCCCATATCTTGAACTATTAAAGCATCAACACCTAATTCATATGCTTTTTTTGCAAGAATAACAGCATCTCTAAATTCATTATCTTTTATAAGAGTATTTAAAGTAAGATGAGTTCTTACATTCCTTAATGCACAATAATTTATTACTTTTTCTAATTCATCATCATCAAAATTAGTAGCAGAAGCTCTGGCATTAAATAAACTAGCACCTAAATATACACTATCAGCTCCATTTTGAACAGCTGCTTTTAAACATTCGAAGTCCCCTACAGGCGATAAAAGTTCAACATTAGTCTTCATCTTTTAAAATTCTCCTTTCTAATAATCAAATTTATCGCTGAGCTTAATTAATGAAATTTTTGTTAATATTTTGGCTAGCTCAATTATATTATATGTAATAGAAAAAATCAAATGATATATGTTCATGTAACAAAAAATAGTTTTCTGGCATAATTATATATAAATAATAAAGAGGCATGAGTTTGAATTACAATATGTGAATTAAAATCTAAAATCAAACTAAATTTGTCTCGGAAAGGATGTTAAATTATGCAAGAAGAGAATAGAGATTGCGGATGCTGCAATAATGGTGGATTTTTAGGTAATTTATTTGGAGGATGCGGTTGTGGAGACAACAGCATATTATTCTTCATACTAATATTTTTAATATTATTCTGTAATTGTGGATGCAATAGATAGAACATAATATATTTGATTCATAAAGCATTTTACAAGAAAGACATTTCGCAGGGCAAGTCTCTGGAGTAATGGGAAATACATGTTCTTGCTTTGCTCGGACGGCCTAAGGTAGCCTAACCTTGTTATATAGCAAAAATCTTCGATTTTTCCTATATATAAAAACAGTGAACTATTGGTAATAAATATTTTACCAATAGTTCATTCTATTTTTACTTGCAAAACAAAATATGCATAAAGGGAGAAGTCACTTTTCTTGGATAATAACAATTTAAATTCTTGACAAAGTATAAACATATTGATAATATTATAGCTAAGGGAATGAGGAAATTATGATATATCCAAAAGAGTATTTAGATAGTGTTAAAAGCATAAATCTGGAATTTTTAAATAAAAATAATATAAAAGGATTAATTTTAGATGTAGATAATACACTAATAAATTTAAATAATAAGATGCCGGCTGGAATATCTGACTGGGCTAAAAATTTAAAAGCAAGAGGCATAAAAATTTGCATTTTATCTAATAGTAATAAAATAGACAAAGTAGAAGCAGTTGCTAAAATGCTTGATGTTCCATATATATTTTTTGGAAAGAAACCATTAAAATCAGGCTTTTTACGTGCAAAAGACATATTAAAGTTATCAAATGAGAACATAGCAGTTGTAGGAGATCAAATTTTTACTGATATAATTGGTGCTAATAGATGCAATATGTTTTCTATTTTAGTAAAGCCTATTGAAGAAAATGATTACTTGATAACAAGAATAAAAAGACCATTAGAAAAGTTAATTATAAAAAAATATGAAAAAAAAAGATCTACTTTAAAATAGAAAAATAACAGTTTTACTAAGATAAAGGTGTGTCCAAAATGTTTCATTTTTGCAACAATGGGACCGTTTCTTTGTTTCAGTTTGAGGAGGAAAAAATGTACATAAATGATATACATATACTAACTTATCTTGTAGTAGGAATTATAGGGCTATTTATAGGACAATTTGTGGATTGGTGTAATTTGAGATTACCAGAATACAAAAAAATATTTTCAAAAGATTTCTTTAAAGAATATTTAAAGGAATTTAAACCTAAATATATATTAATGGTAATTGTAGCGTTATTGTATATAGTATTGCTATATTTTAAAGGAATTTCTATAGAAACTTTAAAATATATGTTTCTAATACCAATGCTCCTAAGTGTATTTTTAATAGATTTTAGGCTACAAATAATACCAAATAGATTAACTCTCACTATATTTGAAACAGGGCTTATATTTACTTTTGCCGAAACACTACTTGCAACAAATTTTGGAATAAGTATATTTATAGATAATGTATTAGGTATGTTTGTTGGAGGAGGAATATTCTTACTTATTACATTATTAGGTGGAGCTATTGCAGGAAAAGAAGCAATGGGATTTGGAGACGTAAAATTAATGGCGTCGTTAGGATTATTCTTCGGTTGGCTTAATATGATACTTATATCTGTGATGTCGTTTTTATTTGCAGCAGTTGTAAGTATTGTGATACTAATTGCTAGAAGAAAGAAATTTAGTGAGTATATTCCATTTGGGCCATTTATAGTTGTAGCAAGTCTTATACCAATTTATGTAGAAACAACAGATTTAATATTTATTTTACTAGAAATATTTTCACTGGGAACATATTAGCAGTAATAAAAAATGTAGCAATGTATGTACTATCATAAAAGGGGGAGTTTTATGAATCCTAAAATAAAATGGTTAAGAGATAAAATAAATATGGGAAATATGCAAGGTATGATAATATCTAATCCAGTAAACATTAGGTATTTAACAGGAATAGAAGCGGAAGGAGTACTTTTAATTACAAGAAAAGAAAATTTTTTTATAACAGATAGTAGATATATTGAAGTTGTAAAAGCAACATTAACAATAAATGATGGGATAATTGTTAATGATATATCGTGTATTTCAAAAGAGGATTATGAGAACTTTTTTATATTTTGTGAGAATGTAGGATTCGAGGAAAACTATATAACATATGCTACTTATAAAAAGTATATAGAGAGATATAAAATAAATAATTTTGAGGAAACGGAAAATTTAATAGAAAAGCAACGAATGCTGAAAGATGATGAAGAGATAAGTTTAATAGAAAAGGCTTGTCACATTACAGATTCATGCTTTACATATTTATGTGAATATATAAAAGTAGGAATGACAGAAAAAGAAATAGCCTTTGAAATAGAAAAATTTTTTAGAAATAATGGGGCTGATGGGCTGGCTTTTGATACAATTGTAGCTTCAGGTAAAAATTCATCAAAGCCACATGCAGTACCAACAGATAAAAAAATAGAAGTAGGAGACCCCATAACAATAGACATGGGGTGTAGGTATAAAGGATATTGTTCTGATATGACTAGAACTATTTTTGCAGGATATGTTCCAGTTCAGATACAAAAAATTTATGATTTAGTTTTAAAAAATGAATTACAAACTCTAAAAGAATACAAGGATGGAGCAAGCATTAGAGCTATTTCTAAAATGGTAGAAAATGACTTTAAATTAAATGGATATGACTTAATACACAGTTTAGGGCATGGAATAGGTTTAGAAGTTCATGAAATGCCATTTATAAATAACAAAAATGATAATGCATTAAAAGCAAATATGATAGTATCTAATGAGCCTGGAATATATATACCAGGAAGTTTTGGAGTTAGAATAGAAGATACTTGCTTAATTACAAAATCTGGATGTATAAATTTAACTAAATCTGACAAAAATTATATAATAGTAGATGGATAATAAAAAAAGTATTTTATACTTGATTTGAGTAAAAAGATGTGGTAAAATAGCAATGTTAAATTTATGTAAATTTGAAAGGGGTAATATATATGGCAGAAGTATATATGGCAGGAGATTTTAGAAATGGAACAACTTTTGAAATGGATGGAAATGTATTTAAAGTAGTTGAATTTCAACATGTTAAACCAGGAAAGGGAGCAGCTTTTGTTAGGACAAAATTAAAAAATGTAATAACAGGAGCAGTTTTAGAAAAAACATTTAATCCATCAGAAAAGTTTCCAGGTGCAGAAATTGAGAAAAGAGAGATGCAATATTTATATAATGATGGTGGATTATATTATTTTATGGATAATGAAACATATGAGCAATTACCACTTAATGCGGAACAAATTGGTGATGGATTGAAATTCTTAAAAGAAAATATGAATGTAAAAATACTTTCATATAAAGGAAATGTTTTTTCAGTAGAACCACCAATGTTTGTGGAGCTAGAAGTTACATATACAGAACCAGGATTTGCTGGCAATACAACAACAACATCAGGAAAACCAGCAACACTAGAAAATGGATATAAACTTACAGTACCATTATTCGTAAATATTGGAGATGTTGTAAGAATTGATACAAGAACTGGTGAATATATGGAAAGAGTTTAGTTGAATAAACTAAAACGGTGGTTAGACTTTTAAGTAAAGTCAGAATGTGAGGTTTAGTATGTCTGATATAAAAGGAAAATACAAAAAGATTCTTGAAGATTTGGAAAACAATATAAAAAATCCAGAAGATTTGCTTTATACAAAGGAAAAATTTATGGAGCTAACACTAATTTTTATGGATATAATAGATAGATTAACTCTTTTGACAGATATAAGAATAAAGGAAATAGAAGAAAGACAAGAAGAAATCAATAATAAAATAAGTGATGTCCAATCAATGGTAAATGAAATAGAAGGAGATATTTATGAGGAAGACGAAGATTATGAATTTGAAATAGTTTGCCCTTATTGTAATTATGAATTTACCACTGATATAGAAGATGGAGAAAAAGATGAGATAAAATGTCCAAATTGCAATAATATAATCGAATTGGACTGGAATACAGAAGAAGAGTTTTCTTGTGGAGGAGGCTGTCAACATTGCTTAGGAGCTCAAATTGCAGAGGATAGTATAGAGTATAAAGCTTCTGAGAAAAAAAAGAAGAATGAAGAGCAAAAAAATAACGAGGATAATGAAGATATGTAGGAAAAATCAACTTTTTAGTAATATTAAGATTTTTTATGAAGAGTAATCCTTATTAGAAAAATATTTCAAATATGTCGGTCAAGCTGATTTTCAAAGAAATTCTATAAAAAAATTTTGGTAGCGCCCTCAAAATAGTTTGAGATTCCCTACCAAAATTTTTTTAGAATTTCTATTTTCAAATCACTTTCCATTCCATATTTTCATATTTTTCTAATAAGGATTACTCTTATTATCTTATCTTAGTATATAATAACAAAGAGATTCTTGGTAGCCTCTTATTTATCTCTAATCAAACAAGCTTAATGGGTCAATATATTTTCCATCAATGCGGACTCCAAAATGAAGGTGTGGACCGAGTTGTAGCTCCATTTGTGGGATTTCCGTTTTCATCATAATATTGGTTTCCGTTCACCCCATATACGTTTTTAGGCCCAACATGACCAATTACTTGACCTTGAGAAACAATGTCTCCGTACACTAACTATGTAATTTGGTGAAACATGGCAATAAGTAAATTTCATATTGTCAGAAGTTAAGGTGATAGTATAACCACCACTACCTAAGAAGCTAGCAAAAGTTATTTCTCCAGATGTGACTGCTATAAGTTTACTATTTTCAGGAGCTGCAATATCTACCCCATAATGATATGATGATGCACCTGAAGTAGGAGAATCTCTACTTCCAAAATAAGAATTTATAGTTGTATAACCAGGTGCTGGCCAAGCATATCCGGAGGAACTGATATCAATTTCAAAATTATTATCATAATGTGAATATGAGTTAAATTCCTCTGGAAAAAGAGGAATGAAAAAAATAGAAATAAATAAAATAATAAAAACAATTGAATAGGTTAAGATTTTAAAAGGCGAAAAAAAACTACTAGACATAAAAACCTCACTTTCTATATCTTAATAGCCCCCGAAAATTAATATTAAAATTAAAAATAATTAATTGCTTTTTTTAAAAGTAAAAAATTTGCTAATAAAAAAGTTTAGTATAACAACAATGACTGTTATTAAACATTTGCTAATAATAGTTGGTACTGGAAGATACGTAAAAAGAAGTGAACCACCGATAGATTCAATAAACATGGTAAAAAGTCTTCCTAATATAAACTTACAAAATTCTATAAATTTTTCACCAAAACCATTTGCTTGAGAATGAAAAACTAAATCTTTATTTGTAATATAAGAAAATAACACAGCAAGAACAATAGCAATATTATTTGCTAAACTATCGTTGATGTTAAAGAAGTATGTCATTATAGAAAATGAACCTATGTTAATAAGAGTTGTTAAAGCACCAAAAGTAACATACAAAATTACTTCTTTAGTTAAGAGTTTTTTTACTAATCTATTTTCACTTATTCTTTTAAAAAGATTAACATTACTTTTTTGTTCTATTTTTTCCATATAATAAATCCTTTTTAATTTAAAATGCACAATTTTAAGAACTGTGCATTATAATTTGGCAGGGGTACTAAGATTCGAACTCAGACTTGTGGTTTTGGAGACCATCGTGCTAACCATTAACACTATACCCCTATAAAGATTACTTTTATATCTTAGCATAAAAAAATAAATAATGCAAGCATTAATTCAATTTTTAATACAAGCATTTAAAAGTAAAGGATTGATTTGGATTTCCAATTGTAAGGAGAAGATCTTAAAGATAATAGCAATCTCGGAATATTTTATCTAATAGGAAAATTTTTATTATATAAAATAAAGAGAATCATTAAAAAAATATTTTTGTAATTTGTAGTCAATTATAAAATTTTATGATATATATATGTTATAATACAAAAAAATGAAAAAGGAGGACCTAATAATGTCATATGTGGATAATGTCATTGATAGTGTTATAAAGAAAAACCCTAATGAGCCGGAATTTATACAGGCGGTTACAGAAGTTTTAGAGTCACTTCGTCTTGTTGTAGATAAAGATAAAAAATATCAAGACGTTGCACTTCTTGAAAGAATAGTTGAACCAGAGCGTGTTATTATGTTCCGTGTTCCATGGGTAGATGATAAGGGGAGAGTTCAAGTAAATAAAGGATATCGTGTACAATTTAATAGTGCGATAGGACCATATAAAGGGGGGCTACGTTTACATCCGTCAGTAAACTTAAGTATAATAAAATTTCTTGGGTTTGAGCAAATTTTTAAAAATTCTCTAACAAGTTTACCAATTGGAGGGGGAAAAGGTGGAGCAGACTTTGATCCAAAAGGGAAATCAGACCGTGAAGTTATGGCATTCTGCCAAAGTTTTATGACAGAATTATTTCGCCATATTGGTTCAGATACAGATGTCCCAGCAGGAGATATTGGAACAGGTGCAAGGGAGATAGGTTACTTATATGGACAATACAAAAGAATAAGTAATGTGTCTGAAGGAGTGCTTACAGGAAAAGGATTATCATATGGAGGGTCACTCGCAAGAACAGAAGCAACGGGGTATGGAGTAGTATATCTTGTGGAAGAATTGCTAAAATCTAATAAAGATACTTTAGAAGGAAAAACTATTGCCATTTCTGGTGCTGGCAATGTAGCAATTTATGCAACAGAAAAGGCAACTCAACTTGGAGCAAAAGTAGTTACATGTTCTGATTCAAGCGGATGGATTTATGATAAAGAAGGAATTGATCTTAAAGTATTAAAAGAAATAAAAGAGGTAAAAAGAGCTCGTCTTACAGAATACATAAAATATTGTCCAAAAGCAGAATATCATGAAGGAAAAGGAGTATGGACTACAAAGTGTGATATAGCATTGCCATGTGCTACACAAAATGAATTAGGCATTGAAGATGCGAAAGAGCTTGTCAAAAATGGATGCAAGGTTGTGGCAGAAGGAGCAAATATGCCAACAACAATGGAAGCAACTCAATATTTGCAGAAAAATGGAGTTTATTTTGCACCAGGAAAGGCAGCAAATGCAGGAGGAGTTGCAACATCAGCATTAGAAATGTCACAAAACAGTATGAGATATAGCTGGAGTTTTGAAGAAGTAGACGCAAAATTAAAAGACATAATGATAAACATATTTCATAATATAGATGATGCAGCAAAAGAGTATGGCGTTAAGGACAATTTTGTTGTAGGTGCAAATATTGCGGGATTTAAGAAGGTTGCAGATGCTATGCTAGCACAAGGAATTTGTTAAGTTTTGATAAATAATATAATTTTATGATATAATTTAGAAAAATATATTCTGTGCTATATAATTTTAAGTATATGTATAAAAGTAGTAAGAAAAAATTAGGAGAAGTGGAAAAAATTGTATGAATAAGAAATATATTATAATTATAGCAATTTGTATTGTGTTATCAGTAATATCAGGAATATTAGCAAAAGATTTAATTATAGGTGGAACA
>CAZPKK010000009.1:0-33070 GCA_964587175.1 uncultured Clostridium sp.
CTCTTGCTTGGTCTATTGCAATTTGAAGTCTATGTACTGCAATTGGATATTCTGCTCTTACATAAATATATCCTTTTTTTGCCCCCACTGCAAAACCGGCTATTTCCATTGCTTCTAGTACCGCATGTGGGTCTCCTTCTAAAATACTTCTATCCATAAAAGCACCTGGGTCACCTTCATCTGCATTGCATACTACATACTTTTTCTCTCCTTCTGCATCTTTTGTTAGGTTCCATTTCTTCCCTGTTGGGAAACCAGCTCCCCCTCTACCTCTTAGTCCAGATTTATCAATTATATCTATTACTTGTTCTTGACTCATCTCTTTTAATACTTTTTCCAAAGCCTTATATCCATCAAAAGCAATGTATTCATCTATTTCCTCTGGATTTATAACTCCACAATTTTTCAAAGCAATTCTTTTTTGCTTTTTATAAAAGGTTAGGTCATCTAATTTATTCGCTTTACTTCCATCTATATCTTTACACAATAATCTATCAACAATTTTTCCTTCAATTATATGTGACTGTATAATCTCTTCGCAGTCTTCTGGTTTTACCATAGCATAAAAAGTATCTTCTGGGCGAATAATAACTATTGGCCCTTTAGCACACAAACCAAAACATCCTGTTTTTATTACACGTACATTTTGAATTCCTTTTTCTTTAATTATTTTTTTAAAATTTTCTAATATTTGTGGCGATTTCGAAGAAGTACATCCAGTTCCATGACATACTAAAATATGCTTTTCTCTTGTATCTGCATTTATATTTTTTCTTAAATCTAATTCTCTTCTTTTTTCTTCTCTTATCCTATTTATTTCTTCTACTGTCTTCATTTAAAGACCTCCTTATTAGTGTATTAGATATTAGTTAGTAGATGTATCTATTGTTCAAGCTACTTGAAAAAAAATCACATTTAATTCTCCCAAACTAGCTGCTCGCGAAAAAATTAGCATATTGCTAGGAAAACCAAGTTTGACAACGCAAGATGCTGATTATTTCTCGAGCCCATATAAAACGTCGTCAAGCAACTTAACAGTCGCATTTCCATAAACCTCATCATTTACTGTAAATACAGGAGCTATTCCACATGCTCCAACACATCTTGTTGTATCTATTGAAAATTTACCATCTTCACTTGTTTTTCCTTCTTCTAATTTTAATCTTTCTTTTAATCTATCAAGTATTGCTTGTGAGCCTTTTACAAAACACGCTGTACCCAAACACACAGAAATATTGTACTTTCCTTTAGGTTCTAGAGTAAATCTCGCATAGAATGTAATAACTCCATAAATTTCAGCCATTGGAATATCTAAATATTTTGAAACTTCTTCCTGTGCCACTTTAGGAATATATCCATATTTTTCTTGAATTTCGTTTAAAATTTGTATCAAATTATCTTTTTCTTTCTTATACTGTTCCATTATTTCATTTACTTCTTTTCTTATTTTGTTTTCCACACATTCACACATTTTATCAATTACATCCTCTCTTGTTCACAATTACATAAAATTTCTTCCAAGTAATCTCTATATATCGCATTTGCCTTTCTGTATTATATCAAATAGATTTATTTTATACAACGAATTTTCGACATTTTATTTGCAAGATTATCTACCTCAAACCATCTATTTCAAAAAAACTACCAATTATTTATTTCTTATGACTTTTTTGCTTTTTATTGATATAATATTTTTAACAAAATTTATTTTTAATTGTTTAAATTAGTTTTTAAAAAAGGAGATTTAGAATATGAATGTTGAAGTAATCATCGATTCAAAATATTCAGAACCTAAAATTGTAATATATACAGATAAGCTTTCCGAAAACATCTCATCTTTAATAGAACAGATTAAGGAAACTGATATATCATCAATAAATGGTTTTTTAGGTGACACCGTATGTATATTAGATTTGCAAGATATATATTTATTTTACTCCGAAGAAGGAAAAGTTTTTGCAAAAACTTCTGACAACACTTATGCCGTGAAGTATAAATTATATGAATTAGAAAATATCCTTTCAAATAAGGATTTTGTAAGAATTTCTAATTCAGAAATAATTAACTTTAAAAAAGTAAAAAATTTAGATTTTGCTTTTATTGGAACAATAAAGATAAATTTTTTAAATGATACTTATACATATACATCAAGAAGATTTATAAAAAAGATTAAAGAATATTTGAATTTATAATGGGAGGGGGTTTTGATTATGAAATTATCAAAGAAAATTTTAAAATCTTTACTTGCATTACCAATAAGTGCATTTATGATACTAATGATATATTCTTTTATGTATTTAGCTTTGGGTGAAGAATTGTATACCATTGAAATAGAAGCATTAAAAGACTTTTATGTTTTAATTAAGGAATTTTTGGTACTAGCAACATCAATACTTATTGCAATATTTGTTTTTCAAATTTCATATGAAAATATAAAAGAAAAAGAAAATAAGGCATCTATTAGGATATTACATATGCTTATACTATTTATCTTTTCAGCTTTATTACCTATTATACTTGCTTACTATTTACTAGCTGATTTAGAATTATTTAGTTATGTTTTTTTAATATTATGGTCTATAATTGTTGCTATTATAGCATTAATATTTGCAGTAAAAGATTTTATAGACGTATGGATTATAAATAGGAAATTGAATAAAAAGAATTAATATTTTTCACAAAACAGTAGGGATAATTTTAAATCTCCCTACTGTTTTACTTTATTTAATATTTTTTATACAAAACATCACCTTAACTTATCACAGAACAATAGAACAAAGTTTTTCGTTCCCATAATCCACCACTATTCAAATTTCACCTCAGCATCTATTGGACAAATTTGTATAAATGTCTTTCCATCATTCACATCAATTTCGTTTCCTTCTAAGTCTTTATACACTGTTTTCCCAGATCTAGATGTTTTTGTACATGTAATTGGGATAATCTTTCCATTTGTGATATAATATCCATCCAATTCTTTTATATTATCTAGTGTTTGTCTTCCTTTGTTTGTTCCATCATCTAGAGTACTATTTTTCGCAAAAGTTACAATTATATTTTTTGTAGTTACAGTTTCTCCTGTATTCCAATCAACTTGTTTTTCTCCCCTAGAATAACGAACATACTCTTTTATTTCTTCGTCATATTCATATGTAACAACATTTGAAGTTGAATATGGAATTGTAACAGTATTTGCTACTTCACCATCTTCTAAATTCACTTCAGATACTACATAATTCAAGACAGTATCATCATCTTGTTTTGTTGTTCTATAACCTTCTCTTTCAGCAATACTTAATATATTTTCTGTGCTTGTTGCAACATTATGTGGAGAATATTTGTCTGTAACTCTCCAAAATGATGTTGAGCTTTCATAAATACCATTTATATTGTCTACGCCTAAAGTTGATATGTCAGATTGTGACTGAGGGCTCCAGCCATAATGTACATATATTGCATCATTTTCTAAAGCATAGTCTAAGAAATAATGTCTAGCACTTCTTATTGGACCTATTTTATCTAAATCCTCATCTTGAAGTATTAACATTAATCTTGTTTCTCCACCTTCCACAATTATTTCATACACAATATCAGCTTCTAAAAGCCCTGCTTGAGGCATTGCATCAACATGATTATCTATCATAACAGCTATTGGTCTTGAGTCTCCTGATAATGTTTCTGGAGTAGCAACTATTACCTCTTGTGCCTCATCCGAAATCTCTTCATTTACATTTGCATTTGCTATTTCTGTATTTTCGTTTAAGATTTTTAACGCAAATAACCCTGCTGCAATAATTATAAGTATAATAAGTACAATTACAAATACTTTTGTGCTAGTCATTTTAGAATTTTTAGCTTTTGTAGCTCTCATTTTCAACTATCCCCCTAAAATTTATTGTTTATCTTTAATCTGCCCTGTATCAATTTTCTTTTTATATGTTTACAAATCCTAGTGCAATTCCATAAATAATAAGTATCATTATTATTCCTACACATGCACTAAACACTACCTCCGAAACCTTATGCGCTTTTGCTTCAACTCTGCTTGCTGCTACTAGTATCGAAAGTACAAGTGATAGTGTAAGAATTACTATACTAACAGCTTCATTGCTAGTTATGTTATCTACCATAAGCCAGATTATTGTATTTGTTGCAAAGGCTAATGTAGTAAATCCACTAGGCATGAACTTATGATTTAATCCTTTATGCTTATTTGTTCTTGCTATTGCAATTAGAGCAACTATTGCTATAACTATAATTACAATAGCAGCGAAAGCCAAATGAATTGGTGAAGTTGCCACATTTTTTATAAAATTAAGTCCAATATCACTTATCTTATCAAAAAATAGGAAATATGCTACTATTACAGCGTTAATTGCAGTTATAACCACACCACCTGCAGCTACATCTTTAGCAATTTTTGCTTTTGGGTGATATACATCTACATATAAGTCAACAACTGTTTCAATAGCAGTGTTGCACATCTCTGCAAATAATATTAATATAATTGTAAATAAAAAACATAAGAATTCAGCTCTACTCAAATCAAAAAATAGACTTATTATTACAACTAACACCGCTATTATTAGTTGTATTTTCACATTTCTTTGTGTTGTAGTTGCATATATTATTCCATCTATCGCATTTTTCCACGCATCTAAAAAATTGCTATTCGATGTTTTTTGTGGGTTGTTTTTCCCTTGATTTTTTATTTTTTCAACCTCTTCTTCCTCTTTATTTGTGTCTGCTTCTCTTTTTATACCTAAATTTGATAAAACAGCTTCCTCTTTTTGGCGCATTATTTTTTTATCCTCTTCTTCTATATGGTCATATCCCATTAAATGATAGAACCCATGCACTACCATATATGCAAGTTCTCTTTCAAAACTATGGCCATATTCCTCAGCCTGTTCATATACCTTAGGAATTGATATTACAATATCTCCTAAAATATCTCCCTGCAAACTTATATCTGTATTTTTGGCTTTTCCCTCTAAAAAACTACGTAATTCATCTTTCTCAAACATAGGAAAAGAAAGTACATCAGTAGGTCTGTCTATACTTCTATATTGTTTGTTTATTTTCTCAATCTCAGTTGATTCTGTTAATGTAATACTTATATAGAGTTTAGTTTTGTCCAAATTTTCTGTTTTAAAGCATTCTTTTACAACCTTTTTTATAGTACTTTCATATCCTTTATTTTTTTCTATGTTCTTATATATAATTTCGCAATTTTCTTCCATACATTAATCCTTTTTGTTTATATTTTTTCTCATCTAACTAGCATATACTTATACTGCCTTTTTTCTAGCTCTTGTTTTTTTCTTCTTTTTTTGTACTTTGCTATAGTTTCCTTCTGATGAATATGAATTTAACAAACTTCTCATTGCGCCCAATTCTACCAATTTGTCTTTATAAAATTTTATTATTTTATAATATCTATTCTCATTATCATATACTTTTTGCAAATCACTTCTTATAAACAAAATTTCTTTTTGTTTAATGTATTCATCATAATTGCTATCTTTAATTTTTTCTATTTCCTTATATTCGTTCCAGAAATTCTTAAATTTTTCTTTTTTTGCAGGCTTTTCCCAGTATATCTTTGTACTTAAAAGTTTAACATTATACTCCTCAATTAACCATATTAAAAGTGAATATGCTTTTTCTTGTTTTCTTACCATCTTTGTATCAACTATTAGATTTCTCGTATCATCTAATAATTTCATATAACATTGCTCTGCTACTACTAATGGTAAGCTATGAGTAAATAATTTTCTACTTAAACCTAGCAAAATCATATTCTTTTCTATAATATCATTTTGGTCTAATTTTCCTACTGAAAACCTGTCAAAATTTTCAAATTCATCTAATATTTCTCTGTATGTATCATTTGGCTCAAGTTCAAATTTTATAGGTAAAATATTTGATATGTATTCTTCTAAAGCTTTAAATATCTTATTATATATGTCCTGTCTTTCTGCATCTAAAAGAGTATCTGAAAGCCTTATAGAATAATGTTTTAGTAAGCCTTTATATAGCATCTCTGATTCTGTAATATAAAATTTCTTGTATTTTGCTATTACTTTTGGCTTTTCATTTAAAATATTTTGATAATCCAATCCTATTAAATAAATTTGTTTTTTATATTTATATTCTGTATATCCGATTTCTTTCAAATGAGTAATCATATAGTATTGTGACAAAGCTTCTTTCTCAAATTCGTTCGCTGTATCATTTTTTACTTTTTTATAAATTGTGTCCATTATATGTTTATCAATAGCTTCTAAATATAGAGCATAAGTATCATCTAGCTTTTTAGTAAGTGCTTCTTTTTTATCTTGGTCTTCTGTATTGTTTAGCATTTCAAAAGCTTTTATCACATTATTTCTCTTAATTGAAATTATCATACCATTAAAACCTATTTTAGTTGGTATCAATAATTTGCTTATCGTGTTAGTAATTTTAGAAAAAAATGTTTTTTCTGAATCATAAATTCTTAAACTTTTTTCTTCCATTTTATCATTCCTTTCTTTTCATTCGTGTAATCTACTAAATGTTATTTAAAAAACTATTTCTTCTTCTATTCCTATATTTTCCTCAACTTCGTAGGTTACTTCTACTTCAATATAATCTGCTTCCTGTTTTACATTTACTTTTTTATCTAATATTTCTTTTCCTTCAAGTTCATCTTTTAAATCTTCGCTAGCTCGTTCTATTCCTATTTGTTCCGCTCCTTCTATACTATGTATAACAACTATTTCTTCATATTCTTTATATGTATATTTTATAATCTCAATTGGCAAATAGAAATCTGAAAATAGTTTTAATTTTTTATACATCTCTATTGTATCATATTTTTCGAAATTTGGAACACTTTTATGCAAATTTATTTGAAAATTATTTATTTTTACGGAAAATCCATTTTCTTCATTTCCTGTCTCTTGTTTTTGCGTCTCTTTTAAATATACTGTTTGTGTACTTGTATACCACACTTTTGCCTGAATCTCGCCCTGTGCATGCACATATCTTGCTTCAGTATATTTTCCCTCCATTGTTCCTGAAATAATAATATCACCTTTTGTTACAACATCTCCCTCAGATACTAGGGGTGTACCATTTTGAGCACTCACTTTTATTATTATTGCATCTTTATCAGCAACTATATTACAATATTCATCATCATCTACAATATCTGGTTTTTCATCTGCTTCCACTATTTCTATTATGGCATTTGTTCCCCTAATACTTATTCCAACCCAAGCCACATCATCTCTTTCTAGTCTTATTGTATTTATTATTTTGTCTGTATCAATACTCCCCTTCGATTTTCCTATTGCTAGACCTTCACTTTTAACTAATTCTAATATTTCATCTGCATTTATTGTCTCAGTTCCTACTACTTCAATATTCCATATAAAATTTGATAATCCTAATATAATCCAAAATACAATTATTAATAATATTATAAAAAATTTTCTTTTCTTATATTTTTTTATTGTAAAAGGTAATCCATTTTTTCCTTCTAATTTTATCTTACACTTCGTTTCTTTACAAATTTCTCTTAGTTCTTTAAATCTTTTTGCCTCAACACTTGCATGTAATGTTATAGAGTCTTGTCTTTGTAAATTCCACAAAAGTATTTGTTCATTTGTGCAAATATTTATAAATCTTTCTATATAATATCCTTCCACTTTTATATCTACATATCCAAACACATATTGCAATATTTTATTTGAATTCAAAGCCACACCTCCTGATGAAAAATATTACTAAAGATTTTTTAAATTTTTAATATCATGAATTTACTTCATTTTCTTCATCTTCTGTTAAGCTTTCAAAATCGATACTGTCTATCTGCCCAGTAATTAATAAATCATCACTGGTCATCTCTTCAAGATTTAAATTAAAACCATTAATATTGATAATTCCTATATAAGTATTTAGCCTAACAAAATAATCTTGGTATTCTAATATACCTTTATAATTTTCAACAAGAACTCTCTCAAAGCCTACAGCTGTAATTTTAGGATTATTTGTACTAAGTTCAACAGGTATTTCCAAAATTTCATCTAATTTTCTTGCTTTTCTTCTCATTTTTCCTCCTTCTGAAACAATGAAGCGATTCCATCGTTTCACACCTCAAATTCATCTAATGTTTTAAATTCGTATCCCATATCTTTTATTGCTTTTATACATTCATCTAAAATATTACTATTATCCTTAGATGTACTATGAAGTAGCATCACCTCTCCATTATGTACATTATCTAATATTTTTTGCTTTGCATATTCTTCTCTTCCTTGATTGTCTTCATCCCAATCATCATATGCAAACGACCACATTACTGTTGTATAACCTAATGTATTTGTATAAGCTATTGTTCTTTCACTATATTCTCCTTTGGGTGGTCTTAGATATTTCATTTCATAACCAAATTTTTCATATAGTGCTGTGTGAAGTTCCATTACATCTTCTTCTATTTCTTCATTTGTTGATTCTGGCATACATATATGATCTGCTGTATGATTTCCTATTATATGTCCTTCATCAATCATTTTTTGTACCAAGTCTGGTTTAGAATTTAAGTAATGTCCTGTTATAAAGAAAGTAGCTTTCACATCATTTTGTTTTAATACTTCTAATATCTTTTCTGTATATCCTGCTTCATATCCACAATCAAATGTTAAATATATGTATGGTTTTTCACTATTTCCCATACATATTCCATTATATTCATCTATAATAGTTTTATTTTCACTTCCCAAATCTGGTTGTTCATGATTATCTCCTCTTTTTATTCCCCATTCTATTTTTTTATCACTTACTATTACTCCAGAACTAGTCTCAACCACTTGATTATTTTTCATATTAATAACGGAAAATGTGAAAATAAAAATCAAGCATATTACAAATAAATTTGTTAATTTTCTTATATCTTTTTTGTTCATTCCATCCTCCTTTTTATATAACAATTATCTGCTTTAATCCTTGCTTAATTTTATGAATGATATTTCAAATTATTCCTCTAACACTAAAATCCTTTATTCGACATACAAATTTATTTTTCTAAAATTTTTATATTGACAACCCTAAAATTTTAGATTATATTATTATCTGAATTGGAAAAATTTAGTAATATTTTTCCTTTGTTGTCGAAAAAAAGTTAAAGTTTCTTCTTATTTATATGGAGGGATTAGATGTTAAATTTTGTGTTATGTGATGATAATGCTAGTGCTATTGAGAAATTATCTAAAATGCTAAATTCCATACTTATTTTAAATAATTTAAAAGGACAAATAGTTTTTACTACAAATAATTCTAAAGATTTATTAAACTTTGTGAAAAACAATCCCACTCATGTATTATTACTAGATATTGATTTAAAAGCTCAAACTTCAGGTTTACAAATAGCTGAACAAATTAGGAAAATAGATAAAAGTATATATATTATTTTTGTGACTGGACATTTTGAATTTGGTATGGTTGCTTATAAATATAAAACTTTTGATTTTCTGCAAAAGCCCCTTACTAAAGAACGATTTGAAGAAACAATACTAAGGCTTTACTCTGACATATTCGGTGATAAAAGTAAATATATAAGACTAGATAATAATAAAACTATAATAAAAGAAGATAGCATTAGATTTATAAAAAAAGAAGGAATGAAGGTAATATTTCACACAGATACTAGAGACTATGAAACATATAGCTCATTTAACAAGATATCTTGTATGTTACCTTATAATTTTATCAGATGTCATAAATCCTATATAGTGAATGTAAGTAAAATAACAGATGTAGATATGACAAACAATTTAATTATTTTTACCAAAAATGACCAATGTAATATTGGTCCAAAATACAAAAAAGATTTCATGGAGGTTTTAAAAAATGAATACTTTACAAAAGATATGGTCAGCCTTGATTGTGCCAAATGAGAGTTTAATTAAATTTATTTCAATTCCATTAACCTATTTAGATGTATGCATTGGCATGCTATTTTTTACTTCTGTTCTTAATATAGAAACAACTAAGAAAAGGAAAATAATTTATGTAATAGTTTATGGAACAGTTGCTAATCTAATTACTTTTCTAGTTCCAACTTCTTATTCTGTTTTCGTAAATATTATTATATGGCCATTAATGGTCTTTTTCATACTTAAAGCTACTATACTAAAAAGCATTTTATCAGAAACAATTACTCTAGTAGTAACGTCAATTCTTGAATTTGTGGTATCAAGCATTTCTTTAAATATTTTTGGAATTCATTATGATACATTAATGTCCACACCTTTATATAGAATAATAGCTGTTTTATCTATTTATTTAGTAGTATTTTTATTAAGTATAGCAGCCAAATATTTAAGAATAAATATAAAAGTTTTTGATAATTTAACTACTAAAACCAAAGTACTACTTATATTAAATATTTTACTAGTTATATTTATTATTGCTATTCAATTTTATTTAGTAAGATTTTATAGTGATACAATGCCTACTTTTATAACATTCGCTGGAATACTTGGTTTAGTTGCTTATGCAGTTATTAGTATATATAACATAATTAGCATCTCTAAACTTGCAATAACTACAAGAGATTTAGAAAATGCAAATAATACCATTCACTCTTTAAAAATTCTTCATGATCAAGTTAGATCTTTTAAGCATGATTTTGATAATATAGTAAATAGTATTGGTGGTTATGTTGTAAATGAAGATATTGCAGGGCTTAAAAAATATTACAATCAACTTTTAGAAGAATGTCATAAAACCAATAATTTATATGCGTTATCTCCATCTGTTATAAATCATCCAGCAATTTACCATATGCTTGCAACAAAATATTATGAAGCAGATAAGAAAAATGTTCAGATTGAACTAAATGTATTTTTAGATTTAAATGAAATTGAAGATAGAATGAAAATATATGATTTTACTAGAATTCTTGGTATTTTATTAGATAACGCAATAGATGCTGCAGTTGAATGTGATGAAAAAATTATTAATGTCACTTTTAGAAAAGAATTAGGAAATGACATGATAGTTGTAATTATTCAAAACACTTATAATAATAAAGATGTTAATACAGAAGAAATTTATCAAAAAGGTGTTTCTAGTAAAGAAAATCATAGTGGACTTGGATTATGGAAAGTAAGACAAATATTAATGCATAATAATAATCTTAATTTATTTACAACAAAAAACGAAGAATTTTTTACTCAGCAATTCGAAATATATAGATGAGATATTATACCAAATCTTAAAACTATACCTTAGTTAGAACCTAAAAAATAGTCTCTAAAAAAGAGACTATTTTTTAGGTTGTCGAATTTTTATTTATTATATGAAATAGTTGTTATTCCTTTTATTTTTATTAATCCTTTTTTACCAATGATGCTGGCATTTTAGGTTGATGTAACATCCCCATCACAAAACATGCCGTATTTGTAGATTTTGCATACTTTTCTGCCATTTTTGCTAAAGTTTTTAACATAATAAATTCCTCCCATTTGTTTAAAATTTTATAATAAAACATTGCCGGCTAATGTTTATTAACTAATTTAATTTTCTGTCTGCTGTGCATATACTTCATATCCATATTTATTTTTTGTTAACCTATATGCTAATCTTGTTATAGATAATGTTTGAATTATAGTACCTATTATTAATATATTTGCATATACTTGATTTTGTATTATTAATGAAGCTGCAAGTGTCAAAACTAAGGTTATATATGATAAAATTTTTTTAGTTTTTCTCTCTTTTTTACTAATAATTGGTACATTTTCTGTATCTGCTGGTGCATAAATACTAACCATTAATATACCAAATATTAAACTTAATGCTACTAATATGTATTTTTCAATATTATCAAGTACTAGTAAATTACTTAACATTATATTTCCATAATAGAATAAAACACTTCCTATAATACATCCTAGATGTGTATGTAAATGAAAACCGCCAGATACTGTTCTATACGGCATTATTGCAAAATACACAAATAGCATTTCTAGGCCAAAGCCAAATATAAAACTTATTACAAATAGTAAAATCATTTTAGGAGCTTCTCCCATAATAAGTTGCAAGCCATATAGTATTATTTCGCCTTTCTCATCTGTAATCTCTGGCATCTTTTTTCTCATCTTTTTGAGAATTAAACCACAAAGTTTTTCTATCAATTTGCTCACCTCATTTGAACTAAGATTATAATAATACTTTTTATGACATTTTTTTCATTTATTATATTAAAAACAAAAAATATTATACGAAAATTTACTTTTTAAAATTTCGCATAATATTTTTGTAGTTTTGTAAAATTGAATTGTTCATATTTATTAATGTACTAGATTATATATCTATTATTTTAATATTAAAAGAGGTATTTTTTCTGTTTCAATTTACTCAATATTCCATAACGTGCATCCATCATATGTTTCTCCACTATCTGTAAGTGAGACATCAGACTCTAGAGAAACTACGGGACGGACGCCGAAAGAGCTGCCGTACGTATCGCCATACGAGAAGTATAAGTCCTCACCGCGCACGCGACCATAGGCCACACCGCGCAACCCAAAGTACACACAGTCGGAGAAGGGATAGACATACGACGAGCCAAGCCAGTACCATACGCCATCAGTTAAGCCAGAACATTCTTCATAAGCTCCCGTACTACTATTTGTGAATAACATCTTATATGCTGTACTTTCTGTTGAAATTCCTACTGTTGTTCCACTTTCAGATTCTGTTAGTGTATTTGGATAGTATAAATAAAAGTTGCTTTCTAGGGTTGTTATTTCTTGTCTTGACTCTGTCGATGCTGCTGATGTGTATGCTGATGACTTCCACCCTTCTGTTGAATCATACCAATAAAATCCATTACTATGACTATAATCTAATTTTCCTGTTCGACCATTTGTTGCACTATAATATGGAAGTTCTGTTCCATCCCAATAATATGTTACTCGATTTCCATATTCAGATAATTCACCTGCACCATATTTTGTGCCTGACCCTGTTTGCTCTGGGTCATATACTCCTACATTATTTGGATTATATCCTGTTATTTTGTTTATATCCTCTACTGTTATACTTCTTGCTCCTGTTGCTCCTTCTCCTTGGCCATATATCGCACTTATTTTATTTAATTCGCTTATCCCATTTACATGTCCTGCTTGTCCTCTTAATCAATAATACGTTCTGTTATAGTATGAGTAATCGTATCCTCCACTCGTTGGCTCTACAATCTCCTCCGATATTAGCAATATCTCTCCTGTATCTTCATCTACTCCTAAGACTCTCCATCCATATTTATAGCTTGATGCTGTGAATGTTTGGTTTCCATATCCATTTAATGTTTCTGTTGAAGTATAGCTTGCACTTGATTTTGTACAATCATAGTCTACGTAATCACCTATTTTCAGTGTTATTGTTCCATCTGTTACATTTCCTTCTTCATCATATTTCCAAGACGTTAGTACTTCAGTAATTTCACTATTTTCTGCTATTATATTTGCATACTCTTGTAATATTCCACTCATTTCTGTTTCTGTTTCCGATACTAAACTTTCTGCTGATTCCTTAGTTTTACTTGCTTGGTTTATTAAACCATTTTCTCCAAAAACCATACTTATTGCAATTGTAGATAATATGATAATTATAACAATAGTTATTACTAAAACAACTAATGTAATGCCTTTTTCTCGTGAACAGCATTGTAACTTCTTTTGTAAATATGTCATATTTTCTCTCCTTTCTTTAATACTTTTTACATTCGTTTCTCTTATTTTTTTAATATTCTATTTGCTTATCTTTCTTTTCACATCCCATATCCCACATCTCAAGCAATATAAAGTGCGGCACGACATCCGTCTGGTAGAACTACCAGAAGTTGCATATTGACTGTTACGGTGACTTACCGGATAAGATGACGAACCATAGTATCCTCCACGACTAACACGTCCGTAGTAGGAGTAAGACTCTATTGTCATCTCCCACACATTACCTGCTAAATCATATATATTATTTGCTTTCCAAGTTTCGCTATATCCTGTTGTTTTTACTGTTCCTGCTCCATCTTCTGTATTCCTAGTATAATTTCCCCAACTGATTGAATCTGCTATTTCAGCATATGTTTTATCTCCTGTTTCAGTTAGCCATATTAATGTTCTATCCCATAAACATCCCCATATCATTGTGCTTACTACATTATCATTTGCTGCTATTAGTTTACTATTTTGATACATATAATACCAATTTACACTCGAAATACTAGCATTACCTTTTACTACTACTGGTTCAGTGTTTGCAGTGGCTGATAAATTTCCTGTTTCATATCTTCCTATATAAAATCCACCATATGTATCTATGCTTTCTATCATCTCATTAAATTCTTCCTGTAATTGCGTCGAAAATTTGCTACTGCTTTCCAAGCCTAATATAGCCAAATATGTACTGCTTGCATCATAGCTTGTTTCGCCACTTCCTGTTATCACATCTGGCTCTTTAAAACTTAATGTTCCTTGTCCATAATTTGTCTTTTCAGTTGATCCATATGATGTAAAATCATATAGCCTTCCTTGATAATTTGTTTTTAAATAAACTTCGCTATTTTCGTTTATTCCACTAACTTTACTAACTACCAAAGCTATATCATTTATATCATTTACTGGTATCCACACAAATTGGTTTCTACTTGTTTTAGCATCGTCTACATTTTCATCATTTACATCCTCTTCTCCTTCATATATAACAAATCCGCCCTTTTACACTTCTTTCTTCTGTTGCGCTTGAAGCTGTATAACCGACTGGAACAGGTACTGTAACTCCATCTGTTGATACGACAGGTGTAACTTTGCTTGTGTCCCAGTCATCTGGAACTTCTGTACTTCCTGACATAATACTTTCATATTCTTCTAGCAAACCATTAATATTGCTTTCTGTCTCAGATATAACATTCCCCGCTCTATCTTGAGTTTCAGTTGCTTGGTCTAATAATCCACTATCACCAAATGCCATGTTCATTGTTATGGTAGCTAATATAATAATTATAATAATAGTTATTATTAGAGCAATCAATGTAATACCTTTTTCTTTCGAATTACTTTGTAATTTCTTTTGTAAATATGTCATATTCTCTCCTTCCTTTGTTTATCTTTATAACCTATTTTTTCTCTATAAATTTGCTTATATTTTATAATAAGGTGTATTTTTTTGCAATAGTTTTTCCACTCATTTTTAACAAAAAAGCCAACATCAAAAAGTCAAGTAATAGATTAAACTCTATTACTTGGTTTCACTGGTTTTTATCAAATTTTTTTCAGATGATTATTTTAAAATAGTCCATGTTCCTTTCATCTCTGGTATGGATTTAAAACACATCTCCTTTTTTGTAATCAGATGTTGAAATCTTAGCTCATATGCCCAAAGAGCAATTTGCTTTCCATGACCCCTTCCACCATATTTTTGGTCTCCATATATGCTATGGTTCCTACTAGAAAGTTGCACTCTTATTTGATGATGCCTTCCTGTATGTAAATTTATTTTTAATACAGACAAGTTTATTTCTTCATCATATTTCAACACCTCATAATCAAGTAAAGCCAGTTTTGCATTTTTAGTCCCTTCCTCTACCACTTTACTCATATTATTTCTTTCGTTTTTTAATAAATAATCTTCTAAAGTTCCGTTTTTTACTTTCCATCTTTCCATTTACTACAACCAAATATGTTTTTTGAAATATTTTCTCTCTTACCTGTTCACTTAATCTTGCTGCCGCCTTAGAAGTTTTAGCAAAAACCATCACTCCACCAACAGGTCTATCCAGCCTATGTATTAGCCCCAAATATACATTGCCTGGCTTATTGTATTTCTCTTTCAAATATTCTTTTATAATTGTAAGCATATCAATGTCACCAGTTTTATCTCCTTGAGATGGTACGTTTACTGGTTTTTCTACTACAATTATATGGTTATCTTCGTAAATTACTTTTAATTTTTGCATTATTATCTCCTTTTATTGTACTAGTTTGGTGTACATTTTATATATATTTATAAGTTTATAAAATTCTATTTAGGATAAATTATATAACTATATAACTAGAACTTATAGTAGAAAAGACTTACACCCAACTAGCACTCCCATTTTCCATAAATTCCGCAAGGAAGTATTAACTTTGACCCACTCATTGGAAGCCCTACCTCTCCATGAGAAAACTTCCCATCACTTTTTATATTTAATCTTAACAAATTTTCTAAAACAGTACTAGAAATACCTGTAGTATATGAATTTATCAAAAAGAATAATGGCTTATCTGATAATACTTTAGTACATAATTGAACCAAGTCAGAAATATTTTCTTCAAATTTCCATACCTCACCATTTGTTCCTCTTCCATATGATGGTGGATCCATTATAATTCCATCATATTTATTACCCCTACGTATTTCTCTATTTACAAATTTCACCACATCATCAACTATAAACCTAATTGGTCTATCTTTTAAACCTGATGATACCACATTTTCCTTTGCCCATGTTGTCATTCCTTTTGAACTATCAACATGGCAAACAGAGGCACCTGCGTAACTACATGCTACTGTTGCCCCTCCTGTATATGCAAATAAATTTAAAACTTTTATTTCTCTTTTCGCATTCTTTATTTTATCTATCATCCAGTCCCAATTTACAGCTTGCTCTGGAAATAAGCCAGTATGTTTAAAACCCATTGGTTTTATATTAAAGGTTAAATTTTTGTACTTAACTTGCCAATTTTCTGGCACTTTTTTATTATATTGCCATGCTCCACCTCCAGTGGAACTTCTGTTATACTTAGCATTTGCCATTTTCCATTTTTCTGGAAAAGATTTATCTTTCCAAATTATTTGTGGGTCAGGTCTAATTAAAATAACGCTTCCCCATCTTTCTAATTTTTCTCCATTTGCCATGTCTAATATTTCATAATCTTTCCAACTATTTGCTACGTTCATTTTTACTCCTTTCAGTAAGTACGTTATTCTATTATTTACTATTTATCTAGGTTTGAAAATTAGCTGAATTCGTTGTCAATTAATCCTAGCATAACAAGTGTTACATTTCACCATCGTTTGAAAATTAGTTAAATTCGTTCCCTATACTCCTACACCTCAAGCACATTTTTATTATACTAAGTTCTCTGTCTCTTCACAAGTCTAAAGTCAATTTTTCTATTTTTCTACATTGCAAGCACATTTATAAAACTCATAATAAGCATTACATCCAAAATTATAAACCCCATTGTAGCTATAATAATAGCAAACATTATCTTATGCCTTGCAAACTTACCAACAAAGCCTTTATCTTTATTATTCATATTAGCATCTGCATGTCCACTCTTTCCCTCTGAAGAAACATTATCTGCAAACTCCATTTCTCATTCCCCTTCCGAATTATTTATTATTACAATTTGCAATATCACCATATGCTGTCCCACGTTTCACTCTCAGTAGTTTCACGTATCACATAATTTTTTATTCTATATAGCACCACGTGGTAGGTATATTCATGCCTCTATGTAGTCCCACGTGTCACATATATTTTTTACTCGAAAACCTGGAGAGTACAAAATATATGTGACAGCAAGATGGGACGAATTTTAAAGCACACATATCTACCAGCAAGATGAGATGTACCTAAAAGCACTACATATGTGACACATTTGCAAACCATAACTATTAATATAAATATTCAGAAATCTTAGGTTTATGCCTGTTTTCGTATGCAAAATTACGACAATTTATCCTTTATTTTTCTTGCAAGTTCCAAATTAATTCCTTTTACTTCACTTATTTGCTTTACATCTGCTTCTGCAATTTTCTTTATACTACCAAATTTCTTCAAAAGAGCATTCTTTTTCACTTCCCCTATTCCCATAATTTCATCTAAAACAGATTTAGTTAATTCCTTTTCCCTTAATTTTTTATGATATCCTATTGCAGTATCATGTACCGCATCTTGGAAATTAGTTATTAAATTAAATAGATTATTTGAAATGGCTAGTTCTTCTCTTTCTTTATTCATAAGTGCTCTTGTAGAGTGCTTGTCATCTTTTACCATTCCAAAAACTGGTATATTTATATCAATCTTAGATTCATACTCTTTTTTTAATTCTGAAATTGCCTCTATTGCTGCTCTTATTTGTGTAATTCCACCATCTACAAATATTACATCAGGAAGTTTACCAAATCCTCCATTTGGACTTTCTATGGAATGAATTAGTCTTCTTGTAATTACTTCTTTCATACATCTTGGATCATCTTGCCCAAATACTGTTTTTATTTTAAATCTCCTAGATAAATTCTTTTTTATAATTCCATCTTGCATTACACACATTCCTGCAACTATATTTGTTCCAGATAAATTTGAAATATCATAACATTCTATCTTTCTAGGTAATTTATCTATCCTCAAAACCTCTTTTAATTCCAATAAAATTGCATTTTTATCTTTTTCCTTGTTTTCTAAAGTGATTTTCGCATTATTTTCTGCCATTTCCACCAATCGAAGTTTTTCGCCTTTTTGTGGTGTTTTTATCTCTACTTTTCTTCCTACAGTATCACTTAGCCATTTTTGCAAAACCTCTTTATCTTCAATATCTTCTCTTATCATTATTTTATTTGGAAGAATTGGTCTGTCCATATAATATTGTTTAATAAAGTTGGACAAAATTTCTTTTGCTTCTTCATCTATCAAATCATCTAAAAAATAATGCTCTCTACCTATCATTTTGCTTTTTCTAACAAAAAATATTTCTATACAAACTCTTGTGTCACTCTTTGCTAACCCAATTACATCAATATCATTTTCAGAAATATTTGATACCTTTTGCCTTTCTGAAATTCTTTCAACAGCCAAAATTTTATCTCTTAAATATGCTGCCTTTTCATACTGCATATTTTGCGAAGCCTCTTCCATTTCTTTAGATATTTGCTTTAATAATTTATCTGTTTTTCCTTCTAAAACATCTATTATTTCATCTATTTGTTTCATATACTCTTCTTTTGAAATATATCCCATACAAGGCGCTAAGCATTTTTTTATGTGGTAATTCAAACAAGGTCTATCTTTGTATTTAAAACTTCTACATTGTCTTATTTTAAACTTTGACTTAATAAACTCTACCATCTCTTTTGCAGCTCCAGCATTTGCATATGGTCCAAAATATTTTGCTCCATCATTTAATATCCTTCTTGTAATATACACATCTGGATATTCTGCTTTTACATTTACTTTTATGTATGGATATGTTTTATCATCTTTTAAAAGCACATTAAATTTAGGCATGTTTTTCTTAATTAGATTACATTCTAATATAAGAGCCTCTGCCTCAGTATCTGTAACTATATATTCAAAATGGTCAATTAGAGCAACCATATTTTCTATTCTTTTTGTTTTATTTGTTTTTCTAAAATATTGCCTTACTCTGTTTTTAAGTGACACTGCCTTTCCTACATATATTATTTTATCATCTTTGTCACGCATTATATATACGCCTGGTTTTGAAGGCAATTTTTTTAATTCCTCTTCTATGTTAAACATTTTCCGCTTCCTTTTTTTATTATATAACACATAAATATTATATCATATTTTTAGTAATTTAGGTATATTTTTTAGTAATCTTAAGCTTTCTCTCTAATTAATATCATCATTAATCATTATTTAGTATTGCCCTTTCAATTTTCTTTCTCCTATTATACTTCCTTATTTCTGCAATTTCCAAATACCATAAATACGCAATTATTATCAATATTGCTATATTTTTCAAATACAATATTGCTATACTTGAAGCTGCTGTTAGCAATATTAGCACTGTTTTAGATAAAAAATATGTAATTTTATATGCTTTTTTATTTCCATATACTAGTTTTAATATTTCTTTTACTGCTCTTCCTCCATCCATTGGATATATTGGAATTAGGTTAAATATTGCAATTAAAAAATTAGCGTATACAATTAATAAATATATGTACATATTTTGAGTGCTCAAATTTAGTTTTGCCATTACAACTATGATTGTAGCAATAAGTAAATTTGTCAAAGGACCTGCAAGAGCAATAATCGCTTTTTTTATTGTATAAGATTTAGCATTTTCTATTTTATATTCTTCGTCACTTGCTTTAAATTGTATTCTAAGTCCTACTGGTGTCAATCTTATTTCTTCTGGCTTGAACTTTAATATTAAACCTGCTATCAAGTGCCCTAACTCATGAATTATTGCAAATATCATTAACACAATATATATTTCAAATTGAGATGTTAGTAGAAATAGAAACAAAAACAAGAAAATTTTTAGGTCAAGCTTTATACTCATAAATTATCGTTCCTTCCCTTAATATTTAAAACTCTATAATAGACTCTGGATTAACCGTCCTATCATCTCTTCTTATTTCAAAATGGAGATGTGGCCCAGTCGATTTTCCTGTTGACCCTACTTCTGCAATTTTATCTCCTTTTTTTACTTCCTGCCCTTCTTCTACTAGCAATATACTGCAATGAGCATATCTTGTTAAAACATCTCCATTTGTTATATCTATATGCTTTCCATATTCTCCTTCTTCTGATACCAGAGTAACAGTGCCATCCATTGCAGCATAAATTGCTGTTCCCTCGTCAGCTCCTATATCTATTCCAGCATGATTAGCAGAAACCACTTCTGTTGCTTCCCTTGTTCCATATCTAGAAGTTATTGTGCCAGTAACTGGCACAATAAAACTATAATTTTCTTTTATATATTCTATATCTAGCTCAGCTTGAGATTTTTCTTCATCATCTGTCTCTTCTACTACTTCATCTGTATCTGCTCCTCCTATCCCTCCTGCTGAATCTTCTTCATCTGATTCATTGTCCTCACTATTTTCTTCATTTTCAGTGTCTTCATCTGTCTGGGTTTCTTCATATTCGTCATCTGTCTCTTCTTCAAACCAACCTAGAAAGCTAAACTTGTCTTTATTATTTTCAAAGAAAGAAGTTATCCCACTTTGCACATTTCCCCAATTAATATCATATGTTAACAGCTCTTTAGTTTTATTTATTACATCTTCCGAAAATATGTAATTCGTATTTTTTATAAGATAAAAAATTATATATATAACAGCACAAATAGCAAGTTGCATAAACATTTTTTTAAAAAGTGATATTTTTTTCTTATCACTTGAATTAACATTGCTACTAGATACCCTTACTCCGATTTACGGTTCTTCTTCTGTTATATATTTCTTCTGCTCTTCTTATTCTCTCTTCTTGGCTTAAAGTTCTTTCCATAAAACCTCCGTTAAAAAACACCTCTAACTTTGTTGTTTTTTAATGTATATGTTATTAAGCCATTTTTTATTACTATTAATACAGAAGAGTAACAAACTTTTTTTATAATATTTAAAGTATGTGCGATTACTAAAACAATATTATTAAAAACCAATTTTTCCTACAAAACAAAGGTGAAACAGTAGTAACAGAATTAATCCTGTCACCACTGTTTCACTTCCCTTGGTCCGTGCATATTTGCGAAGCAAAATGCGTACATGTGTGCATCGAAAGCTCTTGTTTCGCGAGCGTACCACTTTTCTTATTGTATAGGAAAAATCGAAGATTTTTGCTATACAATAAGGTTATGCTACCTTGGACCGTCCGAGCAAGGCGAGGACATGTATTTCACCGTCGCTCCAGAGGCCTTCTCTACGAAATGCTTTTCTTACACAAAACTAAATGCAACTCCCAAAATTGTAGTAAATAATAAAAGCAGATTTATTCTAAGCGAATTTTTATATCTTTTTTCTAATTTTTTCATACTTGGGCCTTTCTTCTCCAAATCTTCTGTATATGATTTTAATAGCATTTCCGCTTCTTTTATAATATAATCTTTATTATTTTTTGTTTCATTTACCTTTTTTGTTTTATTTTCCACTGTTTGATATCTATGTATTTTTTTATTCTCCTTTAGCACTACAAAAGCCTCTTCTATTAAGTTTGATGGTAAATCTTTTAAAACTATTATGTTTTTCATATCACTCATTTTATTTCACATACCTTTCCTAAGAAACAGATTAGTTTTACAAATCTTTCCAAGTAATTTTCTTACTTAGATTTTTACCATCTTTTTCATATCTTATACATGAATATTTGATTTTTTTATAACTTTTTTTATTCCATTAGAAATAATCTCTGCTAGCTCCTTGCTCTCTTCCAAAGTCATGTTTTTCAATTCTTTCAGATTCCTTTCTTTTTCCAAATACGATTTACCAACCACACATTTTATATTAACATCAGAATAAAAGCATATGCTTTTTTGCAATGCTTTTCCTATTTTCATATATCCTTCACTTAAAACAATATCTCCTTTATTTTTCGTTTGACTTAGAGCTGCATCTACTGTAACTAAAAAAGGTTTCTCAAAATTATAGTAAATTTCTTCTATTGTTTCTTTAGCATTTAGAAAGTTTATATTATTTTCTATTGTCCCATATATTTGCATATATTCATTTTCCATGTTTTTTAAGCTATTTCCCACAATTGGACCTATGGAATCTCCGACTAATCTATTTGTCCCAATACATAAAAAAACTAAATTAGAATAATCATTAAAATAGAATTTACTTATTTTCTTTTCAAACTTTTCAATAAACTCACAATAATTCAACTTAAATTGGTCATCCTTCCTAAACATCATTATTGAATTCTATTCTTTATCTCTTGCAATTATGATGTTTATATTTCTATCCCTACTATATTTTCTAATTATATCTTCTGAAAAACCAGCAAGTTCATTTGTAAGAATTATTGTATCATAGCTTTTGCTTATTAATTCTTTTATTTTGCCATCTGTAGTATCTGGGTCTTCTAATTTAAAAACATCAAAACCTAATCTTTCTGGCACCTTAAAACTTCTGTCATCTTTATCATACTTCAGCCAAGATATTTTCATTTTACCCACATTTCCTTTCTTAATGAATATCACGCTTTATTACCAGTTTTAGTCTTTGACATTTTTAAAAAAATATTCAAGTTTTGTGTAATAATGCCAGTAACAACATCCTAAAAAAAGTATGAAAATCAGCTTGGACGACATATTTGAAATACTTTTTTTAGGATGTTACTACTGGCGTTTATTAAACTTTAGAAATTATTTACTAATTTGTTATTTAACTACTTTCTTCCTCCATTTTGCTAATTTCTTCTTTTAAGGCATCATCAGAAACATATTCTAAAGCTCTTTTATCGTTTTTTACTGCTGCAAGAACAATATCCTTATTTGCCCTTAATCTTTTGCTAGCATATTTTAAAATTAAACCTTTGTTGCTAACAGCTGTATATACAACATCATAATCATCTCTTAATGTTTTTGACGCATAATATAGTCCTTGCCCATCTATTTTCACTGCCTCTAACATTGTCTCTTTGTCATCAGCTAATCTTTTGCTCACATAACATGCTGTCCACCCCACTTTTTTTATAGAGGTCAATACCACTTCTTTATCATCTTTTAAATTACTATTTGCAAATTCTAATGCATTTCCATCTTGATTTACTGCAACCATTACTACTTCCTTGTCACTTTTTAATCTGTTTGAAGCATAGTCTAGCAAGCTTCCTTGCTTACCAACCATTTCTAATACATATTCTTTATCATCACATCTCTCTACTTCAAAATCCATATTATTTCTCAGCCCTTCTTTTCATTTTTTTAATTTCATCTTTTACTTCTTTACTTACCCTATTAGACTCAATTATTTTTTGTAAAGCTTTATTATATGTAAAATCATCCAAGTCATTATTTTTTAGAAACTCCATCGTTTTTTCTGCATTTTTCACAAAAGCTACTGATATTCCCCAAGCAATTCCCATTTGCACATAATATCTATCTGAATCAATATTATTATATATTTCTAATACTTTATCAAAATACTTATCTATCAAATAATAATCCATAAGCATAATGCATACAAATCTTAGTTCAAATTCTTTTCCCTGATAAGCAGTTCTTTCCTTGCTACTGTTTTTTAATGCTTTTGTGCTAAGATACTTTTTCAAATATTTTAGCATTTCATCTAGGTTATCATTAGTAAATTTGTATGTAGAACAGCAACAGTCACAAACAGCCCAATTATCTATCATTGGAATAAACTTATCTAAATACTTTACTCTTTCTTCAAAATCCGTCTTCATGTATCCTATTACTAAACCATAAATCATCTTTTCTTCATATAATTCACACTTATATGTATCTAAAAAATCTATTGGTTTTTCTTTCGCTATCTTTTTAGCGACATCCCTTAGTTTAGGTAGTCTAACTCCTATTATACCTTCTACACATGGACATAACGAACTTTGAAATTTTTTATATTCTTCATCTCCTAATTGATATAACTCTTTTCGTAAGTCCATTCAAGACTTCCTCCTTTTATCATTATCTATTATTTTAATTTAATGGCAGAGGGAAACTCCACTCTGCCTAATTGTTATTGCTCTTCTGGCATGAGAGCAATACTCATTCTGATTACTGTGTACACAGCAGTCAGAATGACACAGGTTGCCTCCAAAACGGTAGCAACCTTATCCAGCTTTTGCCGCTTCATGGCACAATTCTCCTTTCTTTCAGGATAGCAGTATTATATCATACAATTATAAAATCTTCAATCTTTACACTTTGTGTTTTGTTTTTCATATTTTTTTTAATTTTTATGTCTATTTTTCCCCAGATTATTTAACTCATATACTTTGCGTGATAGTATTAATTCTTTTAATATCAATACTATCTATACCTTGTAATTACTTGACTTTTTTTATTCTATGTATTATGATATCAGGTGAATTTAATAAATGTTGGAGGTAATAATATGGAATTAAAAGGATCAAAAACAGAAGCAAATTTAAGAGCTGCTTTTTCTGGAGAATCAGAAGCAAGAACTAAATATACTTTTTTTGCAAGCGTTGCAAAAAAAGAAGGATATGAGCAAATAGCTGCAATATTTTTAGAAACAGCAGAAAATGAAAAAGAACATGCTAAATTACATTTTAAATATTTAGATGGGATTGGAGATACAAAATCCAATTTAGCTGATGCAGCAGCAGGAGAAAATTATGAATGGTCAGATATGTATCCTACATTTGCTAAAGAAGCTGAAGAAGAAGGCTTTTTAGAGATAGCTGCAACATTTAGAGCAATTGCAGAAGTTGAAAAACACCATGAAGAAAGATATAAAAAATTATTAGAAAATGTTGAAAATGGTGAAGTTTTCAAAAAAGGAAGTATTGTTGTTTGGAAATGTAGAAACTGCGGACATATTCATGTTGGATTAGAAGCTCCAAAAGTTTGTCCAGTTTGCAAACATCCACAAAGCTATTTTGAATTAAATACAGAAAATTATTAAAATTCCAAATTAGGGACAGGCGTCAAATTACAAAAATTGGAGAAATACGCCTGTCCTTCAATTTGAATTTTAAATAATATTTTTTTCAATACAATAGTTTTCAAATTTATTGCAGAATTTCGCTATTATTTCTTCTCTTGAAAATTCTTTTCCAAATTCCTTTTTTAATGATGTTGCAATGTTTTTTAGTTCATCAGGAAAATCAATTTGATTAACATTAATTCCAATTCCTATTAATAAATACTTTATGTTTTCCCCAATTGTCACAATTTGTGTTAATATTCCTCCCATTTTTTTACCATTATATACTATATCATTTGGCTCTTTTATTTCTAATCTATTACCACTTATTTCATGAATCGCTTCTATCATACATTTTGCAATATCTATTGTTATTTCTTCTAATTCATTTACTTTACATCTTGGATATATTACAAATGAAAATGTAATATTTTCCCCTTTTTCTGAAAGCCATACTCTATCATTTGTCCCTATTCCATCTGTCTGATAATCAGCTATTACTATAGTGCCATTTTTTATGTTGTTTTCTGCCATTTTCCTTATTTCTTTTTGTGTAGATTCAATTTCATTATGATAAATAATTTCACTTCCTAGAATTTTAGTATTCAAAAAATATTTCAGTTTTTCTTGCATTTTGCGACCGCCTTTTCTGTTCCATTTTTTTCTTTATACCTTTTATTTTTTCCTTGATAGTATAACATCTTTGTGATTCTTTGTCTAGTAAATACATATTATTGAGTCAAATTATACATACTAACACAAAACGAGTCTTATATGTATATATTTACTTTGAAGTTTCTGTAATTTGAATTTTATAAGTGCTATATTCATTTCAGATTGAGAAGGGGTGAATTAGATGGCATTGGACTATAACATTATTGGTGAGAGACTAAAAAAAGCAAGAACAGCAAAGAATTTAACTCAAGAAAAACTAGCTGAAAAATTAGATGTCTCAATAGCTTTTTTGAGTAGAATAGAACGTGGTAGCTCTCATATTAGCTTAAAAAGATTAAGTCAAATTTGCGATATTTTAGGAATAAGTGAAGGTTCAATATTAAATGGTTCTTCAAATAATTCTAGCACATATTTATCTTCTGAGTTTGATGAACTTATAAAGAATTCAAGTCCTGAAAAGCAAAAGTTAATTTATAAAATAGCAAAAGTAATTAATGAAGATTAATGATGTAACAGCTATAACAGACTTAATTCTGTTATAGCTCTGTTTTTCTTAAAATTGATAATTTTTTTACCTATTATCATTTTCTTTTTTATGATAGAAACTAATCATTTAAAAATATTTTACTCAATATAATTTCAAAAATCCTCCATTTTCCCACAAAAATCGAAGAAATATAGAATATTTTTTTTGATACTATTTATAATAATATGGATAGTATTTTTTTGACATTTTTATTGATATTGTTTATATATTATGATATGATTTGTATGTATAATGAAAAAAATGAGGAGGTTATATATATATATATGGAATTTAAGCAATGGGAAGGGTTTGATAAGTCTGGCGAATGGACAAAAGAAATAGATGTTAGAGATTTTATTCAATCTAACTATACACCTTATGAGGGAGACAAAGAATTTCTAAAAGATGCCACAGAAAAGACAAAAAAACTATGGAATAAAGTATTAGAACTTTATAATAAAGAAAGAGAAAATGGTGGAGTATTAGATGCTGACTGTAAAACACCATCTTCTATAAATGCTTATGATGCAGGATATATTGATAAAGATTTAGAAGAAATTGTTGGACTTCAAACAGATGCTCCTTTAAAAAGAGCAATTATGCCAAATGGTGGTATAAGAATTGTTGAAAAATCAGCAGAAAGTTATGGTCTTAAAGTTGATCCAGAAACAGAATATATTTATCATAATTTGAGAAAAACACATAATGATGGTGTTTTTGAAGTTTATACACCTGATGTAAGAGCAGCTAGAAGTTCACATCTTCTTACAGGACTTCCAGATGGATATGGGCGTGGAAGAATAATTGGTGATTATAGAAGAGTTGCATTATATGGTGTTGACGCATTAATTGACGAGAAAAAAATAGAATTAGATATATTAGATACAGATGAACTTACAGAAAACATTATAATGAAACGTGAAGAAGTTTCAGACCAAATAAAAGCTCTAAACGACTTAAAAGCAATGGCTGCAAAATATGGATTTGATATATCAGTACCTGCTTCAAATGCTAAAGAAGCTATACAATGGTTATATTTTGCTTATTTAGGAGCAATTAAAGATCAAAATGGTGCTGCCATGAGTTTAGGAAGAACTTCTACTTTCTTAGATATATATATTGAAAGAGATTTGCAAGCTGGAACTTTGACAGAAAAAGAAGCTCAAGAATTAATGGATCAATTTATTATAAAACTAAGATTAGTTAGATTTTTGAGAACACCAGAATATAATTCTTTATTTAGTGGTGATCCTGTTTGGGTAACAGAAAGTATTGGTGGTATGGGAATTGATGGAAGAACTTTAGTTACTAAAAATTCATTTAGAATACTTAACACATTAGACACTTTAGGACCTGCTCCTGAACCAAATTTAACAGTATTATGGTCAAATAATTTACCAAAAGGATTTAAAGATTATTGCGCAGATATTTCTATAAGGACTTCATCTATACAATATGAAAACGACGATTTAATGAGAATTACTTTAGGCGATGACTATGGAATAGCTTGTTGTGTATCTGCAATGAAAATAGGTAAGCAAATGCAATTCTTTGGAGCTAGAGCAAATCTCGCAAAAACATTACTTTATTCTATTAATGGTGGTAGAGATGAGCTTTCTGGAAAGCAGGTTGCTCCAAAATATCAACCTATTACTTCTGAATATTTAGATTATGATGAAGTTATGGAAAAATTTGATGTTATGATGGAATATGTTGCAAAAATATATATTAAAGCATTAAATGCAATTCACTATATGCATGATAAGTATTCATACGAAGCATTAGAAATGGCTTTACATGATAGAGATCAAGATGTTTTAAGGACTATGGCATGCGGTATAGCTGGTTTATCTGTTGTAGCTGATTCTCTTTCTGCAATAAAGTATGCTAAAGTAAAAGTTATAAGAGATGAAACAGGATTAGCTGTAGATTATGTAGTAGAGGGAGATTTTCCAAAATACGGAAATGATGATGACAGAGTTGATGAGATAGCTGTTGATGTTGTAAAATCCTTTATGAGGAAATTACAAAAACATCACACATATAGAAATTCAAAACATACATTATCAATATTAACAATAACTTCTAATGTTGTTTATGGTAAAAATACAGGTAACACACCTGACGGTCGTCGTAGTGGAGAACCATTTGGTCCTGGTGCAAACCCTCTTCATGGTAGAGACTCAAATGGAGCATTGGCTGTAATGAATACTATAGCAAAACTTCCTTATGAATATTCTGAAGATGGTATTTCATTTACATTTTCTATTACTCCAGCAGCACTTGGAAAAGATGAAAGCACAAGGGTAAATAATTTGGTAAGTATGCTTGATGGATATTTTAAGCAAACTGGCCATCATATAAATGTAAATGTCTTTAATAGGGAATTACTAATTGATGCAATGGATCATCCAGAAAAATACCCACAACTTACAATACGTGTTTCTGGATATGCTGTAAACTTTATCAAGCTTACAAGAGAACAACAATTAGATGTTATAAATAGAACTATTCATGAACGAATTTAATTTTAGTTTTAGACTTGCTTCATCTTGCATTAGAATTATATCATGAACAAAAGGTTTTTATCTTCCTTTTGTTCATGCCAATTCGGAGTTTTCGATTATAAGAAGAAAATCTCAAAGGCTAATTTACGATTTTAGTATGTGTTTTGTCTAATAGTAAATTTTTAATTTTCTGTTAGACAAAATACTGAGGTGGCAGGTTTACAGACCTTGTCACCTATTTTTTTGCTATATAACAAGGTTAGTCTACCTTGTGCGTCCGGGCAAAGCAAGGACATGTATTTCGCTATTGCTCCAGAAACTTGCCCTGCGAAATGTCTTTCTCATTTTATGATAAATCTTAAGTTAGGAGAAAACCATGTCAAAACAAGTTAATAAAAATGTTTTAACTACTCAGAATAATAAAATAATTGGAAGAATACATTCTTTTGAATCTTTTGGTGCAGTTGATGGTCCAGGAATAAGATTTGTAGTATTTTTTCAAGGATGTGGCCTACATTGTAAATATTGTCACAATAGAGATACTTGGGCTATACATGCAGGGTTAGAATATTCATCTGATGATTTACTTGCTAAAATTTTAAGATATAAAAATTATTTCACTGTATCAGGTGGTGGTGTTACTTTATCTGGTGGAGAACCTTTACTTCAACAAGATTTTTTATTAGAACTATTGCCAAAGCTAAAAAAGAAAAAAATTCATGTTGCGATTGATACTTCAGGCAACTTTCCAATTACGGAAAAAATGAAGAAAATAATCGATTTAGCTGATTTGTTTTTACTTGATATAAAATGCATTAATGACGATATATGTAAAGACTTAGTTGGTGTTTCTAATAAACTTGAACTTGAATTTGCGAGATATTTAAGTGATATAAATAAGCCAACTTGGATAAGACAAGTTTTAGTTCCAGGAATTACAGATGACGAGGAAGATTTATTAAAATTAAAAGATTTTCTTTCCACTTTAAAGAATGTTCAAAAAATCGAAATACTTGCTTATCATGACTTAGGAAGATTTAAGTGGGAAAATCTTGATTGTAATTATGAACTTGAAGATGTACCAAATGCTACTACAGAAGATGTAGCTAGAGCAAAGAAAATTTTGGGAATTTAGAATTATATCTAATTTCCCTTTTTTCTTTTTCCCTAGCTATTTCTTTTAAATTTTATTAGGTTATATGAATCTACTAAGTTTCCAATTCTCCTTCTATGTAATTATTAACAATCTCATTTTCTTCTTGTAAATTTTCCATATCTTCTTTAATACTTTTTACTAAAAACTCTTCTGCTTTTTTATCTAAAATCTGTCCATATATTATTATAGTAGTAATAGAACTCACAACTGCAACCAAGACAATAATAATTATAAATAAAATTATGCTTATTTTTTTCTCTTTCTTTTCTTCCATTTTTATAAACTCCTTTCTTAATTTACACAAATTTAATAAAGAAATTTTATTTCTGCTTTTCCATATTCTTATTATATAAATATATTTTTTTTAAGTCAAGAAAAACAGTATCTCCCTATATGAACTAATAGACGGTAACAAACTTAAATTTGTTACCGTCTATTAGTTTTAATTAGCAATATTTATCATAATCATTATAACATTCTTTCTTACAATCGTCTCTAAAGCAAATTAATGTCAAAATCCTTATGATTAATAATATTATAAGAATAGCAAGAATTGCTATTATAGCACCTGTACCTAAGGCAGTTACTAAACCGGTTAATGCACCAATTATTACCCCAACTACAAATGTGATTAAAGATGTTAGAATACAAATTATAATATCAACACAACATCTATTTTTCTTACAGCATTTATCTTGCATCATATTATATACACCTCCTAAGTAGCAATTAGCTACTTAATATATAATATGCTATTATTCGACTTTTTGAGTACTTGATATATGAACAAAATATAGACCTTCTTAAAAAAACAATCCATATCTTTATTTTTTAAGAAGGTCCTCTCTTTTATCCAAATAAGCCTCTTTTTTTCACAGGTGGTTGCTCATTCATTGTCTTAGCAAGCTCTGTCATTAAATCTCGTTGTTCTTTGGTTAATTTTTTTGGTACTTGAACTAATACAGTAAATACAAAATTACCTTGCGAACTATTATTTATATTTCTAAAGCCCTTACCTCTTATTGTAAACTTAGTTCCAGGTTGGGTTCCATCTGGTATTCTATATGTTTCTTGACTACCATCTACCATAGGAATTTTTAAATCTGCTCCCAAAGTTGCTTGAGTAAATGTTATTGGCACTTCACAAAGTACATCTTGCCCTTTTCTTGTGAAAATGCTATGTTTTTTCACTCGAATTGTTATGTATAAATCACCTTTTGCTCCACCTTTTTCTCCGGGTTCTCCTTCCCCACGAAGGACTAGAGTTTGGTTATCATCAATCCCAGCAGGAATCTTAACAGTTACTTTTACTTGTTTTCTTACTGTGCCTTTTCCCCTACAGTCTGGACATGGATCTGGTATTATTTCCCCTGTTCCATTACAATTTGTGCAAGGCCTTACTGTTTGCATTTGTCCAAATATTGTTGTTTGAGTTTGTTTTATTTGACCTGTTCCATTACATACACCACATTTTTGTTTTTTTGTACCAGGCTTTGCTCCTTCTCCATGACATGTTGTACAGGTTTCATTTCTCATTAAATTAATATGTTTTTCTGTTCCTGAATAAGATTCTTCAAATGTAATATCTATGCTAGCTCTCAAATCTGCACCTTGTCTTGGAGCATTATTACTTTTAGATGAACTTCTTCCTCCAAATCCTCCTCCAAAGAAAGATGAAAAAATATCTCCTAAATCACCAAAGTCACTAAAGCCATCAAATCCTCCTGATGATGAATATGAATAATAACCACTTCTTCCACCAAAAGGTCCTCCTGTTCCTCCAAACCCTTGACTTGGATCAGCTGTACCAAATTGGTCATACATTTTCCTTTTTTCAGGATTTGATAAAACTTCATAGGCCTCATTTACTTCTTTAAATTTAGCTTCTGCTTCTTTTTTATTATCAGGATTAGCATCTGGATGATATTTTTTTGCAAGTTTTCTAAATGCTTTTTTTAGTTCATCATCACTTGCATTTTTGTCTACTCCTAATATTTCATAGTAATCTTTATTTGCCATTCTAGCCTCCTTCGGAGGTTAGAGAATTAGAAGTTAGAAATTAGAAATTTATATCTCTAATTTCTAACTCTTAAACCCATATCCATTAATTATCTAACCTCTAACGCTCTAACTTCTAGCACAACAGTGCCAAAACCAATTATCTTCCTCTTCCTCGTAATTTGAAAAAGAATTGATTTTTGACTAGGAACGCAAATCAAAAATTTATGAGGCGTACTTGTTGTACGTTGATTAAATTTTTGATTTGCAGTGACAACGTCAAAAACAATTATCTTTCAAATTACTTGTCGTCATCAACCTTATAATCCGCATCATAAACATTCCCATTACTGTCTGTATGTTGTTCACTGCTTTCTTCATTTGCTCCAGCGTTTCCTGCTTCACTTGTATTGTTTGCTGCATTTTGAGCTTGTGAATATACTTTTTCTGAAATTGAATAGAATACTTGTGTTAGCTTTTCTGTTGCAGACTTAATTGCTTCAACATCTGAACTTTCTAATGCTTTCTTTACATTTTCCATTTCTGTCTCAGCTTTAGCTTTTTCTTCGCCACTTATTTTATCTCCTAAATCTGTAATTGTTTTTTGGCAATTATATACTAAACTTTCTGCATTGTTCCTAACTTCTATTTCTTCTTTTCTTTTCTTATCTTCTGCCGCATGTGCTTCTGCATCTTTTACTGCTTTGTCTATATCCTCGTCTGTTAAGTTTGTGCTTGCTGTAATTGCAACTTGTTGACTATTTCCTGTTGCCATATCTTTTG
>CAZPKK010000010.1:0-32884 GCA_964587175.1 uncultured Clostridium sp.
ACCTGCGACCTCATGGTCCCAAACCACGCGCGCTACCAACTGCGCTACACCTCGTTATTTATTTGACGCTATATATAATAGCACACTTTTTACTTATTTGCAAGTTTTTTTCTCATTTTCTATTGAATTTTTTTTTATTTCAAAGTATAATAATGTTTAGTCTTATAGCTTTAGATTAGTTAAATAAAGCTTTTGCCTTTTACTATTTATCATAATTAAATTATATTTGCGCCTGTAGTTTAGCTGGATAAAATGGCAGGCTACGAACTTGCAGACCGGGGGTTCGAGTCCCTCCAGGCGCACCAAAGTCATCAAGAAATTTTTCTGATGATTTTTTTAATTTCTATTTAAATATTCGTCTATTTTTTCAATATCTTAAATCAATTTTTTATTTCTACTAGTATTTCCTTTTAACTTATGATATAAATTATTTTAAATAAAATAATTTATAAAGTAACGAAAATGAATATATTAAAAGTTAGTTACTTTATTTATAGTAAGAGGAGATGAATAAATGAGTAGACAAAGGAGAAAAAGTCGGATCAAATTCTATTAAATTACTATTTATATTACTATTTGTTATAATTATTGGCATTGTTGGATATGGTAATCCTGAATTGCAAAACTTACTTTTAGCTAATAATACTAATGCTATATACCCATCTAATAATTCAGAGCCATCTTATTCATCATCTTTTGATTTAGACTCTATACCAGAATATGAAGATAGTCCTTATGTTGTTTTAAATAATAATGAGCCAGAATTTGAAGAAAGTGATTATACAACCTTATCATTTGAAGAATATAGTGAATTGGATTCTTTAGGCAGATGTGGTGTTGCTTTTGCTTGTCTAAGCATTGACACTATGCCTTCCGAGGATGATGAAAGGGAAAGTATTTCTAGTATTACTCCTTCTGGTTGGGTAAATAAACAATATGATATAGTAGATGGTGGATATTTGTATAATAGATGTCATCTAATCGGATATCAATTAAGTAATGAAAATGCTAATGAAAAAAATCTTATCACAGGTACAAGATATATGAATACAGAGGGAATGCTACCTTTCGAAAATGATGTAGCAGAATATATAAAAGAGACTAATAATCATGTTTTATACAGAGTTACCCCTATTTATGAGGGCAATAACTTGGTTGCCAGTGGGGTACAAATTGAGGCAAAATCTGTAGAAGACAATGGAGAAAGCATTTGTTTTAATGTGTATTGTTATAATGTTCAACCTGGCATTACAATAAATTATGCAACAGGTGAAAGCGAAGAAACTATATAAGTTCCAAATTAGGGATAGGCGTATTTCTCCACTTTTTTTCAAATTGGAGACAAGCGTTAATTTGGAAAAGGATATACACATATTCCCAATCTACATCATAAAGTCAGTAATATGTATATTTTAAAGATTTATGTAGAAGCACGCAGCAGCCAAACGATCTTTATTAAAAGCGAGTGCGATTGGAGAAACGCATCAAATTTTAAAAATTTGATTATATTGTTTCGACAGTAAGCGACAAATAAATCCGAAAAATACACATATTACTGACTTTTTTCAGTTTAACGCCTGTCCTCAATTTAGAAAATTTACTCTGATATATAATTATATGTTCCATTTTGATATAAGAAACTGTTTCCTTCTTTTGCTTTATCTTTTAATTCTTCTGGAAAATAAACATCTTCTATTTCATACTTTGCTTCTTCTGTGGAATCCCACAAAAACACTCTTCCATCTATGTCTTCTGTTACCAAATATGTATGCCCTTCTTCTTTATAATCTTCTATTTCTTGATTTTGTTTTTCTATTATCTCGTTTGCTTTTTCTTCAATTTCATTTATAATTTCTTTAGTTGCTTCTTGATCAATCACAAAATTTCCATCTTGCATTCTCATTATAGTGTTTACATTAGCACCTTCTGGTAATTCTTTTTTCTCTACCTCTATTTGTGTACGTTTATCACTATTATATTCCCATACTATATAATTATCTTCTCCTTCTGACTTTTTATACACGAAATATAATGCTCCTTGTTCTTCTGTTTTACTTGCATATTCACTAAGTACTTCGTTCCTTGCTTTTATTATACTGTTTTCAGAAGCTAAAGTTAATTTACTGCTTGAAGCTATTTGCGTGACAATATCTGTATCATTATTAGTATTATTTTTTAATGCCCCTGATAATTCTTCTATAAAATCTGATATAGTTTCTGTTATTTTTGATAAGCTTTCATTCTTGCTAAGACTTTCTTTTAAGTTGTTTAAAAAATCCAAAATCAGACCCTCCTTTAATAATTTATATTAATAAATAATGTTTTTGAAATCTGTATAGAAATATACAAAAGAATAAAATAAAATGATTAAACTTTTTTTATTATACTATGTATTTTTTTGATTTGCAATAGTTTTCGAATTTCAAATTGAGGACAAGTGTGTTAAATTGGAAAAGGAGATACAAGTATTCCAAGTTTACATCATAAAGTCAGTAATATGTATGTTTTTGAGATTTATGTAGGAGTGTGTAGCGACCAAACGAGCCTTATTAAAGGCGAGTGCGTTTCGACAGCAAACAACAAATAAATCTGAAAACACACATATTACTGACTTCTTCCAATTCAACTCCTGTCCCCAATTTAGAAAATACAATGGTTCTATTTATTTATTTCTTCTTCTATTTTATCTTCACAAGTCCTCATTGCTAAAATTGTTTTTTCAAACAATTCTTCTAAAGTCCATCCTAATCTTTCTGCCCCTTGACTAATTATCTCTCTTGAACATCCTGCTGCAAATCTTCTGTCTTTATATTTCTTTTTTAAGCTAGATACTTCCATATCTTTTGTACTCTTAGATGGTCTCATTTTAGTTGCTGCCCAGATAAGTCCTGTCAATTCATCTGTTGCAAACAATATTTTCTCCATTTCATGTTTTGGCTCTATATCTGAACAAATACCATATCCATGGCTACAAATTGCATGTACCATTTCTTCTGGCGCATCAATTTCTTTTAATAATTCTGGAGCCTTCTTGCAATGTTCTTCTGGATATTTTTCAAAATCCACGTCGTGGAGTAGCCCTACTATTCCCCAAAAATCTTCATTATAACCTAACTCTTTCGCAAAATGTCTCATTACGCCCTCTACTGTAAAAGCATGCCTTATGTGAAATTCCTCTTTATTATATTTTTTTAATAATTCTACCGCTTTTTCTCTTTCCATTTTCAATCTTCCTTTACTTCATATTATTTTTATTAATTTTTCTGCAAATTATATCATGTAATATTAATTTACACAATAGGCATGGATATTTACTTATCCAAGTTATTTACACTTGGTCCATAAATCAAATTGCCTTTGTAGTCATATCTTGATCCGTGGCATGGGCAGTCCCAAGTTTTTTCTAAATTGTTCCAGACCAATTCGCATTTTAAATGTTTACATACAGGATTAACTTTATAAATTTCTCCTTCTAAATCTTTGTACACTCCAATTTTCTGTCCATTTATTTCTATGATTTTGCCTTCGTCATTTTGTATTTGACTTGCTTCTTCTTGCGGTACTTCTAGTTTTTTTACCAGTAAAGAATTGACACTTTCCTTAACCATATTAACTACTTCTTTTCTATTTTTTATTGGTTCTAACCTTGTAGCCTTAAATATTTCCTCATATTCATTTTGCTCTCCCAATATTTTATCTGTTATAATTTCAGCCGCAATATTTGAAGTAGTTATTCCCCATTTGTTAAATCCTGTTGCTACATAAGCTTTTTTCCACATGCTTGAAAATTCCCCTATATATGGTATTTTATCAAGTGTAATACAATCTTCTGTATTCCAATGATATTTTATTTTTCCTTTTGGATATAGACTCTTTGCAATCTCTTCTAAGTATTTATATGAATTACTTAAATCAATATTAGCTCCTGTTCTGTGATTAAAGCCTACTACAATAAGAAAATTCTCTTCTCCACTGTTTGCTGTTCTTAAAGATATTATTGGCTCCTCTGCACTAATATACATTCCTTCAAATGGTTTTTTATTGGTTTGCATACCAATAGCATAACTTGTTGATTGATACATTTTCATAAAATAGAAACCTGGCACATTCACAATCGGATATTTTGTTGTTAGAATAATATATTTTGCTTTTATATTACAGCCATTTTCCAAAATTACATTGTAATATTCTTTTTCATCTTCTGTATCTATATCCATTGCTTTTGTATGTTCATATATTTTTATTCCAGACTCACTACATATTTCGGCTAAAGCTACTGCATATTTATATGGGTTAAATTGTGCTTGATTTTCAAATTCAATTCCCGCTATTGCTTTAATTGGAAGTACTTGTTTCATTTTTTCCTTTACTAAATCTCTTTCTAAGTTCAGATTTTCTTTTTCAATATTATCTCCACTTATTTTTAGTTTTTTCTCTTGATTATCCACATACTCTACACTTTGTAGTTTGTTAATTGGAATATCTTGTGATTCGATTATTTTTGCTTTTCCTCCAAAACTATTAACCGCTTCTACCTCATCTTTTATTTTTTGTAATTCTTGCACTTTTTGTGTAAATATATAAGCTGATTGATATTCAAAATCACATTCGATTTTTTCTTCATCGATAATACTCTTTATATTTCTTATTGCTTTTTCATTTGCCTCATAATATTTTCTTGCAAAATCTTTTCCTTTTGAATCAGTTAAATATTTATAAATTAAACCATGCTGACTTGTTATTTTAGCTGTACTATTTCCACTAGTTTGTTTACAGATTTCATCTTTTTCAATTAAAACTGTTTTTATTTTATATTTACTTAAGTAATAAGCTGTAGTTAATCCAGCAAGGCCTCCTCCAATAATACATATATCTGTCTTAATATTTTCATTTAAAGGTTTAAATTTCTTTTTTTCTTTTACACTTTTTATCCAGTAAGACTTCATTTTTATCACTCTCCTATTTAAGATAAACTTTTTTGTGATGCTCACCTTAAAAAAATACAGTCAAAAAAAACTAATTATAGTATTACCTCTAATTAGTTTTTTATACAAAAGTGAAAATATGAAACTGCTTAATTTAAACATTTCTAATTATTCTTTAAATTCCAATATGTCTCCAGGCTGACAATTTAATGCTTTACAAATTGCGTCAAGAGTAGAAAACCTTATCGCTTTTCCTTTTCCCGTTTTTAATATTGATAAATTTGCATTTGTAATTCCTATTTTTTCCGCAAGCTCAGATGAAGATATCTTTCTTTTTGCCATCATTACATCTAGGTTTACTATTATTGCCATATTTATTCTCATTCCTTCCTAACACACCTATATTGTTAAATCATTTTCTTCTTTATAATCTATAGCCTTTTTTAATAGCTCTGCCAAAATGTAATCTCCAAGCCATGCTATAATAAAAACTGCAATAAAAATTATCTCAAACACTGATACTATAAAGAAAATTCCTATTATGTATTCCATAGCAATTATTAACGAGCAAGCCGATATAACTCTTAGGTGTTTTACATTTTCGAGTGTGAATGGGTTATCTTGTTTCAAGGTTCCAAATATTTTTATGAATTTATACACTATTGTAAGTGCTGGAATCCCTGACACATATAATATTACAAGTGCCGCTATATAATTTAGTACTGGATTAAATAATTCTATGTACCAGTTTAGCAATAATGGTAATGTTATATAGATTAAAATTCCTAATACAAATATTATTTTTAAACATATTTCTATAAAATTTGATAAACTTTTTTTACCTGTTATTTTCATAAATTTTTCGAACCAATAAATTATTCGGTTCTTCTCCTTTCTAGTTATCTAAATTATATTTGGCAATTATTTTATTAATGTTTAAACTCTGCCATGTTATATCATCTACTTTTTGCTTAATGCGGTTAAGGTAAATTGATACTTCCCTTAGTATATTTTCATCTTCTGAATTTACTAATCTTTTTATTTGATTTGTTGCATCTATACTTAATGTTTCAAGATAATATATATCTAATTCATAGCTTACGGAAGAATCTTCAAAATATTTATCAATATTCTTTTTTGCAATAATATTATCTATATTAATATAATTTACTACTATATACATAATAATTATCACGATAAAATATGTTTTTGTCAAGTTAATTTTCATATCCAAAATATACATAACTGTTGGTATAATCAAAAACATCTCTGTTGCTAGTGCAAAATATACCATTAAGCGTAAAAATGTATATCCATATTCTTGTTCATATAAATACATTCTATAAAATGATGAAAACAAGATAATTAGCGTGAAAACTGCCAAAAATAAATTCATTAGCTTTGTGTAACTCATTTTCTTGTTTGCTTCATTTCTTTTACTTGTTATAAGTATAATTATTAGGTTAATAACAGATACTGCCATTAGTTGAAAAAATCCTTGTCTTGCATAGCTTGCATAATCAAAATTTTCCATATTCCCTGTCTTCATGAACAATACAGACACTTGTATATAGCAGAAAACTAAATATACTAAGTTTAATATTGTCAAAATAGTATTACCAATTGTGGAATCTATTTTCCAGTTTGTCTTATCTTGGTTCTCTTCTTCACAAAAGTCATCTTCTACCACATTATATAAGAGTGCTACTAAATACACTGTTATTATTATAATAATTATAATTCTAAAAAATAGATTTACATATGTTTCACTCTTAAAAATATCTAAATTAAATATTGTATTTATCATTTCGCTTAACTCACTAGAAAATATGCTATCTGCACTTGAAAGTAGAATTAATACAATAATTAATATAGGGATTGCAATTATTATTCCTATTATGATTTTTCTTATTTTTTCATTTTTTTCTTTAGGTGTTTCTCTTTTTTTAAATATTCCTATAATAGAATTTACTATTTCTGCTATTGCTTCTTCTAAAAACTCAATTGGTCCCAAAACTAATTTTATTGTTTTAGTTAATATTTGACTAATTGATGTTTTATCAAATAATGCTAAAATTATCATTAAAGCAAATAAAATTATCAAAGCTATTACATTTGCAACATAGAAAAACGAATTATTAAATATAAAATATGTTGCAGATATTAATATTATTGGAACACATAAATTTAGTGCTTTTTTATTTTTTATTTTATCTTTTTTATTTAAAATATATATTATAAAAAAACCTAAAGCTATACAAAAAAGAAATACTGAGATTCCTAATTCTTGCCCATAAAACAAAATAGAATGTAATACAGCTATTAAAAAACTGCCTAATACTGCTATTTTCATAAAACCCTCCATTTACTTTTGCTTTTTCTTTGCAGTACTATTTTACATTCTTCATTATCATTTGTCAATATTTTTTTATCGTTTTTCAATATTTTTACTTTGCATCAATAGACCATCTTTTATAAATATTATGAAAAATATGGAATGGAATGTGATTTGAAGTTACTACTTCTTAATAAATTTTTGTAGGGAATCTCAAATACTTTTGAGGGCGCTACAAAAATTCATGTAGAAGTAGTACTAAAATCAGCTTGACCGACATATTTTGAATAATATTTATAAAAGGTGGTCTGTTGATAATTAAAATAAATTATGTTTTCTTTTTTAAGACTGCCTCTACTTCAATCTCTTTATTATTTCTTTGAATCTTCAAAGTAACCGTATCTCCTGGTTTTTTCGTATAAATATAGCATCTTAAATCACACATTCTCTCCAGCTCATTTCCATCAATGCTTAAGATTATGTCTCCTGTTTGTAATCCTGCTTCTGACGCCGCAGAATTTGTATTTACCTTTGCAATATATATTCCTTTGCTGAATTGCAAATCTTCGTCTAAATATCCTAATACATTTTTATCAAATGCAAAAACCCCCAAGCTTGCCTCTTCAAATTTTCCTTCTATATTAAAGCTTTCTATTACCTCTTTTACAGAATTTATTGGTATTGCAAAACTTATTCCTTCTGCTGATGTTATTTTTACACCATTTATTCCTATTACTTGCCCACTTGCATTAACTAATGGTCCTCCACTATTTCCAGGATTAATTGTTGCATCTGTTTGAATTAAATCTTCCATATATATTTCTTCATCGTCTTCTGTAAATTTTATTGTCCTATTAACTGCACTTATAATGCCTGATGTTACAGTTCTTTGAAACTCAAATCCTATTGGATTTCCTATGGCATATACTGTTTCTCCTACTTTAATATCATCAGAATCTCCAAGTGTTGCTACTTGTAAATTACTCTGATTTATCTTCACAATTGCCATATCTATATCTGTATTTGACCAGACCACACTGCCATCATATGTTTCTCCATTAACCAGTGTAACATAGCATTTACTATATTTTTCTCCACTTACATGTGCATTGGTTAAAATATATCCGTCCTCACCAACAATTAAGCCTGTCCCTAGTCCTAAGCTTGTTATATTTTCATCAGAAAAAATGCTACTTCCCGTATTTTTCACTTTAGAAATTCCAACAACACTACTACTTACTTCTGAAATCATTTCTGTTATTGTTCTGTTTTCTTCTTCCACTTCTTCTACTGTCTGCATTGTCCTTTCTATTACAACATTTTCCTTTTCTGTTGCACTTTCTGTAATTTGTGTTTTATCATATAGTATATATGATAAAACTATAATCAAAAAAACTAAAAGAAATATTAACACTTTTGTTAAATTAGCTTTTAGTTTTTTCCTTCTATCTTGTTTATAATAATCATTCATTAAAACTCCTCCGGACATTTATAAGTTCTATTTTTATTTTGTCCAGAGGAGTTGAATCTTAAACATTTTTTACTGTTTAACAAGGTTAAGTTTCCTTGTGGCGTGCATATTTGCGAAGCAAAATGCACATGTGCGCGTCGAAAGCTCTGTTTTCGCGAGCGTACCACTTTTTTTATTGTATATAAAAAATACGCCTGTCCCCAAATTACACTTTTTCTATTTTTTTCATTTCTACAAATCTTTTTACTTTTTGTGTTGTTGTTTTTTCTAATGGTTCGTCTGTTAAGATTATTTCTTTTATGTGCTTAAATGTTGGTAAGTCTTTATTTATATTTTTAATGTCTTCCCATACTAATTTTTCATATTCTTCTTGTGTTTTTTCTCCAAAATGATCTTTTATATTATCTTTGTCATACACAATTTTTGCACACAATAATGTGTCTGTTTTACTTTTATTTCTAGCATATACCATATTTTCTGCAGTATATGGTAATTTGTTTATTAAAAATTCTATTTCTTGTGGATATATGTTTTTTCCATTTGTTAAAACTATAATATCACTTTTTCTTCCTGTTATATATAGGAAACCATCTTCATCCATATATCCATAGTCTCCAGTGTGTAACCAACCATCTTGAAGAGCTTTTTTGGTTGCCTCCTCATTTTCATAATATCCAAGCATTATATTTGGCCCTTTTCCTAATATTTCTCCTACACCATTTTCGTCTGGGTTATCTATTTTTATTTCTACGTTTTTAAGTGGCATTCCAATTGAACCTGGTCTTTTTCTTTCTTCTGACTCTGCTGTAAGTACTGGAGAACTTTCTGTTAATCCATATCCTTGAATTAGCTCTATTCCTAAACTATTATACCATTCAATTGTAACTTTATCCATTGGTGCTGCGCCATATAATACTTCTCTTAAGTATTCATCAAATTGTTTTAATACTGGCTTGAATAATTTTTTTCTTACATCTATTTTCATTTTTAGTAATACACTAGAGATTTTAGTCATAGCATCTATTAATCCTTTTTTTCCACTATCTGCTATGGCTTTTTGAATTTTTTTTGCCATTGTTTCAAGTACAAGTGGAACAGCCACAAATATTGAAACTTTAAATTCTTTTAAATTATCTGCAATATATCTTAGTCCTTCGCAAAATGCTACTGTTGAGCCACAATATGTTCCATACAATATTGTTATACTACATTCAAAAGTATGATGTATTGGTAAAAACGATAGTAATGTGTCTGATGGATACATCACAAAATTGTATTGATAACTAGATACATTTTTGCATATGTTTTCTTGTGATAACATAACAGCTTTTGGTTCACTTGTTGTTCCTGATGTGAATAACATAACATACATTTCATTTTCTTTTAATTTTACGTTTTCATACTTTGTTTTTCCAGATTTTATGATGTTTTCACCATCTTCAAGCATTTTATTAAATTTTAATACTCCATCTTTATCTATGTTATCCATGCAAATTCTATATTTTATATTGCATCCTTTCTCAATTGCTTCATCTATTGCATTTTGGTATTTTTCTTCATATACTACAACATCTGCTCCGCTTCGTTCTAAAAGTTTTTCTATTTCTTTATCTGTTAAGGCCTTATCTAATGGTACTATAATTTTTCCTGCTGTGGTTACACCTAAATATGTGATAACCCACTCATATCTATTGCTTCCAATAACAGCAATTCTTTCTACGTCTGAATCTAGCACTTTTTCTGCTACTTTTTTTATATCGTTTACAAATTGTTTATAAGTGATTTCATGTATTTCACCATTCTTTTTATACTTAAATGCAACATTATCATCTTCAAAAGTTTCGTATCTTTCTACCATTTCTCTAAAATTAGATACTTCATTATAATATTCAACTTTAGCTTTTTTCCCCATTAAAATACCTCCTATATTTATTTGCTTATTCATTTTATATCAAATTTGATGAAATTTCAAGGTTTTAGATTAATTATTACGTTTCTATGAGTTAGATTGCCCTTTTTTGCCTTATTTTCCCTTTAAATGAGGGAGTTTATGATATTTTTTATCATTTTATGTTGATTTTTATTTTTATTAATTATATAATCTCTCTATAAAAAACAATATAATGAGGGATGGGTATTATGAATTATGAACTTACGAGTCCACAAAAGGCCATCTTGTTAACAGAACAACTTAATGATGGCACAGCTGTTTCAAATATTTGTGGAGAGTTAACTATTCATGAAAAAATTAATGAGGAGGCTATAGAAAAGTCAATTAATTTATTTATTAAAAATAATGATTCTATAAGAATTCATCTTGTTAGAGACGGTGTTGATGTTAAACAGTATATAACAGATTATTCTTATATTAAAATACGAAGAGTTACCCTTTCTCGAGATTATACTCTAGCTAATCTTGGCGAAGATATAATTTCAGAACCTTTAACTCTTTTTGATAGTAATTTATTTGATTTTGTTATTTTTACTAATGAAGATGGTACTGGTGGCTTTATTAGCAAGTTTCATCATATTATTTCTGATGTATGGTCTATTAGTTTAACAGCTAACGAAATAATGGACTATTATGTTTCTATTACTCAAAACACTCCAATTGAACTTGCTAATAATAATTCTTACATAGACTATATTAATGATGAAAAAGCCTATTTAGAAAGTCCTAAATTTGAAAAATCTAAAGAGTTTTGGGAAAATCAATTTCCAGATTTAGAATTTTCTTATTTAAAAGATGCTCAAACCAACTCTTATGACGCAAATAGAAAAATTGTCACATTATCTAAAGAGCAAACCGAAAAATTACAATCTTTTTGCAAAGAAAATAAATTTTCTTTGTATGCTTTATTTTTGGCAATTTTAAATATATATTTATCCAAAACAAATAACACAAAATCCTCTATTGTCGGAACCCCTATATTAAATAGATGTAACTATAAAGAAAAACATACTACTGGTATGTTTATAAGTACAATACCTTTTAAGATGGATATTGATAATAATCTTTCTTTTGTCGACTTTGTTAATGCTGTTTCACAACATAATTTAACTTTATTTAGGAATCAAAAATATCCATATAATTTATTATTAGACGCAATCAGAAAAAAATTTAATATTTCTAAAAATCTCTATGATGTTTGTTTATCTTATCAAAATGCAAGAAATAACTGTTCTTCTTGCGCTGTTCCATATTCTTGCAAATGGCTTTTTAACAAATGTGTCGTTAATAATTTAGATTTACATATATATGATTTCGATAATACTGGCATGATTAGTCTTTATTATGACTTCAAAAAAGATATTTTTTCTCCAGAAGAAATTGACCTTTTACATAACAGATTAATGAATATATTAAATCAGGTTATTAAAAAACCTAATATAAAACTTAAAGATATTGAAATAGTTTCCCAAAATGAAAAAAATTTTATTTTAAACAAATATAACAAAACAAATACTTCAGATTCTTTTGTATCTGTTTACGATTTATTTAAAAACAACTTAGAGCAAACTCCTAACAAATTGGCTATTAGACACAAAGATGTTTTACTTACTTATAAAGAACTTAATAATTTAGCAAATTTAATTGCCTTAGAATTAGAGAGATATTCTGTAGGCTCAGGTGATATTGTTGCTTTGGCTTTAAATGATTCTATTGAATTTGTTGCAAGTGTCATTGCTACACAAAAATTAGGTGCTTGCTATATTCCAATTGATATAAATTATCCTAATGAACGAATTGAGTATATTATAAATAACAGTAATGCAAAATTGCTTTTAACACATAATAATACTTTAAAATCTGTTAATCTAAATCAGGATATTTTATACAGAATATCTTTAAATAACTTTGACTATAAAAAAGAAAATATCCCAAACATCGATTATAAATTAAAAGAATACGACTTGGCATATATTATTTATACCTCTGGTTCTACTGGAAAGCCAAAAGGTGTTAAAGTTTGTCATAAAAGCCTAAGCAATTATATCCGCTGGGCTATTAAGCAATATGTTAATGGAGAAGAAACTAATTTCCCTCTATTTTCTTCTGTTGCTTTTGATTTAACTGTAACATCTATTTATACTCCAATATGCTCTGGAAATACAATTTATGTTTATACGAATGAAAACCCTCAATTGTTATTAAAAGAAATTATAGATGACAACTATGTCCAAATCATCAAATTAACACCAGCACATTTTTCTTTATTACAAGATTTTGATTTGAGCAATAGTATAGTTTGTAAATTTATTTTGGGCGGTGATATTTTAACTAAAGAAACTTGTAAAAAAATAACATCTCTATTTTCTCATCCTATACATATATATAATGAATATGGTCCAACAGAAGCAACAGTTGGTTGTATGATTTATGAGTATAATATTGATGATACTTATACTTCTGTCCCTATAGGATATCCTATTGACAATTCACAAATTTTTTTGTTAAATGAAGAAAAAAATTTAGTTCCAATAGAAAATGTTGGAGAAATGTATATTAGTGGTGACTGTTTAGCTTTAGGTTATACTGATAAAGAAAAAACTTTAGAAAGATTTTTAGATCATCCTTTATATAAAGGTCAAAAAATTTATAAAACAGGGGATCTTGCAGTTTTACATTCTGATGGTATAATGGAATACTTAGGTCGTAGTGATTTTCAAGTAAAATTAAATGGATACAGAGTCGAATTGGGTGAAATTCAGTCTGTTTTATTAACACACCCTTCTATAAAAGATGTGTATGTTGGTTTAATTACAATGGATGATCATAAATTTTTATGTGCTTATTATGTTGCAGAAAATAAGTTAGAAGATTTATTTGAATTTCTGAAAAGAAAATTACCTAACTATATGATTCCTAGCTATTTTATAAAATTGGATAAAATTCCTTTAACCATTAATGGAAAAATAGACAAAGCTTCACTACCTTTACCAGAAAAAGTAGTTTCTAAATATATAGCACCACAAAACGACACTGAAAAAATAATACAAGAAGTATTTGCAGAATTATTAGATGTAGAAAATAAAATAAGTGTAGAAGATAATTTCTTTGATTATTATGTTGATTCTCTTTTATTGATAAAAGCTCAAACTATTTTAATTAATAAGGGAATTGATATTAATACACAGGATTTTTATAATTATCCAACAATTAGAAAATTAGCTGATTTTATATTATTAAAAAATAATAATATGAACTTTGTTCTAAATAATGATATTCCTATAATTGCAGATATCCAAAAAGAAATCCAAGAATCTCCTAAGATTAAGAAGATAGTTTTGTTTGGAACTACTGGCTTTTTAGGAATTCACATATTATATTATTTATTAACACAAACTTCTTGTTATATTACTTGTATCATCAGAAAGAAGAATGATATCTCTCCTATTGATCGTTTTATTAGTAAATTTAATTTTTATTTTCCTAATATTGATATTAAACAATACATGGATCGAATAAAAATTGTAGAAGGAAATTTCCTAGAAAAGCATTTCGGGCTTTCTGATGAAGTATATAATATACTAGGTTCTAATTGTGATGCTGTAATTGATACAGCTGCATTAGTTAAACATTATGGTGATTATGAATCTTTTAACAAGAGCAATGTTATTTCTACTAAGAGAATTATTGATTTTTGTAAAGACTTTAAGGCTTCTTTACACTTTACTTCTACAATGTCTGTTTCAGGTTACGGTCTTGTAGATACACCTTCTGTAAATTTTACAGAAAATGATTTATATATAGGACAAGATTTCACTAAAAATGTTTATGTTAGAAGTAAGTTTGAAGCAGAAGAAGCTATATTGGAATCCTGCAAAAGAAAGGAAATTGTTGCAAGCATTTATCGTTTAGGAACTATTACTAATAGGTATAGTGATGGCGTTTTCCAAGAAAATTATAGAGATAATGCCTTTTTAAATAGATTAGAAGCTTTTATAAACCTAAAAATGTTTCCTGAAGAATTATCAACTTTTGATTTTGAATTTTCTCCTGTGGACATTTGTGCTAACTTTATAGTATTATTAATGCAAAATAAAAAACATAATTTAGATATATATCATTTATATAATCAGCATTATATTACAGGAAAAGATTTGGTTAATGCTTTAAATAGTTTGCGGATTTTCTATTTCTTTAGTTCCTTTAAATGAATTTAAATTAGCTTTATCAGAATCTAAATCTAATTATTTTGGAATTACTGCATATCTTTATGATGGCAAAGTAACTCTAAATAATGATAAAACTATCTCTATTTTGAAAAAATTAGATGTAGACTGGCCTGAAGTAACAAATGATTATATACAAAAAATTTCACTTTATATTAGTAAAAAAAATAACTTAGGGGGAAAAGAAGATGATGTTCAGTAAACTTTTCAATATAAAAAGTAGAAGAAAATTGGTTTTTATTAATCTTTTAATAATAGCATTCTTATCATTACTTTTGTATTTTACTTTACCGACTATACTAAATTATCCACCAAATTCAATAGATAATGAATTTCAAGTAGAAATTGTTGGTATTAAGTATACAAACCAATTTATAATAGTTTTTTTATTTTTGATGCTTTTCTTTTATATCACATTATCTATAGTCTATGGAAGATTGTCTTTTACTGAAGAAAAACTAAAAAATCCAGAATATATAAAAAAAATAAGAAAGAAAGCATTTAACTATCCATTTATAATTCTTTTATTTGAATTATTTATCCCATCTTTTTTAATTGCTTTTTTACTATTCACTTTTAAAACTGATTCTGAATTAATTATCAGAATCACAGCTGTTATATTTACTTTTTCTTCTGTTTTTGCCATATTTTCTTATATGATTAGTAAGAGCTTTTTTGCTAATATATTAATTTCAACAGCAGAAAAGGCAAATAATGAGATTGTTGGAGTAAAAGTTCCTCTACATAGGAAATTATTAATACAAATATTACCTTTATTTTTATATTCATTCGTAATAATTTTATTAGTAGCCATTTCATTAACATCTCAAACAAAAGGTGAGATATTACATTATTTTTACAGGCAAGAATTACTTAATTATTTTGACACAAGCATCGAATATGATGTATCAGATATTCAAAACATATTAGAAAACATAAACTATAATACTGAGGGAGATCATGGCTTTATTATAAAAGCAGATGATGGAGAAATATATTACTCTGAAGAAACATTAAATAATTTCTTTATACAGTATATTTTGAATTTCTATGATGATAATGAAGGATATTCTTATGAAAATTATGGACAAAATATAGAGGGTTCTCTTATAAAACTTAACACAAACATAGGGGAATGTTATGTAGGTATTCGCTATTTTGTAATTAGTGATTCATTTATAACACCTTTCATCTTTGTTAGTATGTTATTAGTGATTGTAAATATTCTAATAATACTTTATATTGGTAGAGATTTTAGTAATGACATAAATAATGTTACAGATAAAATGAATCAAATTTCTGATTCCGATAATGTTATCTACTCCCAAAAACTCCCAATTATATCAAATGATGAAATTGGAGCTTTAACTGAATCTTTTAACAAAATTCAGAAATTAACGCAAGAATATGTAACAAAAATACATGACAACCAGAATATGCTTATGGAAAGAGAACGTTTAGCTTCTCTTGGACAACTTATTGGTGGTATCGCACATAACTTAAAAACACCTATAATGTCAATATCTGGTGCTTCGGAAGCTTTGATTGATTTAATCAAAGAATATGATTCTTCAATAGGAGACCCTGAAGTAACATATGCTGACCATCACGCAATTGCAAAAGATATGTATGACTGGGTTAGTAAAGTAAAATCATATTCAGAATATATGTCTGATGTAATCACTGCTGTTAAGGGACAAGCCGTAACTTTATCTGAAAATGATGCTACTTCCTTTGACATTGATGAACTTGTAAAAAGAGTTAATATATTAATGAAGCATGAATTAAAAAATGCTTTGATAACTTTAAATTTGAATATAAATGTAAATAAAACCCTTACTTTAAGCGGAGATATAACAAGCTTAGTGCAGGTTATCAATAACATGATTTCAAATAGTATTCAAGCATATAATGGTGAGCCTAATAAATCTATTGACTTAACTATAGATAAAAAAGATAATAATGTGATAATATCAATACAAGATTATGGATGTGGTTTACCAAAATCTGTACAAGATAAATTATTTAAAGAAATGATAACAACTAAAGGAAAAAGTGGCACTGGACTCGGATTATTTATGTCTTATTCTACAATAAGGGCTCATTTTAATGGTGATATTACTTATGAGACTGAAAAAGGCAAGGGTACTACCTTCCACATAATAATTCCTGTTAATTAAGTATTTTATATAGGATTAAATTTAAAATATCGAATTTTCATTTGATAATTCGATATTTTTTTAGCTTTCCATATACAGTATAATAAGAATAATTTTATTGTATTAATATTCTAGTGTAAACCTTTACTACTACTAAGACTTTTTTGACAAAAAGTCTTGATTTTTAATAAAACAATTAATATAATATTTATGTATTTAGATAAAGAAGGTGATGTTATGAGAAAAAATGAACATATAGCCCAATCAAACGGCTATAAAATCATCGCTGTTGATGATGAAGAAGGAATTGTAGATTCACTTTCTATTTTCTTAAAAAGGTCTGGATATGATTTTACTGGAGTAACAGATCCAATGGAGGCAATTGAAAAAGTTAGAAACGAACATTTTGATTTAATGATACTTGATTTTATTATGGATCCTATTCATGGCGATCAGGTCGTTGAAGAAATTAGAAAGTTTAATAAAGAATTATATATTCTTTTGCTTACTGGACATAAGGACCTAGCCCCACCTCTTGAAACTATTAGAAGATTAGATATTCAAGGATATTGTGAAAAAAGTGATAAGTTTGACCAACTATTGCTTTTAATTGAGTCTGGAATTAAGTCAATAAAACAGATGAATGAAATAAAAAGAATTAATCAAGAATTATCTGAAACATATGAAAAATTAGAGAAAGCATATTTAGATAGCATACAAACCCTTAGATATACGGTTGAAGCAAAAGACCCATATACCAGAGGACATTCTGATAGGGTATCTGAATATTCTGTACTGCTTGGAGAAAAGTTAGGTTTGTCTGAAGAAGATATAAAAACATTACGTATAGGTGGATTGTTCCATGACATTGGTAAAATTGGTATTCCTGATAGCATTTTATTAAAGGAAGCTAAACTAACTGATGATGAGTATTCCGAAATAAAAAATCACCCTTCAATTGGTGCGCATATATTATGCAATGCAGAAGTTTTTAAAGAGATTATACCAATTGTAAAACACCATCATGAAAGATATGATGGCAGAGGTTATCCATCTCAATTAAAAGGTGAAGATATACCATACTTAGCGAGAATCGCTGCTGTTGCAGATGCATTTGATGCAATGACATCAAAAAGAACATATAGAAATTCTTTACCTATAAATGTGGTTCATGAAGAAATAGAAAAAAATTTAGGTACACAATTTGATCCTGAGATAGGAAAAACATTTTTAAGTATTTTAGATAATGATTATAATAAAATTACAGAAATACAAGAAAAATATCCTGCTTAATGTGAACGCACTAGAACTTGTTATATAGAGAAAAGGTGGTAGAATTAAAAATCTACCACCTTTTCCTATTCAATAAAGTTATGCTAGTTCGTCCGAGCAAGGCGAGCACATGTATTTTCCCGTTGTTCCAGAGACTTGCCCCACGAAATGTCTTCTTATTTTTTTCTTTTTCCGAAAATCTCTAATATTTTATAATAAATTCTTTTATACCATGGATATGTTTTTATATCCACTAATTGCTTTTGCTCCTCACTTTGAGCCTCTTCTTCATCATTTTTTTCTTTATTGTCTTTTCTTTTAAAAAGATTCTCATAATTAAATTTTTCTTGTTTTTCTTCTTCTCTTCTCTTATTTTCTTTTTGCTCTTCTTCTAAAAAGCTTTGCCTTTCTTCTTCAGAACAAATATAATCTACATATATAACTGCTAAAATATCCTTAGTTTCTTCCATTACTGAATCTTCCCAGTTGTCATTCGAAAAATCAATGTTTGGAACATATTCATTATCAGCACTTTCTTTTAAGTATTCAATAACGTTTTGAGGTATTTTTTTAACAATTTCTTCTTCCGTATTTTCTAAAACCTCTAGAACCTCTGTTATAACTTTATTATATTTATTCATATTTTATCTCCCTCTTTTGTAGATACTATTCTTCAGGACTTTATTCTACTCTTTCAGTTTCTTTTTCTTCTTTTGCTTCTGCCCTTGCTTGCCTTATTACTTCTATTCCTTTTCTCTTTCCAGCTACATAATTAGCTACTGCTATTTTACGGAAAGATCCTTCTCCTATTTTATTTAGTATCCTACCTTTTACTGGACCAGGTTTTGAATGAGGTTTGCCAGCTTCTCCTTCATCATACATCGAGTATGCAAAACTTGGAAAATCTGTTTTTATTGTCATCTCCCCTTTACTGCTTAGATTTGTATTTTCCCCTACTATTTCAAATCCTACTTCTTTTAATATTGCCGATAATTTTTCTGTTTCTCCCTCTTTTGCTCCACCAGCTTGTGTTAAAATTCCTCTATCATATTGTAGTTTTACATTTACTTTTTTTTCATTTTCTCTTGGATCAATACATGTCAATGCGCCTTCTCCTACCTTATCAATTCCATCCCAGTCTAATGTACTATAATAAAACTCAATAATTTCTTCTGCTAATTGTGGAGTTAACCAATCTTCATTTCCATCTACAACAAGAACTCTTTCTTGTTGCCTTTCATAATTAAATCTTTCATTTTCACTCATTTGTGATAATTTCTCTTCTGATAGTTGTGCAGGCTGTATTACTATATAACCTTTTTCTTTTAATTCTTCAAGAACTTTCTTTCCCCATCCTTTTGTGTCAATTCCTCCTATTTCAACTGCACCTGTCTCTCTAGATATATGGTCTTCCATATATCTAATTGCTGTGTGATCTCTACCTTCTTCTATTTCTTTTTCATATATTCTTTTTAGCTCATCCTCTCTTTTTCTCTCCATATTTTCCACCTCTCCTTTTAATACTCATATTATATATTTTACAACTATCTTGTTTTTTTGTCAATACAACCAAGTCAAATTCAAACTTTCATACTCAACTTTACTTTTTGCCTATCCCCATCAATTCCAATCACTTTAACCTTTACTATATCTCCGACAGACACTATATCAGATGGATTTTTTATAAAACTATTACTCATTTCCGAAATATGTACTAAACCATCATGCTTTACTCCAATATCTATAAATGCTCCAAAATCTGTTACATTTCTTACCGTGCCTGTTAAAACTTGTCCTTCTCTTAAATCTTCAAATTTTAGCACATCCGCTCTTAGTACTGGCTTAGGCATTTCTTCTCTTGGGTCTCTACCTGGTTTTGAAAGCTCTTCTACAATATCCTTTAAAGTCATCTCTCCTACTTCAAATTCTTTTGCAGTTTCAGCAATATTCATCTCTGATAATTTTTTCTTTATCTCTCTTAATTTTTCCTTATCCGTTAGTTCTTCTTTCTTATACCCTATTTTTTCCAATAGCTTTTCTGCTATTTCATAACTTTCTGGGTGAACAGCTGTAATTTCTAGTGGATTATTCCCCTCAAACACGCGAATAAATCCAGCACATTGTTCAAAAGCTGATTTTCCCAGCTTTGGAACTTTTAGTAATTCTCTTCTTTCTTTTATTTTTCCATTTTCATCTCTGTGTTTTACAATATTATTAGCAATTGTTTTATTTATTCCAGATATGTATTGTAAAAGTGATGGTGTTGCAGTATTTACATCCACTCCTACTTTATTAACGGCATCTTCAACCACACCTGTTAAGCTTTCCGAGAGTTTTTTCTGATTCACATCATGTTGATATTGTCCGACACCAATAGACTTTGGATCTATTTTTACAAGTTCTGCTAATGGATCTTGTAATCTTCTTGCTATTGAAATAGCGCCTCTTAAAGAAACATTTATATCTGGATATTCTTCTGTTGCAAGTTTAGATGCAGAATATACAGATGCCCCCGCCTCTGATACTATTGCATAATGAACATCCCTATCTAATTCTTCTTTAGCTCTTTTTATTACATCAGCTACAAATATTTCAGACTCCCTTGAAGCTGTTCCATTTCCTATAGCAAACATATTTACATCATATTTATTTATGAGGTTTAGCAGAACTTTTGCTGAATTTTCCACATCATTTTGTGGCTCTGTTGGATAAATCGTTGTGGTATCTAATACTTTTCCTGTTTCATCAATCACTGCAATTTTGCATCCTGTTCTATATGCTGGATCAAAGCCTATTACTGTTAAATTTTTTATTGGAGCCCCTAAAAGTAATTGTTTTGCATTTTTGCCAAATACTTTTATGGCTTTTTCTTCCGCCTTTTCTGTCAAATCAGAACGTATCTCTCTATCAATTGAAGGCTCTATTAATCTCTTCCAACTATCTTCTACAGTGTTTATTAAGTAGTTTTCAAATTGTGTATGACCTATTATTAAATCACGTTCCATATATTCTAGGATTTTATCTTCTGGTTTGTCTATTTTTACTTTTAAAAACTCTTCTTTTTCTCCTCTGTTTATAGCTAGAATCCTATGGCTTGGAATCCTTTTTATGCTTTCATTAAAATCATAATACATATCATAGCTAGATTTTTCATCTGGGTTAGCTGCTTTTACATTTATAACTGCTTCTCTATAACAAATTCCTTTTATTTTCTTTCTATATTTTGCATTATCAGATATATCTTCTGCAATTATGTCTAATGCTCCTTGAATTGCTTCGTTTGCATCTGCAACAATTTTGTCTTTTGGAGCGTCCTTTTCCACACTATCCACATTTACAAAATCTTTTGCAATCTCTTCTAGTGGCCTTGTTTCTTTTTGTTCCATAATGATATTTGCCAATGGCTCTAGCCCCTTTGCTTTTGCTACAGTCGCTCTTGTTTTCTTTTTTGGCTTATATGGTCTATAAATATCTTCTACTTCAGCAAGTGTTTTTGCTCCTTCTATTGATTTCGATATTTCCTCTGTTAATTTTCCCTGCTCTTCTATTGAATTTACAACTTCTACTTTTCTTTTTTCCAAATTCCTCAAGTAATTAAGTCTTTCCCCTAATTCTCTTAAATTTTCATCTGAAAGTCCTCCTGTTGCTTCCTTCCTATAACGTGCAATAAAAGGAATTGTATTTCCTTCATCTATTAGCTTTACTGCCGAATCAACTTGACTTTCCTTTATTTCTAGCTCTTCCGCAATAATCCTTGAAATTTCCATACTTAATCGTTTCCTTTCTGTTATTAAATATCTATTTTTAATTTCGATTTATCTAGCCCTATTACTCCGTAAATTTCCTCTATTATCTTTTTTACTTGATGATTATTATATTTTTTATCTTTGTTTGTACATATATCAAAATATTATATTGTACTCCCCATAATGTATATTGCATGTTTTCACATTGTATAAAATTAGCTTTTATATAATGATTTTTTCTTTTTTTATTGTATGATAAATTTAAATATCATACTTACCCTCCTTATTACACAGTTTATGCCCAATATCTCATATCTTTGAACTTTAACATTATATCATTATTATATTTAATTTTGCAAATATTATTTCAACCACATATTTAATTTTGTCTAAAAATAGTATATAATAGTTCTGAATTTAATGTAAAAGGAGGAGTTTTTATGGGAATAGCTTCATTTGTTATTGGATTAATTTGTTTGATCCTATCACCATTTTTGAATATTTTTTTAATATTACCTTCTATATTAGCCTTAGTTTTAGGAATTGTAGATTGTATAATAAAATCAAAAAAGAAACAGTCTAAAGGTTTCTCTGTAGCAGGAATTGTACTATCTGTCATAGCTTTAGTGCTTTCCATTCTTTTTTTAGTATTCTTTATATTTGCTTTTGACTCTCTTACTGATAATATATTAAATGTAGCAAACTCTCTTGCTGATGAGGTGGAAATTCTACAATCTACTACTACCTATGGAGTAGGTGAATCTGCAACAATAGATGATATAAAAATCACATTAACATCTGTTGACAAAGACTTTAAAGATTACTACAGCTATGCAAGTGTTGATGATGATTATACGATTTTAAAAGCCGATTTTGAACTTGAAAATGTAGGTGATTACACAGAATATGTTTACTATTCGGATTTCACTTGTTATGCAGATCAATTTTCATGTGACAACTTCACATACGTTGAGGACGGCTACTTTTCTGAATCATTATCATCAGGCAGAAAAACTGTAGTCTCTGTATATTTTGAAGTACCAGAAGATACAGACTCAATCGAAATTGAATTTGAACCATCTTATGACTCAAAAATAACTTTTGATTTATCTAATTAGTTTAACTCAAAACCAGTGTCATTTAGCTTATCCAAATGACACTGGTTTTTTGTATCATTATTATATATATTTTAATACCAGCAATAAATACTTTTATATCTACTATACTTTTCCATCTTTTCAAAAAAAAGTCGCTTATCTAGCCCTTTTCAAGATATTTACTTAAAATCAACTTCCTTTTTTTACAATTCCATTGCCATCCAAAAAAGTACAAAAAAGAAGAGGAACTACTCACCTCTGTAAGCAATTCCTCTTTTCCAATTTGGGGACAGGCGTTTTTCTCTGCTTTTTTCCAAATTAGGGACACACGTTAATCTTTATTAAGATTTATATTAACGTACGTCCTATTTTATACTTTTTTAAAAATTTATTCTAGGCGCGCATAGCGACCAAACGGGCCTTTCCCACTTAATTTAAATAATTTCTAAGTTTGCAAATCTTGCCATCAGTCTCTTATGTCCAGCTTTATCGAATGAAATATCTAATTTATAGTCATCTCCTTCTGGCTCAATTTTATTTATTATACCTTCTCCGAATCTTTTATGATAAATATGTTGTCCTTCTTTATATTTTGTTATGTCTACTCCTTCGTTTACCTTTTGACTATTTAATGAATTTAAAAAGCTTTCTGCTGTTTTAAATTGAAATCCATTACTTGAATAATTTACTTTACTATTTCCGGTATCTATTCTTGAAGCTGCCACTCCTATACTGTTTTCAAAGTCTTTTCCAATTTTATATGATTTTCCTTTTGAACTTGCCCCATATTCCCATTTATATACAGAATTTTCAAAATCATCATTTGAAGCATCTAACTCATCAAATCCGTCTAACAAATCTGATGGAATTTCATTAACAAATCTTGAAACCGTATTATAACTTGTAGATCCAAATATGGTCCTTTTTTTAGCACATGTTATGTATAAATACTGTTTTGCTCTGGTTATTCCAACATAAAATAATCTTCTTTCTTCTTCTAATTCCTTAGGTTCTCCAATAGATTTATTCCCTGGAAATATACCTTCTTCTAATCCTACTAAAAATACTACTGGAAATTCTAGCCCTTTAGCACTATGTAATGTCATCAATGTAACTGAGTCTTCGCTATCTTCCATATTATCTATATCACTGCTTAAAGTAATTCCTTCTAAGAAATCTTCTAATGTATTTTCTGCTTCTTCTTCTTCAAATTCTATGGCAACTGTTAAAAACTCTTCCAAGTTTTCTATTCTTGTTTCAGCTTCCGTAGTATTTTCTAGTTCTAATGCTTTTAAATAACCTGTTTTGTTTAATGTTTCTTTTATCAACTCAGAAATACTAAGTTCATCCATTTTACTTCTTAAATATTCAATCGTCTCAATAAACTCTGTGGAGTTTGCTTTTACTCGATTTAATCCATATTCTTCTGCATGTTTTATAATATCAAACATAGAAAGCCCTGTTTTTTCTGATATTTCCTGAACATTGTCCATGCTTGTTTTGCCAATTCCTCTTTTAGGCTCATTTATTATTCTTCTTAAAGAAATATTGTCTGAAAAATTATATATCAATCTTAAATACGAAATAATATCCTTAATTTCTTTCCTCTCATAGAATTTTAAGCCACCAACAATTTTATATGGAATTCCTTCTCTTCTTAAAATCTCCTCTATTGCTCTTGATTGAGAGTTCATTCTATATAAAACCACAAAATCCTGATATTTAAAATATTCCTCTCTTTTTAAATGATTTACTTGCTCAACAATATATCTTCCTTCATCATACTCGTCATCTGCTTTATGGATTATAGGCAAAGTTCCTTCATCATTTTCAGTCCATAGCTTTTTTTCATACTTGTTTTCATTATGTTTTATTACTGCATTTGCTGCTTTTAATATGTTTCCTGTACATCTATAATTTTGCTCCAACTTTATAATTTTTGTACCAGGAAAATCTTTTTCAAAATTTAAAATATTTGTTATGTCTGCACCTCTAAAACTGTATATCCCGTTGGTCATTGTCTCCTACAACAGTTATGTTGCCATATTTTGAAGCCAAAAGTGTAACCAATGTAAATTGTGCCTTATTTGTATCTTGATATTCATCCACCAAAACATACTGGAATTTGTTTGAGTAATATTCTAATACATCTTCATTTTGCATAAGAATTTTTATTGTGTAATTTATGATATCATCAAAATCTATGGCATTATTCTCTTTTAGTTTTTGCTGATATATTTCATAGATTCTTCCAATTATTTCTTTTCTATAGTCTCCTGCATATTTGGTTTGATACGCCTTAGGTTCTAGCATTTCATTTTTCCCATTACTAATTTCTGCCAAAACCCCCCTATCGGAAAACATTTTGTCATCTATATTTAATGTTTTCATACACTCTTTTACTAATGTTCTTTGGTCAGATGTATCAAATATTAAAAACGAATGGTCAAAACCTATTCTATCTATATATCTTCTTAAGATTTTTACACAAATTGAGTGGAATGTTCCAATCCACATATCTTTAGCCGCTTCTCCTACAAGATTTTTCACTCTTTCCTTCATTTCATTTGCTGCTTTATTAGTAAACGTAATAGCTAATATATTCCATGGCTTAATATATTTTTCTCCCATCAAATATGCTATCTTATGTGTTAACACCTTTGTCTTTCCACTTCCTGCCCCGGCTATAACTAGGCAAGGTCCTTTTGTACAAAGCACTGCTTCTTTTTGTTTATCATTTAGTACTTCTATTAATTCTTGCATACTTTTTCTCCTTTAAACCTTCTATCTACGTATGTTTCTAGTGTTTTTCTTTAAATATATTGCTTTTATATTATACACTAAAACAAACCAATGTTCAATAGAATTGTTTTGTTTTTTTATATGTTCATTGCAAAGACTCCTATTATAAATCCCAATATGTTTCCAATAGCAGTCACTCTTCCATTATATAGCTTATTCGATTCAGGAGTGAGTTCTCCTGATACGATATATATCATCGCTCCTGCCGCAAATGCCAAACAAATGGATATTACCTCTTGAGAAATGCCACCAACAATACTTCCAAAAAAAGCACCAATTCCAGTAGTTATTCCGGATAAGATCACATAATATATAACTTTCGATGGCTCCATTCCCCCATTTTTCATTGGAACTGCCATAGAAATTCCTTCTGGTATATCATGAAAACAAATTGCAATAGCAAGTGAAAGTCCTAGCTTTATTGAAGCTTCAAATCCGGAGCCTATTGCTAGCCCTTCTGGGAAATTATGAATTGCTAAACCTATGCTTACTATGATTCCTGTTTTTAATAAATTGTTTGTTTCTTTTAGTATTTGTTTGTTTGTCTCAGTGTGTTTTTTATGGTTTTGTATGTTTTTATTATTATATTTTTTTACTTTGTGTGACTTATCTACAGTTAATTCCGTTTTTTTGAACTTGTTATCCACAAGTATGTCACATATCATCATAGCAATTATTCCAAAAACAATTCCTAAAATAACTACCATTAAGTCTGCTATAGTTAGTGCCTCTGGAATGAGTTCAAAGCATATAATCGCTGTCATAAGACCAGATGCAAATGATAAAATAAAACTTAAAAATTTATTTGAGGTTCTTTTTAATTTTACCCCTATTATTCCTCCAATAGTTGTTCCAAATGTACCAAAAAACAGCCCTATCAAAGTCGTTTTTAAAATCTCACTTATATTAACCACATCCGTTTATAAAATTCTCGTATTTACTCAATTTATATGCTCAAAAAATTTTATTATTCTCGCTTTATTCATAATAGATAGCTATTGACTTAATGAATTTGTAATGCTATTATACTTTGAGAATTTTAATTTGTAGGGAGGTTATATGAATAAAACAGAATTATTAAATTTATTAGAAGAATTGAATTTTCCAAAAGATGAATATTATGTATTATCTGGCGGTTCTCTTGTTCTAAGAGGTATAAAAGAAAAAACTAACGATTTAGATTTGTGTATATCTGAAAATTTATTTGCTGAAATAAAAGAGAAATATAATTTAACAGACGAAAAGAAAGGTAAATAGGCTTTTATAAAGTAAATGATAAATTAGAAATTGTTGTAGATAAAAAAGAAAATTTTAAGATGTAAATAGGAGAAAAATATAATTTAGAGGATTTACAAACTATTTTAGACTTTAAATTAAAAAGGAACTTACCTAAAGATAAAAATGACATAGAAAACATAAAGAGACTTTTAGAAAAAAACAGCTAGTGCAAATAAAAGTATTTATTTCTATTGTCTTATTTATAGCTTTAGTCGTTACAAAAAAACACATCTCTATCAGTTGCACCAAGCCTCCAAAATTGGACTTTTTGAGGTTAGTACAGTCCCATTGAGATGTGTTTTAACTTTTTATTCTTCTTCACCTTTTAGCTTTTCTGCTGTATCAGCAGCAATTAAATTATCTATCATTTCATCTAAATCTCCGTTTAGGAAATCATCCATTTGATAAATTGATAAACCTATTCTGTGGTCTGTAATACGACCTTGTGGATAATTGTAAGTCCTTATTTTCTCACTTCTATCACCTGAACCTACTTGCGACTTTCTTGCATTTGCCACTTCACTATCTTGTTTTTGTTTTTCTATATCATATAATTTTGTTTTTAGCATTTTCATAGCATTGTCCTTATTTTGGAATTGAGAACGCTCTGTTTGACATTCTACCACAATTCCTGTTGGCTCATGTATAAGTCTTACAGCAGATGAAGTTTTATTAATATGTTGTCCACCTGCTCCTGAAGAACGAAATACCTCCATCTTTATATCTGCTGGATTTATTTCTATTTCTACATCTTCTACTACTGGAAGTACTGCTACAGTAGCAGTCGATGTATGTATTCTACCACTTGCCTCTGTGTCTGGCACTCTTTGTACCCTATGTACTCCACTTTCAAATTTTAATCTACTATACGCACCTTTTCCAGTAATCATGAAAGATATTTCCTTATACCCTCCAAGTCCTGTTTCGTTTTCATTCAATATTTCTAGTTTCCAATGTTTTCTTTCAGCATACATTGAGTACATTCTAAATAGTGTTCCTGCAAATAATGCTGCCTCTTCTCCTCCAGCACCAGCTCTTATTTCACATATTACATTTTTTTCATCGTCTTTATCTTTTGGAATTAACAATACTTTTATTTCTTCCTCTATTTTTGGTAACTTTTCTTTAGCTTCTACCATTTCCATTTCAGCTAGATCTTTCAATTCTTTTTCTGTAGAAGCATCTTCTAACATTTCTTTTGCATCTTTGTATTCTTTTTCTACTTTTTTATACTCTCTATATTTTTCTACTATTGGTTCTAGTTCAGCATGTTCCTTCATAAGTTCTCTCCACTCACTTTGGTTTGCTATTACGTCTGGATTACTTATTTTTGTGGTCAATTCTTCAAATCTTTTTTCTATTGCTTCTAGTTTTTCAAACATACAAGTTATCATTCCCCATATTTATATTTAGGTTTTTATGAAAAAGGTTGTACCTATAAACCCACTTAATTATTATACCGTATTTTAAAGCAGAATTCAATATTTTTTAGCAATTATGAGAGTCTGTATTGAAATACTAAGTTATATTTTATATATATTCTCTTCTCTGTATACTCTCCTCTTTTATTTGTTCTATAATTGAACTAAATTATATTTTATACCTAACTTATTTAAAATGTCTTGCTCCCTTTTAGTACAGGTAAATATTATTACTTGATGCTCATTCAAATTTTCACTTAAAAACCTCAAAATATTTTCTAATCTATCTTCATCATAATATGCAAATGCCTCATCCAACATAATAGGCATTTTTTCATTTGACATTTCATCTATCATAGATAATCTCAAAGATAAATATAATTGGTCTATTGTTCCCACACTAAGCTGTTCTGCTGGAATATACTCTCCATATTCATTTTCTACGATTAGACCCTTTTCATCATTTGTTCTAACATTTGTGTATTTTCCACTAGAAATTTTTTCGATATTTCTTGATAAATTCTCTGTAAACTTTGGAGTAATATCATTTTTCATATTAATATATGCTTTTTCTAATAATTCTTTTGCCAAATTAATAGATTCATTTTTTTCTTGCAAATCTTTATATTCTTCTTCTAACTGTTCATATTCTTCTTGTAAATTTATCAAATTTTCTAATTTAGATGATATATTTTCTTCTTTTATTTTTATAGCTTGTAAATCTAAATTGTTTTTATTTAATTCTTCTTGTTTTTGACTAATTAGTAGGTTTATATTATTATTTTCTAATTCATCCAAATATTTATTTATGTCTATTTTATTTTTAAATTCTAGTTTTATTTTTTCTAATTCAATTTCAATATTATTATCTAATCTCGCATTTTCTTCTTCTATTTCTTTTTCTATATTATTTTTTTCTTCTAATAATAGTTCTATTTGCTTATTTAATAAATTAATTTCATTATTAATTTTTTCATTTTCTGAATTTATTTCTTCTTGCAATTTTTTATTTTCTACACTAATTTTATTTTTTATTTTTTTATTTTTATTTTTTTCTAAAATAAAAATAAAAATTAAATAAATTGGGATTATTAAACAATTAAAAATATTTATTATATTATTTTTTATATAATTTTTATTTATAAAATAAATTAAAAAATTAATTATCAAAATAAAAAATAAAATTAAAATATATTTTTTAAAATTTATTTTTTTATTTTTTTCTGATTTATTATTAATTAAATTATTTTTTTCATAATTATTTTCGTTTATTTTTTTATTTAATTTATTTTTTTCTGAATTTAATTCTTCAATTTTTTTATTTTTTTCATTTTTATAATTATTTTTTATGCTTATTTTTTCCTGTTCATTTTGTTGACATAATTTTATTATGTTTACTTTTTTTAGTGCTTCAATTTCTGTTTTTATTTTATCAACTTTTTCTTGTGTTTCTTCAATTTTTTTTTCGCTTATTTTTTTGTCTTTCTGATATTCTTCTAACTCCTTTAAGTCAAACTCAGCATTTTTCATTTTTTCTTTGACAATATTAATTGGTCTTCCTTGCGACCTATCACTCCCAACTTCTTCTATTTGCATTTTGTTTAACCTATCAACTATCCTCTTATATGACAAATTATCATCGCCCGTTCCCGCAAGATTTGCAAGCTTTTGAACTAAAACACTTTGGTCTTGCTTATCAAGCTTTACTTCTTCTTGCATAGCAAGCACTGTTGAAGTAAACATGGTTTCATCGACATTAGTCTGGTCTAGAAAGAATTGCACTCCATCCTTTTTGACTATACTAAAGGTTTTTGAAATTTCTTCTAAATCCTTATTAAAGATCTTGGGATTTTTCTTATTAAAATCTCTAAAAATCTCGAACTCTTCTCCATTATCTAATTCATATTTTAATTTTCCAGAAAATTCTTCCTTTCCCCATGTCTTATATTTTTCATAATCTGAAATACTTTTCCCATTTTTATTTTTAGAAATTCCATAAAAAATATTTTTTATATAATTTAATAAAGTGGATTTCCCAGTTTCATTTTTACCATAAATAATATTTATTTTATCTTCTAAATCAATTTCCTTATTTTCTAAATTACCATAATTATTTATTTTTATATTTTTAATTTTCAAATTAATTCTCCTTTTTTATATTATAAATTCTTTTCCATCTTGCTGTCACATATATTTTTTTAGTCTAGGTAGCGCCACGTGTTAGATATATTCATTCTCCTTGGTAGTCTCACGTGGTAGATATATTTTTATCTTTTATCTATAATTTCCAATCCAATTTCTAACGCTTTTTCTAATAAGCTTTTATCATAATTATCCTTATTTAGCTCATCTAATATTTCTTTTACAAAAAGGCCTTTTAAATTTTTATTTTTCGCTATTTCTTCTAAATCTATTTTTAATTTTGTTTTGTTTTTTATCTTAACAATATTTTCACTATCAATAAATTTAAATAAATTATATATATTTATTTCAAAATTTTTATCTCCAATTAAAATAATTTTGTAATATACATTTTCATCTAAATTCAAATTATTTATTTTTTCTATCACTTCTTCTTCCGAATTTAAGTCGCTTATATCTAGTTGTAATTCTTTAAATTCCTTATTATCTATTTGTATAAATTCTAGTTTTATTTTCTCTTTATTAATATCACCAAGTATCACCCCATGTTTTCCTAATTCATCAAAACCTAAAGAAATAGTTGATCCAGGATAAACTATTCTTTGATTTGGCTCACTATCATAATCTAATTTATGAATATGTCCTAAAGCAATGTAATCAAAACCTAATTCTTTTAATTTTGTTTTATTTAATGGGTTATATTCCATATTATCGGTGATTCCACCATTTAATGCACCATGTGTTATTAATATGTTTATTTTATCTTTATTCTGAATAACTATATCTTCTAGGTTAGAATTTCTGCGATAAAAGTCATTAAATCCATAGCCATATATGTCACAATCCTCATTTTCAACTCTTTCTATTTTCTCATTAAAAATATGCACATTACTATTCCAGTTAAATGTCTTATAAATTGAATCTTGTATATATGGATCGTGATTACCAGGTACTATATATATTTTTGTGTTTGGTATTTCTTTAAACAAATTATTTATGTATTCTACTGTAGTTTTCCTAATACGTTCATGCTCGTATAAATCACCAGCTATAAATAAATATTTTATATTATTTTCTTTTATATATTCTACTACTTTCTTTAATGCTTCTCTTTGCTCTAGCCTACGCTTTTCTCCCAATTTATTTCTATTATTTAGTACCATAAAAGGTATATCAAAGTGCATATCTGCCATATGTATAAATTTCAAAATCATCTTTCCTTTCGTTTTTTCTCGACTATTTATTTTTTTCATTATGTTATATTATTTTATACTACGGAACTAAATAAGTCAATACATTCTATTGAACACTTGTTTTAAAATTTAATTGCGTGAATTGTATTTGACCTTTTAATTATTTTTGATATTCCGCAAAAAAAATAACGCTAAGGCTTTGTGGTTTAAAAGTGATATCCCATCACCTTTAGACTTAAGCCCTAAGCGCTATTTATCGTCTTCATCAAAAGCTCCGAATAACTCATCAAATTTAGCTTCTAATTCTTTTTGTACATCTACTGACATTACTTCTTCTGGATCTTTCATTGTATTTTCTTCTTCATTTTCATTATTTTGTGGCAAAACCGGTGCATCATTTAATCTATTATTTGCACTTTCAGTTGCTTTAATGTCCTTTTCTTTTTTTTCTTCGTCTTCAAATAAATCATCAAGTGATTCAACTTTAAGGTCATTTACCTTTTCATTTTGTCCTTCTACATAAGGATTATATGGATTGAATTTTCTCCATGTTCCTCTACTTCCTGCATCAAATTCTAAGTGATTTAAAGTTACTTCTGCTAATTTTTTAACCATTGGTGTTTCAAAGTAATAATATTTTTCATCTTTTATAGGCTTTAGTCCTTTTTCATAGATAATACACATATCATTATCCATTCTTCTAAGTTCGTCAGGTGTCATTAATGCTCTTGCCATTACTTGGTCTGAATCACTATACCCTTGCCTATGGAATTGTTTATCCCTATTAACTGATAAACTATCTCTTGTGATAGTTTTTTCTCCTAATGCTTTTGAAAAATATTCTACTGTTTTATATGAGTTACTTC
>CAZPKK010000011.1:0-32863 GCA_964587175.1 uncultured Clostridium sp.
GAATTACACGTAAAAAACATAAAAAAGTATTAAAAAGAGCAAAAGGATATTATGGAGCAAAACATTATAGATTTAGAATGGCAAAACAAGCAGTTATGAAATCTGGAATGTATGCATATGTAGGAAGAAAAGACAGAAAAAGTAATTTTAGAAAATTATGGATTGCAAGAATAAATGCAGCAGCAAGACAAAATGGAATAACATACAGTAAGCTTATAGCTGGTTTAAAAAAGGCAAATGTTGTTATAAACAGAAAAATGTTAGCAGAACTTGCTATAACAGATCCAAAAGCATTTACAAAAGTTGTAGAACTTGCAAAAAAATAATGGAACAAGGGGACGGTTCTATTGTTCCAAAAATGGGAAAAAGGGGACAGACCTGATTTTATCAGGTTTGTTTTTTTCTTCTTATTGACATTAAATTGCAACTAAAATATAATATCGAGTAAGAAAGTTTTATCAAAGGGAGGAATAAAAATACAAATGAAAATAGGAATTGATATAGATGGGTGTCTTGCAAATATAGCAAGGTTTATAGCCGATTATGGAAGCAAATTTTGTTATGAAAATAATATAGATTATATGGTAGAAGAAAAAGAATATAATGTAGCAAAAGCCATGGGAATATCAGATGAAGATACGGAGAGATTTTGGAATAAATATTTGCCATATTATGCCACAAAATATAAAGCAAGAGATTTTGCAGCAGAAGTAATTAAGCTGTTAAAAGAAAAAAATGAAATATATATAATTACAGCGAGAAATGAAGATGGCTTACCACCTGAGTTTTATGGATATATGCAAGAAATGGTACTAAAGTGGTTAGAAGAAAACAACATAGAATATGATAAAATAATTTTTTCCAAAGGTAGCAAATTACCATACTGCTTGGAAAACAAGATAGATATTATGGTGGAAGATTCTCCAAGAAACATAATGGAAATATCGACAAAAATACCAGTATTATGCTTTGACAATCCATATAATAAAAAAATAAAAGGGGCAAATATAAAAAGGGTATATAGTTGGTATGATGTATTAAGTAAAATTCAAACTTCAGACAAAAAATAAAGCATTATACTTATAAATTTTTTTCAAGATAGTATTGAAAAATTATAAATACTGGGATAGAATAAAATATATGATAATATAAAAAGGATAAACTAAAAAGATGATAAGATTCTAAAGCACAAAAGAGAGGGGAAAAAGGAATGGAGAAATCAAATAAACGATTTCAAAAAATTTCGCATGAAAAAGGAATCACATTAGTAGCTTTAGTAATAACAATTATTATTTTAATAATATTGTCAACAATAGCTATAAGCAACTTGTTTGGAGATAACGGCTTATTAGAAAAAGCAACAGATGCAGGAGCATACTACTCAAATAAGGCAGTTTATATAGATGATTCAATTGCAAATATGACAAGTTATATAGATGAAACAATAGGCGGTATAAAATCAGAAGAAGGAAGATTTACATCAGACGGAGTACCAATACCAGAAGGGTTTTATTATGTCGGAGGTACAAAGGAAGAAGGAGTAGTAATCTCTGACAATCAAGCAGATGAAAATAAAGGAACAAGTTATGAAGTAGCACAAGAGCTAATAGGAAATCAGTTCGTGTGGATACCAGTAGAAGACACGAGTTCTTATCAAAGGTATGTTGGATATTATAATGGAAGCTTAGAAAGTGATTTAATACCAGAACTTTTAGATATATGTAATGAACCATATGAAGAAGGCTACGAGGAAGAGGCAGAAGAATATAATGCAATGTATGTCAGTGTGATAAAAAACAAGGGATTCTATGTGGGCAGATATGAAACCGGAACAACATCTACATCGGCTAGAACTAGTTCATCAGGAACAAATGTAGAAGACACAGTAGTAAAGCAAGGAGTATATTTATATAATTATATTGGATGGAACAGTAATGGAAGCATGTCAAGTGATGAAGGAGGAGCAGTGGAATTAGCAAGACAATTTGCTGATGCAAATCAATATACATCTGTAACAAGCACATTAATATATGGAGTGCAATGGGATGCAATAATGAATTTTATAGACTCAAATTACTCAACTGGAACATGCGATACAAATACGTCATATGTAGCAAACTCAACAGGAAAAGGAAATTATACAGGTATTATAACAGCAACAGGTTCAAACAGTGAATATTCAGTAAAAAATATATATGACTTAGCAGGTAATGCAAGTGAATGGACTATGGAAGCACTTGATACAAGATACCGTGTTATTCGTGGAGGAAACGGAACCTCTGGTTTACAATATCCTGCATCATTTAGAAATGGTATTAGTCCTTCTGCCAGCTATGCTGACTTGGGATTTAGAATAGCTTTGTACATCAACTAGAAAAAAATAAAAATAAAGAAGCAATGATATCTAATCATCATTGCTTCTTTATTTTTGGTTTGGCAATTAAAGAAGCGATATAGCCAAAGAAGATTGCTGCAGTAATTCCACCAGCAGAAGCCTTTACTCCTCCAATAAAAGCACCGAGGAGTCCAGAAGTTTGAGCTTCTTGAATTGCACCTTTTGCTAGATTTGAGCCGAAACCAAGAAGAGGTACTGTTGCTCCACAACCAGCAAAATCTATTACATATTGATAAATACCCAATGCTCCAAGAACTACTCCTGTGGTAACAAATATGACTAAAATTCTAGCAGAAGTAAGTTTGGTTTTATCTATTAAAAGTTGTCCGACGATGCAAATTAATCCACCTACAACAAAACATCTAAGCAGCTGCATCCAATCTATGCTTTGTAAAAAATCCATAATAATTATCCCTAATTATAAAATTTACAATCAGTTTAACACTATCTGAAAATTACATTAAATAAATGATTGTATAAGAAAATTTAATGTAATAAATAATAGCAAAAAATTAAAATAAATTTTCAATTGCAATAGCGTGAGCAATCCCAGGAATACTCTCACCTTGCTGAGAACTTGTAGAATTCATCAAAGCACCTGTTGCAATAAGAAGCATTTTATTAATGCTTTTCTCTTTTAATTTTCTATAAAAAAATCCAGAAAATACTGAGCTTACACAACCACAGCCGCTACCACCGGAATGTGTATCTTGCTTATCTTTGTCAAAAATTAAAACTCCACAGTCATTATAATTGTTTTTTATATTATACCCTTTAGTCTCAGCCATTTCAGTCAATATTTCCTTGCCTATATATCCCAAATCTCCTGAAATTATTGCATCATAATAGCTCGGCTTTCTTCCTGTATCCTGGAAATGAGTAATCAATGTATCTAATGCAGCGGGAGCCATTGCTGCCCCCATGTTATTAGCATCCTTTACTCCCATATCTACAATTTTTCCTGGTGTTACACATGTTATTTGAGGAGAAGAAGTACTAGGTTTAGCATTTGATAAAATAACAGCACCTGAACCAGTAACTGTCCACTGGGAAGTTGGTGGGCGTTGATTACCTAACTCTAAAGGGAATCTAAATTGCTTTTCTGCACTACAAAAATGACTGGAAGTAGCACAAAGTATATTTTTTGCAGCGCCACCATCAATAAAAATACTTCCTAAAATCATGCCTTCAACAAAAGTTGAGCAAGCTCCAAAAATCCCAAAAAAAGGAATATTTATTTCGCGTAACCCAAAGCTAGAAGAAATACATTGATTTAATAAATCTCCTGCAAAACAAAAATCTATATCTTGGCTTGTTATATTAGACTTTGCAATGACAGAATTAACATTCTCTTTAATAATTTTGCTTTCAGCTTTTTCCCAGGTTTTTTCTCCCCAAAACTCATCTTCCAAACACTGATCAAAATATTTGGCAAGGGGGCCTTCCGCCTCTTTAGGACCAACAATCGATGATGATTCCAAAATATATGGAGGGTTTTCAAATTCAACAGTCTGATTTCCTATTTTTCGCATCCATAGCTTCTCCTTATAAATATATTTAGGTTTTTAATCAGGATTTACCCATAAACCAGTCTATATAATATGAAAAAAGTTATAAAAAAGTCTAAAGTCAAACAAAAAACGTAGCAATTATTCCTACTATAACAGAAGATGAGATACCATAAACAAGAACAGGACCAGCAACTGTAAACATTTTTCCACCAACTCCCATTACATATCCCTCTGACTTATACTCTATAGCAGGGGACACAACTGAGTTTGCAAAACCTGTAATAGGAACTAATGAACCTGCTCCAGCAAATTTCCCGATTTTGTTAAAAATATTAAGACCTGTTAAAAGTGCAGCAATTCCAATTAATGCAATAGAAACAATCGTTGAACAAGATGTGTCTTCTAATCCATTGTATTTACAAAAATCAAAAATTATCTGACCAATAGAACAAATTAGTCCACCAACCCAAAAGGCATTAAAACAATTTTTTAATATAGGGGAGTTAGGTGATTTTTTATCCACATAGTCAAGATATTCTTTTTTGGTATCAATTTCTTTCATAGATCTCCTTTCCAAGCTTATTAAAATTAAAATAAACTATTCCCAATATTTAATCTCTATCCCTATCTATCACAAAGGCTAAATCCAAATCTACGTAATATTGAATTAATTTTTTTCCATCAATTTTAGCTCTTTGATCAATAACTCTAACAGAAGATAAGTAATCAATTGTTTTTGATGCTTCAGCAACTGCTTGTACAACAGCATCTTTCCAAGAAACATTAGATGTTCCTGTAATACTCAAATGTTTTTCTATACCCAATTAAAATCAACCTCCAATTTTATAAATTCAATAATATATTTTCCAATAATTTTCAAAATATACAAAAAATAATAAGAAAAAGGAAGTTAGAAAAAAGACTTGGTTTGACTCCTTTATGGGATTTCTTCCGTAAATACGTATTTTTAAAGAGTGTATAACAAGCAAAAAAAAAATGCAGGTTTGCTAACCCACATTATTACGCGTAATAAAATCTATATAAATTATGAATAAACATAATTCTAAGCTCTAGTTACTTTTCTAGAACGTAAGCATTTTGAGCATACTAAAATAGTTTTAGTATTTCCATTTACGATTGCTTTAACTCTTCTTAAATTTGGTTTGAATGTTCTAGATGTTCTTCTACTAACATGAGAACGAGCTATACTTATTTTATTTCCGTATGAAATTGATTTTCCACAAACTTCACATTTTGCCATTATTTTGCACCTCCCATATGATTGAATAAAATTGACTATTTATAAGTTTATCATAAAACAGAAGAAATTACAAGTGTTTTAGAGAAAAAAATACACGTAGTAAATGTTAACAAGAATATTGCCTCTAATTTTAATAATTAATCAATTCTCGTACAACTTCGCCTGCAATCAAAAGTCCAGCAACAGAAGGAACAAAGCTTATGCTAGCAGGTGTGGCTGTATTTGTTTTTATTGGTTCTTCTTTAGAATAAAGCACTTTTAAATGATTAATATCAAGCTTTTTTAACTCCCTTCTAATTACTTTAGCAAGTGGACAAACTGAGGTTTTATTAATATCTGTGATTTCGAATTTACTAGCATCTAATTTATTTCCAGTTCCCATACAAGAAATCAATTTTATATTATTTGCATAACAATATTTTATAATTTCTAATTTAGAACTAACGGTATCAATTGCATCTATAACATAGTCTATTTTTATTAGACTATTTGCTTTTTTCATTATTTCTTCTATATTATCTTGATTTACAAATTTCCTAATAGGAAAAATCTTCATGCTAGGATTTATTTTTCTCATTCGTAATTCTTCAACATCAACTTTAGCCCTTCCAATAGTTTCAGTATCTGCAATAAGTTGCCTATTAATATTTGTTATATCTACAACATCATTATCAACAATAGTTATATTTCCAATTCCAGCTCTTGTTAAGCCTTCAACAACATACGAGCCTACTCCACCTAAGCCAAAGATTACAACATTAGAGTTTCTTAATTTATCAATGCCATTTTTTTCAATTAGCATTTCTGTTCTATTAAGCCAATTTTTTTCTCCCATGCGATTTATTCCTTCCATATTTTAAAATAATTCAAACAGAATTATACCATTTTATATAGAGTAGGTCAAACTAAAATGATTATTCCAATCTACAGCTACTGTAGGTTAGTAATGGTCTTCAAGTAACCTTTTATAAATATTATTCAAAATATGTCGGTCAAGCTGATTTTCGTAGAAATTCTATGAGAAATTTTTGTAGCACCCTCAAAAGGATTTGAGATTCCCTACAAAAATTTTCTTAGAATTTCTATACTCAAATCACATTCCATTCCATATTTTTCATAATATTTATAAAAGGTTACTTGAAGACCTATATAAATTGCAGAATAGCTGTAAATTCAAACAACCACAAACAAATTTTTGCAGAACTCTTGATTTTTTTCGTATATATGATAAAATACTAAAAGCGTATATAAGAAAAAGGAGAATATAATAATGATTTCATATATAAAAGGAAATTTAGAATCAAAAAATATAGATTATGTGTTAATAGATGTAGGTGGGATAGGATATAAAATATATATGTCAGCAAACGCTATAAATGGAATAGGAGAAATAGGAGAAAATGTAAAAATATTTACATACATGAGAGTAAGAGAAGATGATATAAGTCTTTTTGGATTTTGTTCAAATGAAGAACTAAAACTATTTGAACAGCTATTAGGAGTAAGTGGGGTTGGAGCAAAATCAGCATTAACCATACTTTCAAACATATCTCCTTCTAGCTTTGCTTTGGCTATAATTTCAGGAGATGTTGGTACATTGAAAAGCTTACCAGGAATAGGAGCAAAATCAGCACAAAGGATGATATTGGAATTAAAAGATAAAATGAAAACACAAGATGCAATTGAAACAGACTTTGTTCCAGTAAAAAGCACAATAAAAAATGATAAAGCAAGAGATGCGATAGAGGCATTGCAAGTTTTAGGCTATGCACGAAAAGATATTGATATAGCTATATCGCACATAGATATTGAAGAATTATCTGTAGAAGATATTATAAAGCAGGTATTAAAATACTTGTAGAACAAGGGGACGGTTCCATCGTTCCAGAAATGAAATAAATGGGACACATCTATGAAAAAAAACATCTTGGAATATTATAAGGAATATCAAGTAGAGTAAAATTTGTAAAAAAATTATTTTAAGAAGGGAATGGAATTAATTATGGACTTAAGTCAGCCATTGGCTTACAGGATGAGACCTAAAACACTAGAGGAATATGTAGGACAAGAACATATATTAGGAGAAGGAAAAATATTATATAGAACAATAAAAGCAGATAGATTGTCTAGTATTATACTTTGGGGACCACCAGGCTGTGGCAAGACTTCACTTGCAAGAGTAATTAGTAATACAACAAAATACAAATTTACAAGAATAAATGCTGTAACATCAGGAATATCTGATATAAAAAATGCAATTGAAGAAGCACAGAATCTGCTTTTAAATCCAAGTGGGAAGTGCATTTTATTTATTGATGAGATACATCGTTTTAATAAATTGCAACAAGATGCACTATTGCCATATGTAGAAAATGGAACAGTAATATTAATAGGAGCCACGACAGAAAATCCATATTTTGAAGTAAATAAGGCTTTGATTTCAAGGTCAATGGTTTGTAAACTAAATCCTCTTACAACAGATGATATATATAAAGTATTAAAAAGGTCTCTTATTGCAAAGGAAGGGCTTGCAAGTTATTATATAAAAATAACAGATGAAACATTAAGAAAAATAGCTGAAGTTTCAAATGGAGATGTACGAACAGCATTAAACGGATTGGAAGTAGCAGTGCTTACAACAAATATAGATAAGGATGGATATATACATATCACAGACGAAATTGCAGCAGAATGTGTACAAAGAAGAAAAGCAGTATTTGATAAAAATGGAGATAGTCATTATGATAATATTAGTGCATTTATAAAATCCATGAGGGGAAGTGACCCTGATGCTACTGTGTTCTATTTAGCGAGAGCAATAGACGGAGGGGAAGATCCTATGTTTATAGCAAGAAGAATAGTGATATGTGCATCAGAAGATGTAGGCTTGGCAGATCCAAACGCATTGGTTGTAGCAACATCCGCAATGCAGGCTGCGAACATGGTGGGAATGCCAGAAGCAAGAATTATTTTATCTGAAGCGGCTATATATGTGGCTTTAGCCAAAAAATCAAATGCATCATATTTAGCAATAGATAAAGCATTAGATGATGTACGAAACAAGGATACGGGAGAAATACCAATGCATATAAGAAATGCACCAGCAGAAGGAATGAAAGAATTTGGATATCACGAAGGATATAAATACCCACATGATTATCCTAAACACTGGGTAGAGCAACAATACTTACCAGATAAAATGCTTGGAACCAAATATTTAGAACAAGACGATGATTCCATAGTTCAAAATTTAGGAAGAAGGGGATAGGTCAATTAAAAAAATAAAGGATTTTTTATAACTCCTTTATTTTTTTAATATTTCTTATTCTTCTATTGTTACAGTATTTCCATTATCAATGTTACTGTTTTCTCCAGCATCGACTATTTGATTTCTTCTTGGTTTTCTTTTATCATTTTTAAACATTTCTGCTGCTGTACCTAAGCTAGATAGTGCCGAAGTTGCTTCAAATGGAATAAATACTTTATTTGCTTCTCCATTTGCTACTTCTTTTAGTGCTTCTAGAGATTTTAATTGTACTAATCTTTCATCTGGTTTTGCTTTCATCATTGCATCATAAACCATATGTACTTCTTCAGCCTTAGCTTCTGCTACTTTCTTTATAGCTTCTGCCTCACCGGCTGCACGTCTTATTCTAGCTTCTCTATCAGCTTCTGCTTCTAATATAGCAGCTTCTTTTTTACCTTCAGCAAGAGTTATTGCAGATTGTCTTTCACCTTCAGCTTGAAGTATTAAAGCTCTTTTATTTCTTTCAGCATTCATCTGTTTCTCCATTGCATCACGTATATCTGGTGGAGGAGTTATATCTTTAATTTCAACCCTATCTATTTTACAACCCCATTGGTCTGTGGCTTCATCAAGTAATACTCTTAATTTATCGTTAATATCATCACGTGAACTAAATGTTGAATCCAAATCCATCTTACCAACAATATCACGAATTGTAGTGATTGCTAAGTATTCAATACCTTTCTTTAAATTTTGGATTTCATATACTGCTTTTGCAGGATCAGTTACTTTATAGAATACAACTGTATCTATTGTAATTGTAACATTATCTTTTGTAATAACTCCTTGTGGTGGTATATCCATTGTTTGTTGTTTTAAGCTTACAATGCTTCGAACATGATCAAAAAATGGAACTATTATTGTAAGACCGGCATCAGCTATTTTGTAAAATTTACCTAATCTTTCAATAATGTAAACTTCAGACTGTTTTACGATTTTAATTGTTTTAAATGCAATAACTAGTATTATAACTAATAGTACAATTAAAAATATCCATGTTCCCATAAAATATCCTCCTAATATTTTAATATATTTATATAAAATTAATATCTAAACTTGTTTTAAATTTTGATAAATTAAATTGAAACTTTAGAATTTTTGTTAATTTTTTTTACTACTGCTTTAACGCCGTCTATTTCTACAATCTCAATTTCTGTATTTTCAGGAATATCCTCATCTACATAAGATTTAGCAGACCAAATTTCTCCATCTACCTTTACTTGTCCAGTGCCTTCAATATTACTTATACTTTTAACTACAATGCCTTTTTTCCCTATTATAGAATATGAATTTGTTTTTGTGTCTTTTGGCATTTTTATAAATTTATTTATAAGAGGTCTGGTAAATAATATAAGTAAAGTTGAAGTAATAACAAAAACTATTAACTGTATTAATATGCTGTCTGTTATAAAGCTTGTAATCATTGCTAAAAGTGCACCTATTCCTAACCAAAAAATTAAAAATCCTACAGTTATCATTTCAATTATAAAAAATACTCCAGCGGCTATTAACCAAAACACCCACATAATAACCTCGCTTTTCTGACAAGTTTTGTCCAAATAAATTATAGAGTAAGGACTCTAACAACATATATTATACTATAATTCTATAAAAAAAGAAATAGAATTATGCAAAATTATGTAAAAATATTAAGAATATTACAATGGAAGTAAAGATATGTTAATTTCAGCTAGAGCGTTGAAATTAATATATAGTTAATATATAATCGATTTACATTAGTATAAAAGAAAGATAAAAATAAGAAAGGGGAACAATAAAAGGTGAAAGAGATTTTAGAAAGAAATGGGTTAGAACTAAAAAAAGTAATAATAATTATTATTATTATAATATCATTATCAGTTGCAATAAATATAGCATTTGGAGATAATGGATTTATAAAAAAAGCAGAATTGGAACAAAACTTAACCATAAATAGTGTAACATCTGAAGAAGATATGCTAGAAAATGATAGTGGAGTGACAAAAGAATGGGATACAAGCAAGGTTACACCAGTTGAATCAGAAGATGGAGTAACAGTACCTATTCCAGAAGGATATATAGCATCAGAAGCAACAGGAGAGAAAAGTGTAAGCACTGGATTTGTTATATATGAAGGAACAGAAACCGTAGATGATGATAATGTAGAAATAGCAAAAACAGAAAGAAATCAATTTGTATGGGTACCAGTAGATGATATAGATGATATAGCATGGGAAGCAAATGGTGATAGAACAGATAGTAACGGAAGAACAAATTATCAAGGAAAGTTATATGATTTTTCTTCAGATGGAGCAACTGAAATGTCAAGTTATGGGCAAGGAATAACAAGTTATAGAGAGCCAGCTATTGTAACAGGAAATAGTAGTGAGACTGGATCGAGCTATGATGGAAGTTATGGAAATTATTCAACTATATTAGGCTTAAACAGTAGTAGTGAATTTCTAACACAATTACAAGAAGAATTTAATGAAATGATAGAGAGCATAGAAACATATGGAGGATTTTATATAGGAAGATATGAGACAGGGAAGCTACAAGAAAATGATGATGCTGAGCCAGTAGTGGTACAAGGAGAAAGTGAAATATCAAATGTAAATTGGTATTATATGTATCAAAATAGTAAGCTAGTAGCAGAAGAAGGTGGTAGTGTAGTAACAACAATGTTATGGGGATGTTTGTGGGATAGAACGTTAATATGGCTAACAGAGACAAATGCAGCAAATAAAGCAAATGGTAAATCATATGCCGAAATAGTAAATTCAAGCGATTGGGGAAATTATAGTAGTAGTTCAGTACAAGCAACAGGATCTAGTGAAGCTTGGAAAGCAAATAATATATATGACCTAGCAGGAAATGTGTTGGAGTGGACAATAGAGGCCTGTACCACCTTCAGCAGGGTCTATCGTGGGGGTGGCTACCTCGTTAGCGGTTCTGTCCTTCCGGTCAGCGATCGTAGCATCTACGATCCTTCTGATAGTAGCATCTACCTACGGGTCACGAGTAGCACTTTATATAGAACCATGAGCTCTGACAAGGACAGTAAAGATATATTAATTATAACTAGATAACGCCTGTCCCAATTTTATACTTTTTTCCAAATTAGGGACAGGCGTTAAATTGGAAAAAAGTGTAGAAATACGCCTGTCCCCAATTTACACTTGTCTTTATATTAGTTTTTTGATAAAATACCAGCAGAACAAAAATTGTAGAAGGAGATACTATGGTAGATTTAAAACAAGATGTTCAATATGTAAGAGGAGTTGGACCAAATAATGTGGTACTCTTACAAAAACTTGGAATAAACACATTAGAAGATTTAATAACATATTTTCCAAGAAGTTATGAAGATAGAGGGAAACCAAAAAAAATATATGAACTAGTAGATGGAGAAGAGGCTCTAATTGATGTCATTTGTGCAAGTAAGATGAGTGAGACCAGATTTGCTAAAAACAAAATTATGCTAAAAATGTTAGTTAGAGATGATACAGGAGATTGCGTGCTTACATGGTTTAATCAAACATACTTGAAAAACAAATTTAAAGTAGGAGAGAGGTATCAGTTTTATGGAAAGGTAAGTGTCAGGTATGGAAGAATAGAAATGACAAGACCTGTTTTTGACAAAGATGGACTTAACAAAAACACAGGAAAAATTATACCTATTTATCCACTTACATACAAGTTATCACAAAACAAGATAAGAAGTATTATTGAAAATGGCTTAAAGCTTACACTAGGAAAACTTGAAGAAACACTACCAGAGTATATATTAAAAACATATAATTTAGATGAAATTAATACTGCAATAAACCAAATTCATTTTCCTTCTAATTTTGAAGAGTACAGCAAAGCAAGAACAAGATTTGTTTTTGAAGAATTACTGACTGTCCAACTTGCTCTTTCTAGTCTGAAATCAAGATATGACAAAGAAACAGACGGAATAGAATTTAGTAAAGATGTTAAAATGTCAGATGTTATAAATTCACTTCCATTTAGATTAACTAAGGCACAACTTAAAGTGCTAGAGGAAATCGATAATGATATGGAAAATAACAAACCAATGAATAGATTACTTCAAGGGGATGTTGGCTCTGGTAAAACAATTGTATCTATTATAGCTGCATATAAAGCTGCAAAATGTGGATATCAGTCTGCAATAATGGCTCCAACTGCGATTTTAGCTGAACAGCATATGGAAGAATTTACAAAAATATTAGAACCATTTGGTGTTAAGTGTGAAATATTATTAGGAGGAATGAGGGCCAAAAAAAGAAATGAAGTATTAGAACAATTAAAAAAACGGAGAAATAGATGTATTAATAGGAACACATGCTTTGCTTGTAGAAGATGTAGAGTTTAAAAATTTGGGATTGGTTGTAACTGATGAACAACATCGTTTTGGAGTAAGGCAAAGAGCAAATATAGTAGCAAAAGGAATAAACCCAGATGTATTGGTTATGACAGCAACCCCAATTCCAAGAACCTTAGCATTAATTTTATATGGAGATTTGGATATATCAATTATAGATGAATTACCACCAAATAGAAAGAAAATAGAAACATATCCTGTAACTAAGAACTATGAAAGAAGAATAGAAGAGTTTATTAGAGCAAATGTATCAAAAGGAAGGCAAGCATATGTGGTATGTCCACTAGTAGAAGAAAGTGAAGAATTTGACAATTTCATTTCTGCAACAGAACTTGCAGAAAAATATCAGAACGCTGTCTTCCCAGAATTTAAAGTAGCTTGTTTGCATGGAAAAATGAAACAAAAAGAAAAAGATGAAATAATGCAAAAATTTAAAGATGGAGAAATGCAAATTCTCGTATCTACTACTGTAATAGAAGTTGGAGTGAATGTGCCAAATGCAAATATTATGGTAGTGCAAAATGCAGAACATTTTGGTTTGGCTCAGCTCCATCAATTAAGAGGAAGAGTAGGAAGAGGAGAATATCAGTCTTATTGTATTTTAATATATGAAGGCAATTCTAAAACAACAAAAGAAAGAATGAAAATAATGAAAAGTACAGATAATGGCTTTATTGTAGCAGAAAAAGATTTAGAATTAAGAGGCTCTGGAGAATTCTTTGGAACAAGACAACATGGCCTTCCAGAATTCAAAATAGCAAATTTATTTGAAGATGTTGCTATACTAAAAGAAGTACAAGTATTAACAGCAAAAATCGAAGAGCTAGACCCAAAACTTGAAAGAGAGGAAAATAAAAAATTACGTAAGCTAGTAGAAGAAAAATTTAAAGACAGAATTAGTATCTGAAAATTCCCCAAACCTATTGACATTTACATAAAAAAACAATATTATATATATGAAATTTGTAGATTTTTGTAGAATAGGAGAGAAAATACATGTATGCTAAGATGCTAACCTCAAAGGTGGGTGGAGAATTAGTAAGCTTCAAGCTAGATGGCGAAGAAAGAATCCACCAAGGGCAAGATTGTGTAGACGAAAATGGTAAAGTGTATTGGAAAAGACATTGGCCTGTTCTTTTTCCAGTAGTAGGTAAGCTAAAGAAAAATCAAACAATTATAAATAGTAGAATATATGAAATGCCACAACATGGATTTGCAAGAGATTTTGAGTTTGAACCAATAACAAAACTTGATAATTTTCATTCGTATGTATTAAAAAGTAATAACATAACAAGAAACAAATACCCATACGATTTTGAATTATATAATACATATAGATTAGATGTGAATAAATTAACTACTATTTATAAAGTTATAAATACAGGTGATATTACTCTTCCGTTTGGAATAGGAGGACACCCAGCTTTTAAAATAGATTTGCAAGAATTACAAAAGGGAAATTATTATTTGGAATTTGAAGAAGATGAGGATAAAATCCATTTTCTATATTTAGTAGATGGATTAGTAGGTACAGAGTATGCTAGAAATACAATGCTAGATAAAAGAAGAATTGCTATAAAGCCAGATACATTTAATAATGATGCACTAATAATGAAAGGAATTACATCGCATAAAATTAGTCTAAAAAACAAAGCAAGCGGAAAAACATTATTGACACTTGATTTTACAGGATTTCCTTATTTGGCTGTTTGGTCAAAACCAAATGCTCCATTTATTTGTATAGAGCCATGGTATTCAACTGCAGATACAATTAAAAGTTCAGGAGTATTTGTACAAAAACAAGATATGATATTTTTAAAACCAAAAGAGACTTTTGAATGCAAATTCACAGTGGAATTTTTTAAATAGAACATAATAAAACTAGAATGCAAATCTTTATATATTCTAGTAAAATAAAGGATGAGAAAAATGGAAACAATTGTTAATTTAATTGCTTTAATCATGGCTTTAGTTGGTGTAGTTATGGTATATGATGCAAGAATAATTACTAAAAAATTATTTGGATTTGGAGATCAAAATCAAGCTACATGGGGACTAAAGATTTTAGGGTATATTATAGCAATAATAGGAGCATTAATTATATATTTTTAGTTAATGTATTTATAAAAAAAACAAAAAGATAAAATAGGAGATAAAAAATGTCTAGAAGTGCAAAAAGAGCAAAAGAAGTAAAAAGTAGAATAATTAGCAAGCTAATTGTTGTTGCAATTTTTTTAGGAGTAATATTTTTCATATTAAAAGTAGCACCAAACTATGTAAATAATGAAATAACAGATACAGCAAATTTAGTTATTAATAATAATAATGTTACTGAAAGCTTAAAAAAAGAAGTGATTGTTGATAATGGAGTTATATATATTTCTATGGAAGATATAGAAAATTTTTTCGATCCATATATATACTATGATGACCAATATGATTTAATTACTACAACTTCTGAAAATAAAGTAGCAAGTATTGTTGTTGGAGAAAACCAAATGACCAACAATGGAGCAACTGTAAATATATCAGGTACAGTAATAGAGCAAAATGATACTTACTATATTCCGTTTTCTAGCCTTAAAGATATATATAATGTAGAAATAAGCTATATTGAGTCTACTAATACAATTACAGTAGATTCAAAAAATAGAAAATATGCAGTAGCAGATAGTACAAAGGACAATAATGTAAAAGCATATCCAACAATATTTTCAAGAACAGTAGATACAATAGAAGCAAATGAGACTGTAACACTTGTACAAGATGATAATAGTCAAAACTTAGAAATAGATGGTTGGACAGCTGTTAGAACAGATACAGGTAAATTAGGATATGTAAAATCAAATACATTGGTAAATGAATATGTGTATAGAGAGACCATAGAGGAGACAAGTCAAATAGAGGGAAAAATAAGCATGGTATGGGACTATTTTTCTGAATATTATACTGCGCCAGATAGAAACGGAGAAGACCTAGAAGGAATCAATGTAGTAAGCCCAACATTTTTTACACTGGTAGATGAAGGTAGAGGTGCAATTAATGAAAATGTAGGAAGTGATGGAATAGCATATATAGAATGGGCACACGATAATGGATATAAGGTTTGGCCAAGCTTGTCAAATAATTCATATATTAATACAACTTCGGAAATAATGAGAGACTATGAATTAAGACAGGGCTTAATTGAAAACATAGTTAGTTTAATTGTAAAATATGATTTAGATGGAATTAATATAGATTTTGAGTATATGTATGAAGAAGATAAAGATTTATTCTCAAGATTTATAATAGAGCTAAAGCCTAGATTAAATGAAATAGGTGCAGTGTTATCAGTAGATGTTACAGCACCAGATGGAAGTTCTGAATGGTCATTATGTTATGACAGATATACAATAGGACAAGTTGCAGACTATATAGTATTTATGGCATATGATCAAAATGGTATATCTTCTCCAGTAGAAGGAACAACAGCAGGATATAACTGGGTTGAAGCAAATATACAAAAATTCTTAGGACAAGAAGGTGTGGAAGCAGAAAAAATAATTCTTGGAATTCCATTTTATACTAGAGTATGGGAAGAAAATAGTTCTGGTGAGATAATAAGTAATGATACGATAAGTATGAAAAATATAGATTCATTTATTCCATCAGGGGCATCAAAAACATGGGATGATGATTTAAAACAATATTATGTGGAATATACTCAAAATGGTATTACATATAAAATTTGGGTAGAAGATGAAGAATCTATAACAGCCAAATTATCATTAATAGAAGAATATAATTTGGCAGGTGCAGCTTTTTGGGTAAAAGATAGAGAGTCAGATGGAGTTTGGAGTATAGTTTCAGAAAGCTTAGGAGTAGAGTAAGATTTCGGATAGGGTTAAAGCCTATCCGAAATTTGATATATAATAAGTGAAGCTGGACTAAGAGTTGTTTAAGCTGTTTTATGGAAAAAAGTAATAAAATAAGAAGTAAGAAAATATAATTTAAGACAAGATGTTTTAAATTATATTTTTTTCGCTTAAATCTATATTCTTTTTGGAGGGAATTATGATAATAGGGTATATTAAAAAAGAAAATAAAATAAATTTTTTTAAATGTATAGAAATAAGAAGTTTTGACAATAATTATGTGATAACAATATATGATGATGAAAAAATGAAGGTAAAGAAAAAATTGCTTAGATATATACAAAAATTAAACATAGAAGCAATAGTGTTTTCGGCAGACTTAGAGGGGAAGTTCAAGGATAAAATATGTGAAATGTTAGAAAGCAATATTAAAATTATAAATGGGAGAAAATTGATGGAATATTTGGAATTTGATATATTCAAATATATATTAGACAAACAACAAGCAAATATAAAACAAGAAGAAATATATATAATATTTAAAAAAGATTCTAGTTTGGACTTAAATTTTCTGAAAGTTTTTATAGAAAATTTTAGAATGACCAATATTGTTACAAATGACATTGAAAGGCTAAAAAAGGTACAAGAAAATTTATTAGAAAATGATAATATATTAATAGCAGTTTCAAATAACAAGAAGAAGGCTTTAAAAAGAGCAAAATATATATTAAATGTCAATTTAAGCAAAGACGAACTAGAAAAATATAAAATTAATAGGGAAGCAATTATAGTGAATATAAAAGATAATGTGAGATATGATAGTCCGAGTTTTGATGGAATAAATATTAATTATTTTAAATTAGATATTCCAGATGAATTTATAGAAAAATTTGAAGAGATTGGTGGAAAGTTTGATAATATAAAATTGTATGAATCTACTTTACTGAAGAATGAGATGCAAAAAAGAAAAATGGAGGACGTATACGAGAGAATTAAGAAGGATGAGGTAAGAATATTTGAAATAACAGGGAATAATGGCAAGATATCAGACCAAGAATTGCTGAAAATTCATAAACTAAATCTTGACAAAATGCGAAAATTAGTTTAATATATGACATATTGCTTATATAAAATAAGTAACTATTTTCTAACAGAAGGAGGGAGACAAAATGGAGAATGAAAAAGAGGTTTTATTAACTCAAGAAGGATATGACAACTTAGAAAAAGAATTAGAATATTTAACAACAGAAAAAAGAGCTGAAATAGCAGAAAGAATTAAGGTAGCATTAGGATTTGGAGATTTGTCAGAAAACTCAGAATATGATGAGGCAAAAAGTGCTCAAGCAGCAAATGAGACAAAGATTGCTGAACTTGAAAATAAGCTTAGATATGCAAAAATCATAGATGAGTCCGAAATAAATACAAAAACAGTACAAGTAGGTAATACTGTTAAAGTTTTAGATATGGAATTTAATGAAGAAGAATCATATACTATAGTTGGCTCGACAGAGGTGGATTTGACTCAAAATAAAATTTCAAATGAATCTCCAATAGGATCAGCTCTAATGGGAGCTAAAAAAGGTCAAATAGTAGAAGCTCAAGCACCAGCAGGTGCTGTAAAATATAAAATAATCTCAATTACAAAATAGTAAGAGGATATATAATGAAAAACTTACTTATAGAAAAGCTACAAGCAAATGATAAGTTTAAACAATTAGTAAATGAAATTGAGATGAAAAAAACCCCGATATACATATCGGGGTTAGAATTCGTGGGAAAATCGCATATTGTTTCAGCTGTCTCTAAAACAATAAAAAGACCAATTTGTATTGTGACATATAATGAATTACAAGCAAAACAATTGGTAAAAAATTTGAAGTATTTTGAAGAAAAAGTAGAATATTTTAGTAAAAAAGAAATTGCGTCATATGATTATGTTTCGGAAAGCAAAGATTTACCATATGCTAGAATAGATGTATTAAATAAAATAGTAAATAAAGAGGTTTCTATTGTGGTGACTACAATTGAGACTATTATGCAGACAATGATTCCAAAAGAAGTATTGTACAAAAATATATTAAAGTTTAGTGTGGGAAGCTTGTTTGAATGTAGCAGATTTAGGGGAAAGAAAGACTTAAACAATTTAAAACAAATTCTTTTACTTATGGGCTATGAAAGAAGTGACATGGTTGAAAATAGAGGACAATTCAGCATAAGAGGTGGAATTGTAGATATTGGACTTTCTGAAAAACATGGAGTGAGAATAGAATTTTGGGGAGATGAAGTAGATTCAATACGATATTTTAGTATAAGCTCACAAAGAACTACTGAAATGACAGACAAAGTGACAATATTTCCAGCACATGAATATTTGCTAGAATATAATGGGAATGAGGAAAATCTGCCAAACTATTCTGAAATAGCGAATATCATATGTGGCAAAATAAAAAATAAATATCTTGTTAAAAATACCAATGAGATTAGTTTAGATAAAAGTAAAAATAAATCGACAGAAGATATTTATGATGAAATAATACAAACTAAAAAAGAAATAAATAATAAAAATTTATCCCAAATAATAGATGCTGATGTAGAGTCGATTCAAAACGGAGAATATATCAGCAAAATTGACAAGTATATAAATGAATTTTATTCTAAAAAATCAAATTTTTTAGATTATTTGTCAAGCAACTGTTTATTATTTGTTGATGAGAATTTAAAAAGTAATCAAAGAATTGAAAACATTATAAATGAAAATAATAATTTAATAAAATCATTAATAGACAAAGAAAGATTTGTTCCAGAGGCAATTGAAAATATCAGTAATTTTAATAAAGATGATTGGAATGATATATTTGAAGTAAGACAATCGATTTATCTAGAAGGAAATAATAGTAGAGCTGTTAACAAATTTGAGTTTGATTATAGGCAAATTAATTTTCATAAAGCAGAAACGGAAATATTAATAAGCGATATAAAAAAATGGATGTCTGAAAATAAGCAAATCGTAATACTTGCAGGGAACAAAGATAATATAGAAAAAGTAAAAAAAATATTTGAAACAAATGATGTCTCTATTGTAAATGACATTAATGATGAGTTGAGAAAAAAAGCTGATAGAGTACGTGTGTCCCCAAATTGGAAAAAAGTGGAGAAATACGCCTGTCCCCAAATTGGAATTGGGGGGCTTTCGTCTGGGTTTGAATGCTATGATTTGAATTTGGTTGTAATTAGCATGGCAGAAGCACTAGAAGGAGAAACAAAAAAGAAAAGAACTAGTAGCACTTTTAGACAAGGGGAAAAAGTTGTTTTTGCAGATTTGAAGCAAGGTGACTATGTTGTGCATAGAACACAAGGAATTGGGCAATTTATTGGAGTTAGCACAATTGAGACTGATGGTATTACGAAAGATTATATTAAAATAAAATATAAAAATGATGATATGCTTTATGTGCCAACCAATAATTTAGATAATGTTAGAAAGTATATTGGTGGAGGAGATACTGAACCTAAATTAAATAGGCTTGGAAGCAAGGAATGGGCTAATACAAAAACAAGAGTAAAAAAGAATTTAAGAGAAGTTGCAAAAGATTTAATAGAATTATATGCAAAAAGACAGAAAATGAAAGGCTTTGCCTTTTCTAAAGATAGTGATTGGCAAAGACAATTTGAAGGGGAATTTCCTTATCAAGAAACAGATGACCAACTAAGATGTATAGAAGAAGTAAAAAAAGACATGGAACTTTCTAGACCAATGGATAGATTACTTTGTGGTGATGTTGGATATGGTAAAACAGAAGTAGCAATAAGATCTGCTTTTAAAGCTGTATTAGATCATAAGCAAGTCGCATATTTAGTTCCTACAACTGTTCTTGCAAATCAACAATATGATACATTTAAGAAAAGAATGGAAAATTATGCAATTACTGTAGAATTATTAAATAGATTTAGAACTAAAAAAGAACAAGAGCAAATTGTGAGAAAATTAAAATTAGGTGAAATAGATGTAGTAATAGGTACACATAGAATACTTAGCCAAGATGTTGAGTTTAAAGACTTAGGACTACTCATTATAGATGAAGAGCATAGATTTGGAGTAAAAGATAAGGAAAAAATAAAAAAACTAAAAACTAGTGTAGATGTACTCACAATGACAGCTACGCCAATTCCTAGAACTCTCCATATGTCAATACTTGGAATACGTGATATGTCTGTTATATATGAACCACCACAAAATAGAAGACCAGTTCAAACATATGTGTTAGAATATGATGCAGAAGTGATAAAAGAGGCGATTACGAAAGAGTTAGAGAGAAGCGGACAGATATTTTATTTATACAATAATGTGGAAAATATAGAAAAAAAGACAATGGAAATTGCAGAACTGGTACCAGAAGCGAAAGTGGAATTTGCACATGGTAAAATGACAGGTAGAGAAATAGAAGACATAATGGAAAGATTTATAGCAGGAGAAATAAATGTGCTAGTATGTACAACTATTTTAGAATCTGGAATAGATATACCAAATGCAAACACAATAATAGTAGAAAATGCAGATAGGTTAGGTCTAGCACAACTTTACCAAATACGTGGAAGAGTTGGCAGAAGTGATAGGCAGGCATATGCATATATAACATATAAACGAGATAAGCTTTTATCAGAAGTAGCAGACAAAAGACTTAAAGCAATAAGAGAATTTACTGAATTTGGCTCAGGGTTTAAAATAGCGATGAGGGACCTAGAAATAAGAGGAGCTGGAAGTTTGCTTGGTGAAATTCAACATGGGCATATGGAACAAGTAGGATATGATACTTATTGCAATTTATTAGACCAAGTAGTAAAGGAAATGCAAGGTATAGAAATAGAAGAAGAGCAGGAAATTCAAATAGACATTAATGTATCAAGCTATATACCAGATAGCTATATTGAAGATAGCAGTCAAAAAATTGAAGTATATCAAAACATAGCATTATGCAGAACAGAAGAAGATATACAAAATGTAATTGACGAAATTATAGATAGGTATGGTATAATGCCAAAAGAATTAGAAAATCTAATAGAAATAGCAAGAATAAAAGGGTTATGCCAAAAAGCAGGAGTAATAAAAATATCAGAAAAGAAAAATATGGCAACTGCTACACAAAATATTGTATTCTATTATGACAAGAATAAATATAATCCAGAAATTGTGGATATATTAATTAAAAAATATGGAAATGATATAAAATTTTCAGCAAGCATAGAACCATATGTTACATTAAAAATAGGAAAAATAAGCGATGAACAATTAATAGAACAAATAAAGGAATTCCTGAAAAAAGGGGACAATTCTATTATAATATAAGTGTCGAAAAACGTCGAACTATTTATCGAACAAAAGTTCATAAAAATATTGACTTTAACTAAGAAACTATTTATACTATATATTATAGATGAGATAAAATAGAGGAATGTGGTTAGTATCACCAAATCAAAAGAAGAGGAGGTGATGCGTAATGATAGAAATATTATTGTTTTTTTTACATATATTTATTTTTTCAACAATATTTTTATTAATTACAGTTATTGCCTTAATTATTTTTATAATGTTAATGGCTAAATAATTAACTCACACCTCTAAAAATGGTACATTGAGGTGTGAGTTTTTTACACTCCAGATACCAACCACAATTTCAATGTGGTATCTCATCTTGATAAATATATTATAACACAAAATATAAAAATGTAAATAAAATTTATATATTTTCTGAAAAAAACGGACATAGATGGAACTAATAGTCTTTCTGTCTAAGAGGAGGAGTAATGCAAATAATTTCGAGTAAAGATAATGAAATAGTAAAAAAGGTTAGAAAATTAAAAGAAAAAAAGTATAGAGATTTAGAAAATTCTTATTTAATAGAAGGAATAAAACTTGTAAAAGAAGCTATTGCAGAAAAAGTTAATATAAAGCAAATTATTATGTGTGAAGATTTTGCAGATAATGAAGAATTAGATAAAGATACATTATTTGAAATAGCTAAACATGATGTGATTTATGTAACAAGAAATATTATAGACAACATAACAGACGTAAAAACTCCACAAGGAATTATTGCTGTTGTGGAGAAAAAGGGCAATAAAGATTTAAATGAATTAAATAAACAAAGCATGTTAGAAACTTCAGACAATTTAGTTGACAATGTAAGGCAAAACCAAGTTGACTATTCTCAAGACATAATAATTGCTTTAGATGGAGTGCAAGATCCGGGTAATTTGGGAACAATTTTAAGAACAGTAGATAGTGCAAATTTAAAACAAATAATACTTTCTAAAGATAGTGCTGACCCATATAACCCAAAAGTAGTTCGCTCTACAATGGGAGCAATTTTTAGAGTAAATATTATAGAGACAGAAAATTTAAGGCAGGAATTACAAGAAGCACAAAAACAAGGGTTTAAAGTAATGGTTACTTCACTTGATACGAAAAATAGCATATATGATGTAGAATATAACAAAAAGATAATTGTTATAGGAAATGAAGCAAATGGAGTATCAGCTGAAGTACAAAGTATTGCAAATGAAAAAATAAAAATACCAATGTTAGGAAAAACAGAAAGCTTAAATGCTTCTGTGGCAGCAGGAATTATAATTTACGAATATATAAGAAGAAAAATAAAAAGCTAAAAAAATTTGGCAAAATTGTTGACATAAGTAATAAAAGATTATATAATGAATATACTATTAAGGATAAAGCAATTTATCAAAAAAGATGGAGTACCCAAGCCAAAGTGGGAATTAAAAAAGATGGAGTACCCAAGCCAAAGTGGGAATTAAAAAAGTTAGGGGCAATTTAAAGTTGCCTCTTTTATTTTATTATATAGTAGTATTTAAAAGAAAGGAGATAAGAAAAAAAGATTGCATGAACTCATATTTATATGCTAATATAAATTGTGTAAAAACATTGGAGGTAAAATAAAAGTATGAAATTAGTAATTCAAAGAGTAAAAAATGCAAAAGTTGATGTAGAAGGAACCACAGTAGGAGAAATAGAAAAAGGTTTTCTGGTATTACTAGGTGTCACTCATACAGATACAAAAGAAATAGCAGACTATTTAGTAAAAAAACTTTGCAATTTGCGTGTGTTTGAAGATGAAAATGAGAAAATGAATTTAAGTCTAAAAGATGTAGGAGGAAAACTACTTATAGTTTCTCAATTTACACTTTATGCAGACTGCTCAGGTGGAAATAGACCGTCCTTTGTAAATGCAGCAAAACCAGACCTTGCAAATGAGTTATATGAATATTTTTGCGATGAGTGCAAGGAAAACGGAATAGAAGTTCAAAAAGGAATATTTGGTGCAGACATGAAAGTAAGTCTTTTAAATGATGGACCAGTTACTATAATATTAGAAAGAAACTAATAAAAAAATGTATAAATTTTAAAAAGTTGAGATATAATTTTTTTGTAAAATTAAAATAAAAAAGGAGAGTGCTTTTTATGGATAGAAAAGTAAGAGTTGTGCAATATGGTACAGGGAAAATGTCTGTTTATACTATGCGTTATGTTTTTGAGAAAGGTGGAGAAATAGTAGGCGCCATTGATGTAAATCCAAACATTATTGGAAAAGACATTGGAGACATTATGGGAGGAGAAAAGAAAGGTGTAACAGTAACTGATGCGAAAGATGCAGAAAAGCTATTACAAGAATTAAGACCAGATATAGTTATAGTTACAACAATGAGTTTATTAAAAGATATAAAAGATGCATTTATGCTATGTGCGAGATTAGGGATTAATGCAATATCTACTTGTGAAGAAGCATTTTTTCCATTTAATTCAAACCCAACAGTCACAAATGAAATAGATAGACTAGCTAAAGAAAATGGATGTACAATCACAGGTAGTGGATATCAAGATATTTATTGGGGAGAATTAATAAATGCGATAGCAGGTTCTACTCATAAAATTAAAAAAATAATAGGAAGTTCATCATACAATGTAGAAGATTATGGTATTGCTTTAGCAGAAGCACATGGAGCAGGTTTAACACTAGAAGAATTTGATGAAAAAATTGCATCTGTTGATAGGGTAACTGATGAGGTAAGAAGAGAAGTAATTAATTCAGGAGAATATGCACCATCATATATGTGGAATGTAAATGGATGGCTATGTTCAAAATTGGGATTAAGACCGATAAGTCAAATACAAGAATGTGTACCACAAACCTATAAAGAAGATATAGAGTCATCAACATTGGGAATGACAGTTAAAGCAGGAACAGCAACTGGAATGAGTGCAGTAGTTACTACTGAAACAATGGAAGGCATTACGATAAAGTCGCAGTGTATTGGAAAGGTGTACTCAAAAGAAGATTATGACAAAAACGAATGGACAATTGAAGGAGAGCCAAATACAACAATAGTTGTATCAAGACCAGCTACTGTGGAACTTACATGTGCTACTATTGTAAATAGAATACCAGATGTAATAAATGGAAAACCGGGCTATGTTTCAACAGATAAGCTAGATGAGCTAAAATACTTAGTAAAACCTATGAATGAATATGTAAGAGATTAATAGAAATTGGGCAAGAGTAAAAATGCTTTTGTCCAATTTTTTGCTCAAAAACCATAAAAAACAAAAAAATAGTTAAAAATAGTGGTGAAATTTTGCTAATGATGTTATAATAATGTGTATTAGTCATAAGAAAAATATTTTGATAGCAACGTCATTTATTAAAAAATAATAAAAGTTGCATAATAGTAAAAAGAAAAGGAATGATAGCATGTATAGAAATCATAATTGTGGAGAACTAAATATAAAAAATGTAGGAGAAATAGTTACAATAGCTGGATGGGTTCAAAAGATTAGAAATTTAGGTTCAATGAAATTTATAGATTTACGCGATCAATATGGAATTACCCAAATTGTAGTTGGTGATAATTCAGAAATGCAAACTGTATCAGATAAGCTTGTTACAGAATGTGTAATTAGTGTTAAAGGAAAAGTATTAGAAAGAAGTAATAAAAACACTAAAATACCAACAGGAGAAATTGAAATAAAAGCAGAAGAAATAAAGGTTCTTGGTAAATGTAAAAATGTTTTACCTTTTGAAATTAATTCAGAAAAAGTTGGTGAAGCAAGAGAAGATTTGCGTTTAGAATATAGATTTTTAGATTTAAGAAATGATAAATTACACAAAAACATTTTGCTTCGTTCAGCTGTAATGAAAACTTTAAGAAGAAAAATGGACGAGTTAGGTTTTACAGAAGTACAAACTCCAACTTTAACAAATTCTTCCCCAGAATGTGCAAGAGCTTACCTAGTGACAAGCAGATTACATGCAGGCGAATTTTATGCACTTCCCCAATCACCACAACAATTTAAGCAACTCTTAATGGTATCAGGTTTTGACAAATATTATCAAATAGCACCATGTTTTAGAGATGAAGACCCAAGAGCTGATAGAGCACCTGGTGAGTTCTATCAATTAGACTTTGAAATGTGTTTTGCAGAGCAAGAAGATGTATTTGAGGTTTTAGAAGATATATTTACTACTGTATTTAAAGAACATACAAATTGGAAAATAGATGAAACACCTTTTAGACGTATTCCATACAGAGAAGCTATGGAAACATATGGAATAGATAAACCAGATTTGCGTAATCCTTTAATAATTCAGGACGCAACTAAATTATTTACAAATACAGAGTTCAATGCTTTTAAAGGTAAAACTATAAAAATAATTGTTGTACCAAATGGAGCAGAGCAAGGAAGAAAATTCTTTGATAGTATGACAGAATTTGCAAAAGAGGAAGTAGGGGCAAATGGCTTGGCTTGGGTAAAAGTAGATAAAGAAAATGGCTACACAGGTGGAATTGCTAAATTTATAACAGACGATATGCAAAAAAGCTTAGAAAAAGAATATAATGTAAAAGTAAATGATGCGATTTTCTTTATTGCAGATGAATTAAAAATAGCACAAAAAATAGCTGGACAGATTAGAATAGAACTTGGTAAAAGGTTAGACTTAATAGAGAAAAATGTATATAGATTTTGCTTTATAACAGATTTCCCTATGTATGAGTTATCTGATGAAGGAACAATAGATTTTAATCATAATCCATTCTCAATGCCACAAGGTGGAAAAGCAGCATTAGAAAATGAAGAGCCTTTAGATATTTTGGCATATCAATATGATGTTGTATGTAATGGATATGAAATAACATCTGGTGCTGTAAGAAACCATGACCCGGAACTTATGGTAAAAGCATTTGAAATTGCTGGGTATAGTGAAAAAGAAGTAGAGACTAGATTTGGAGCATTATATAATGCTTTTCAATATGGTACACCCCCACATGCAGGAGCAGCACCTGGCTTAGATAGAATGATAATGCTTATTGCAGATTCTGACAATATAAGGGAAGTAATAGCATTTCCTAAAAACAAGAAGGCAAGAGATGTACTAATGGGAGCACCAAGCACAGTTACAGAGAAGCAATTAGAAGATGTGCATATAAAAATAAGAACAAAAGATTAATAAAGTATACTATTTATGCAAATTTACTAGAAATTTAAAAATAAATAAAAATTATTAGTAATCTGCTTATCAAGAATATAAATACTAAATAAAAGTAGAAGAGGTGAAAATGAATAAAAAAGTTTTATTAGGAATGAGTGGAGGAGTGGATAGCTCTGTTTCTGCGATTTTATTGAAAAAACAGGGATATGAAGTAATAGGTGCAACTATGAGACTATGGGAGGAATCTTCTACAAAATTAGATAAAAAAATAGAAGAAAATAAAAAAGATAAAAATTACAATGATAATGATAATATGATTCAAAATCAAGTTTCTGAAACTATAAAAGATGCAAAAAAAGTATGTCAAAAACTTGGAATAGAGCATCATGTAATAGATTTAAGAGAAGAATTTAAAAAAAGAGTAGTCGACAATTTCATGTGTTCATATATGTGTGCGAAAACGCCAAATCCTTGTGTAGAATGTAATAAATTCATTAAATTTGATTCTTTTTATAAATATGCAAAAAAAATAGGGTGTGAATATATTGCAACAGGTCATTATGCCAAAATTAAATATTCGGAAAGATATAAGCAATATGTCTTAGCAAAAGCAAATGCGGAAAGAAAAGACCAAACCTATTTCTTGTATGGAATAAATAGAGAAATTTTACCATATATAATTTTTCCGCTTGCAGAATTTACAGATAAAGAAGAGATTAGAAAAATAGCGGAGGAAAATTCTTTAGATGTAGCGAGGAAAAAAGATAGCCAAGAAATTTGTTTTATACAAAATAAAGATTATGCAAAATTTATAAAAGAAAATAATATAATAGAGGCAAAAACAATACATAAAATGGAAATTTACGATAAAGTAAAACAAAATAATTCTAATAATAATACAAAAAGTAGTAAGTCTGATGAATCTGGGAATATTGTACTAAAAACTGGAGAAGTTTTAGGTAAACATACAGGTCTTATAAACTACACAGTGGGACAAAGAAAAGGGCTCGGAGTATCATACAAAGAGCCTCTTTATGTATTAAAATTAGATGGGGAGAAAAGTCAAGTTATAGTAGGAACAGAGCAAGAATTATATAGTAAAGAATTAAATGCGAATGAACTCAATTTCTTGATTGAAAATATAGATTTTAGCAAACCTGTAGAGGTAAAGGCAAAAATAAGATATAGAGCAAAAGAAGCGAAGGCAGTATTAGAAGTAGCTGATAATAATGTTGCAAAAGTTAAGTTTAAAGAACCACAGAGAGCAATAACACCTGGACAGTCAGTAGTCTTTTACATAGATGATATATTATTAGGGGGCGGAAAAATATTATAAAACAAACAAAATTTCGTGAGAAGGTATTGATTTATAAAGAAAATTATGATAAAATAGTTGCATACTTTGAAGAGAGGTGATTATATGTCTAAAAATTATTCCGAAAAGGAAGAACTTGAAGCATTAGTCGCACAAATAAACGAACTATTAAACGAAGTAAAAAATGAACAAAAAAATATGGAACAATCCATAACTAAAAATCATAAGATAAACATGCAAAAATTTGATAAAATCATAGAATTTTGTGAAATTTATGATATGACAAATACTGTATTTGAAAGGAGAATATCAAGTATAGAAAAATTACTTTATGAAGTATTTAAAAGTTAGTGAAATGAAATTTCTAGGTGAATTTATTGCCAAGATGAAAGTACAAAATAGGGACAGGTTTTATTCTGTCTCTATTTTGTGCGATGTATTGATGTTTTTTTTATTGTGAAAAGTCATGGATAAATATACATTTATCCATGGCTTTTTATAAAAAACATTATCTAATAATACGAAAATATTGCCTAAAGTAAATTTACCTATTGAAAAACCAAAAGAATTGTGATATAAGTTAAACTAAATTAGCAATAAAAAGAATGAAGGTTTATAGTGAAAAATATAAAGGATTTTAATTTAGATGAATTACAAAACGAGTTACTTGCTCTGGGAGAAAAGAAATATAGGGCAGAGCAGATTTTTAAATGGATATATGTAGATAAAGTAAAAGAATTTGATGAAATGACAAATTTATCCATAGAACTAAGAGAAAAACTGAAAAAAGAATATTCAATGTGCAATTTTAATATTCTGAAAAAGCAAGAATCATCTGATGGAACAAAAAAGTATTTGTTTGATGTATTAGATGGAAATGCGATAGAAACTGTTTTGATGCAGTATTATCATGGGAAAACAATATGTGTATCTTCACAAATTGGCTGTAAAATGGGATGTAAATTTTGTGCATCTACAGGAATAAAATTTATGCGAAGCTTAAGTAGTGGAGAGATTGTGGAACAAATACTAGCAGTAGAGCAAGATATTGGAGATAAAATATCGAATATTGTGTTCATGGGAATTGGAGAACCTTTTGATAATTATGACAATGTAATGAATGCAATAAAAATAATCAATAATCAAAAAGGCTTAAACATTGGAGCGAGACATATAAGTGTATCAACAAGTGGCTTAGTACCAATGATATATAAATTTGCAGATGAAGAATTGCAATGTACACTTTCAATTTCACTTCATGCTACAAATGATGAAAAAAGAAGCAAAATGATGCCAATAAATAGTAGATATAATATTAAAGAATTGATGGAAGCATGCAGATATTACATACAAAAAACAAATAAAAGAATTTCTTTTGAATATGCATTAGCAAAAGATAACAATGATAATTTAGAAGATGCAAAAGAATTAGTTAAATTACTAAAGGGAATGCTATGTCATGTAAATTTAATTCCAATAAATAAAATTGAAAATGGCAAGTATTCAAAAAGTTCTAATGAAAGTATAATAAAATTTAGAGACTATCTGAATGAAAAAGGAATTGTTGCAACAATAAGAAGAGAATTAGGTTCAGATATTGATGCAGCGTGTGGGCAACTGCGTAGAAAGAATCTAAACAGTATAAAGAAAGGTTAGGAATAATAAAATGGTTTTTGCTAAAACAGATATAGGAAAAGCTAGGGAATTAAATCAAGACTATTACTATATCTCACAAGATATTGATGAACCAAGAATATATATATTAGCTGACGGAATGGGAGGATATAAAGGCGGAGAAGTGGCTAGCAAGCTTGCAACAGAATCAGCTACGAAATATATAAAAAACAATTTTAAAGATATAGTAAAGGAAAAAAATGAAATACTAAATCTTATTAAAAATGCTGTCGAATATGCTAACATGGTAGTATATGAAAAATCAAAAGAAGATAAAGAATTAGAAGGAATGGGTACTACTTTAGAGATTTGCGTAATATATAATAATAAGGCATATATAGGACATGTAGGAGATAGTAGAATATACAGAATTAGAAATGGTGTGATTCGAAAGCTTACAAAGGATCATAGTTATGTACAACAATTGGTTGAAGATAAAAAAATAACAAGGGAAGAAGCCAAAACACATCCTAAGAAAAATATGCTAACAAAAGCACTTCGGATGTACTCCATATGTAGAACCAGATTTAAGAGCAAGGAATTTTGAAAAGGAAGATATTTTTATAATATGTTCTGATGGTTTGACTAATATGGTAGAAGAAAAGCGAATATGTGAATTAATAAATCAAGATATAAACATTGCAGCAGATAATTTAATTAAAGAGGCAAATAATGCTGGTGGATATGACAATATTACTGTTGTTATTATTGTATAAATACATTTCAAAGACAAACAGTTCAAGGTAACTTAGACTTTGTTATATAACGAAAGTCTGTAAAATAAAAAGGGTAAATCACCTTTAATAAATTTAAGAGGAGAAGATTATTTATGAACCTAGAAGGAAAATTAATTGGAAAGAGGTATGAAATATTAGAGAAAATTGGTAATGGAGGGATGGCAACAGTATATAAAGCACAAGACACAATACTTAAAAGATATGTTGCAATAAAAGTACTTAAGGAAGAATTTACAACAGATGAAGAATTTATAAAAAGATTCAATACAGAAGCACAGTCAGCGGCAAGCTTAGCACATCAAAATATTGTATCAATATATGATGTTGGTATGGAAGATAATATTTATTACATAGTAATGGAGCTAATTCAAGGAAAAACATTAAAACAAATAATTGATGAAGATGGTGTACTTCCTTGGAAATGGTCTCTAGATATTGCAATACAAATTGCATCAGCATTAGAGGTAGCACATAAAAACAACATAGTACATAGAGATATAAAACCTCATAATATAATAATTACTGAAGATGGAATTGCAAAAGTTACTGATTTTGGAATAGCAAAAGCAGTATCTAATTCTACAATCACAGCATTTGGAACAACAATAGGTTCAGTACATTATTTTTCACCAGAACATGCAAGAGGGGGATTTACAGATGCTAAATCAGACCTATATTCACTTGGTATAGTAATGTATGAAATGCTAACAGGAAGAGTACCATTTGATGCAGATACTCCAGTATCTATTGCATTAAAGCATATGCAAGAAAAACCAGTAGAACCTATTAAATTAAATCCATCAATCCCATATTCAGTAAATAAAATAATAATGAAAGCAATGGAAAAAGATTTGAACTTACGTTACCAGTCAGCAACAGAAATGTTAAAAGACTTAAATATGGCATTAAAAGATCCTGATGGTGATTTTGTAAGAACTTCTTCAAATGATATGGCATATACACAAAGAATTGATACTATACCAGAAGAAGCATTAAAACAAGAAGATAATAATGGGGAAGAAAAAGATGGAAAAAAGAAAAAAGGTAAAATAAGACAATTCTTTTCTAAACATCCTGCATTAAAAGTAATACTAATAATACTTGTTATTATATTAATACCAGTAGGCGGTTTTTTCGGAACACAAGCAATACTAGGTTTAGGAAGGACTAAAGATGTAACATTACCAAATTTTGTGGAAATGACATTAGAAGAGGCTGAAGCAGCAGCAGAAGAGGCTGGTTTGGTGTTAGAAATAACAGAAGAATTTAATTCTGATGTAGAAGAAGGAAAAGTAATATCTCAAGACCCACCATATATGGAGGGATACCTAGTAAAAGAAGGTTCAACTGTAATTCTAGCTATAAGTAAAGGTGAAAACATAAAAGTTGTTCCAAATGTAGTAGGAATGGAACAATCTGAAGCAGAGGATGCAATAACAGCAGAAGAGCTTGAAGTAGAAGTGGTTGAAGAGTCAAGTGATAGAATAGAAGCTGGATATGTTATAAGACAGGAACCATCAGCAAATGAAGAATTAAATGCTGGTGAAACTGTAACAATATATGTAAGTACAGGCATAAAACAAATTACAATGACACATGTAGTAGGGCAAACTGAAGATGCAGCAAAGCAAGCACTTACAGAATTAGGATTTGAAGTAACTGTAGTTTATGAAGAAGATACAAGCAAAGATGATGGAGTAGTATTAAGTCAAAGTATCAGTGCAGGAACAACAGTTGATGATGGTACATCAGTAACATTAACAGTAAATCAAATTGAAGAAATAAAAAGTGGTACAGTAAATATTAATTTAAAATCATTACTTAATGCAACAATAGAAACAGATGAAGAAGGAAATGAAATTAATCCTACTGTTAGGTTAAGAGTAACAGTAACATCAGAAGGAACAGAGGAAACAGTTTACGACCAAGATGCAAGAA
>CAZPKK010000012.1:0-29984 GCA_964587175.1 uncultured Clostridium sp.
TCTATATCATTAAAATTTTCTAATCCAAATTCTTGTTCAGCTTTTTTGATACCTTTTTGTGTAAGAGATGCAGATTTTGCTTTTAGGTCAACAATGTAGTCATATTTTTCATTATCTTCAGCCTGTTCAAAATCCTTTACATCTTCTTCTACTATGACTTTTGCAGATAATTTTCTTACAAAATTGTCTGCTTTTTTATAAAGGTCTGATGATTGTGCACCTCTACCAGAAATAATAAGTGGTGTACGAGCCTCATCAATTAAAATACTATCAATTTCATCAACTATGGCATAACTTAGTTTTCTCTGAACTAATTGATTTTTATATATTACCATATTATCTCTTAAATAATCGAATCCAAATTCATTATTAGTTCCATATGTAACATCACATGCATAAGCTTTTTGCTTATCTATTGGATTCATGCCAGCAATTGCTAAGCCTACAGTCAAGCCCAAAAATCTATATACTTTTCCCATCCATTCACTATCTCTTTTTGCAAGGTAATCATTTACTGTTATTACATGGACACCATTACCTGCTAGGGCATTTAAGTATACTGGTAATGTTGCAACTAATGTTTTACCCTCACCAGTTTTCATTTCAGCAATTCTACCTTGATGTAAAATAATTCCACCTATTAATTGCACATCAAAATGTCTCATACCTAGAACTCTTTTGGCAGCTTCTCGAACAACTGCAAAAGCTTCTGGTAATAAATCATCAAGTGTCTCTCCTTTTTCTAATCTTTTCTTAAATTCATCTGTTTTCTCTCTTAATTCTTTATCAGATAATTGTTGTATTTCAGATTCTAAATCATTAATTTTCCTTACTAATGGCTGAACTCTCTTTACTTCTCTCTCGCTGTAAGATTTAAATAATCCCATTGTCATTCTTCCTTCCCAATGTAAAATTTTTGCAATTCTCTGTTACTATATCACTTTTTAGAGAAAATCGCAACCTATTTTTAAGCAAATATCATATTTATTACTACGTTTTCATAATAATAGTAGTAATAAAATTCAAGGAGTTATGCTTATGTTTGTTTTAAATTTTAAGATTAATGGAAATAAAACAGCAAAAATCATTATGGGAGTGCTTTGTGTTATTATTTTAATAATTACTGCCTATATTTGTTATCGTGTAATTTTCAATGATTTTTTCAAATCAGATGATACTTATTTGGCTAATACTACATTTGAATTAACAACACAAAATTATACAAGTGTTCTACAAAAAGTTCATAATGACATAGATACATATGTTGGACAAAAAATAAAATTTACTGGATATGTTTATAGACTATATGATTTTACATCTGAACAATTTGTATTGGCCAGAGATATGATTGTATCTTCTGATTTTCAGACTGTTGTAGTTGGTTTTCTATGTCATTCAGAATTGGCTAATAACTTTGAATCTGGACGTTGGGTAGAAATTGAAGGTACTATCACAAAAGGATATTACTATGGTGATATGCCTGTTATAGAAGTTGAAACAATAAATGTTGTAGACGAACCTACTGATGAGTATGTGTATCCACCTGATGATACTTTTGTAACTACTTCCACTGTATTGTGAAACAAGGGGACGGTTCCATCGTTCCATTTTTGGAACAAAGGGGACAATGCTTAGTAAGTTTTATATTGTTCTCATAGAAAGGTTTATAAAATTTTTTATAAACCTTTCTACTACAATACAAAAACAGAGTAAAGCACTGTCCCCTTGTTTCACCTCTCCAAAATTGTTTTAACCACTCCCCTATCTATTAATGTTCCATAAATATTTTTTAGTATTATTAAAATAATTGGTCCTAATAATAAGCCAAAAACTCCAAAAAATTTAAAGCCAGTGTACATTGCAATTAATGTAAAAATTGGATGTATGCCGATTTGTCCACTTACTATTCGTGGTTCTATTAATTGTCTTATTACACTCATAATGCACCATAGTACGAATATTCCTAATGCTAGTCTCATATCTCCCATAAATGCCAAATAGCCAGCCCAAGGTATCATAACTGTACCAGAGCCAAATATAGGAAGAGCATCTACAAAAGCAATTCCGAATAGCTATTATTAGTGGAAACTCTATATCCCAACCTATAAAATAGAATACATATAAGCCTATTAGTGATATTATGAAAGAAATTATAACCAAAATAAGTTCAGCTTTTAAATATCCACCAAGTGTTTTAATTAATTCTTTTAGGTGAACACCTATTCTTTTTACCCATGTTTCTGGTAAATGATGTTCTAATTGGTCTATCATATATATTTTATCAACACACATAAAGTATAATGCAATTAAAGTAATACCACAGTATATGCCTAAAGAAGGAATAGATGTAATAAAATCAATTACTTTTGTTAGGGCAGTTTTTGCCCATTCTGTTATCGCTTCTAAGAACTCTAGCCCAGAATTTTGTATTATATTCATAACATCATCTGGAATATTAAATTTACTTATATCAACACTAGAAACAAGATTTTGAAAAAAACTATATCCTGCATCTATGTATGAATTTAAATTTCTAAGCAAATTACTAGCCTCAGATATTAGAGTAGTAACTGTCCACACAAGAATTCCACCTATTATACTAATTGCAATAATAAATACAATAATTGAACTTGCCTTTCTTGATAGTTTCGTTTTTTTCATTATAAATTTAATAATTGGCTCTAGTATTAATGAAATAATAAAAGCAATTAAAAAAGGTATAAAAAATATTGCTATTTTGAAAAATAAGTATATTGCAATTATACTTACTACCAAAAAGAATATATTTTTTATTACCTTATTCCAATAATTCATATCTACAACCATATGTATGAAATCACCTTTTTTTAACTTGTCCCTTTAATTTATTTTATGCTTAAAAATTAGATTTATACATATAGAAATTATTTTATTAATTATAAATTTAATAAGATTTTCTATAAAGAGAATAACTGTATATTTAGAAAATAAGATTAAAATTTCTATTTTAGCAGATAGTAATGTTTAAAAAAAGTATGAGAAGATGGAATGGAATGTGATTTGAACATAGGAATTCTTAAGAAATTTTTGTAGGGAATCTCAAATATTTTTGAGGGCGCTGCAAAAATTTCATTAGAATTCCTGTGAAAATCAGCTTGACCGACATCTTCTCATACTTTTTTTAAACACTACTATCTGCTGAAACAAATTGCTATAAAGTTTTACAAATATCCTTATTCTGCATTCTTCTTATCGCAACCACATATATTTTCCAATGTGTCATACACACCTTTATTTTCAACATTTTTATTTTTAGTCAAATCTCCTAATGTTAATATACCAACAATTTTGTTGTTTTCCATTACAGGTATTCTTCTAATCTGATTATTTCCCATTACTTTTTCTGCATCATATACATCAGTTTCAGGGTCACACCAAGTTACATTACAAGTCATAATCTCGCTTATTGGAGTGTGTTTTGCTTCTTTTCCACAACCAATAGTTCTTAATAAAATATCTCTATCAGTAACTACTCCTACAATTTTATTAGAATCATCACAAACAGGAATACATCCTATATGATTTTGACACATTAATTTAGCACACTCTTCTGTATCACAGTCAGGTTTAACATAGATGACATCATGGCACATACAATCTTTGACCTTCATTCCAAACCTCCTATTTAAATTTGTAATTTGAAAATTAGTATATTATAGCTTGATTTTTAAGAACTAGAATAGATATATATTTTAAAAATTTTTGAAGCATCCGCGCAGCGACCAAACGAGCCTTGTTAAAGGCGAGTGCGAATTGGAGCAAACGTTCACATTAAAAAAGTGATTTTTATTGTTTTGTTTTAAATCTATATGGATATTAAGGAGATTAAAAAAATAATAACAATACAAAAACTTTTTTAATGTGATTATTTGTTTGCGACAGCAAGGTGCAAAAAAATTTGAAAAATATATATCTATTCTAGTTCTTAAAAACGGTACTAGTTAAGATATATTTTTGAATTTTCAAATTCATTATTTATTATTCGCCAAAAAAATAAAGATATGCAATTTAAAATTACATATCTAAGAAAAATTTTCCAATTTTTTAATTTTATAATCTGTTCTCATTCTGGCTAATTCACAAGAGCACCTCGCTAAAACCATTGATTTGCATATAATCTTGGCATAATTGGTGGTCTACTAGGATTTTGCCCATTTTGATAAGGTGGTCTTGGTTGATTTGGTATCTGTCCTCCTTGATAAGGTGGACGTATATTAGGTTGTGGTGAACGTACATTTCTTCCTAATAGTTGATTTAATATCATGATTTTAATCAAATCTCTAAGTGTATTATTTCTGTTGTTTTGTCTGCTTTCTTTATTTTCCGTAAATTCCCTATTTTTACTAATTTCTGATGAACTTTTTTCATAATTATTTCCAGTTCTGTTTATTTTGTTATCTCTTCCTCTTTTAGAAGGATGGTCTGTATTTGTTGTTTTAGGTTTAGCTAAACTGCTTGCTGATGATGAATTTAAACTATTCTTTTCCTTAGAACCTTCTTTAGGTAAGTTTACTCTTACATTCACAATATCACTTTCTGCAAGTTCTGGGTCACTTTCTATATTAAGATATATTTCATCTGTCATTTTTTCTATAAGTTCACTATCAATAGGCTTAGTATTAGCTTCACAAATTTTGCAAATCATTGGGTTTAATATTTTATATATTTCTGGATATAAGTTCATAATTTCATCGCTGTATCTTGGTATTTGATACATATTTGTTGTGCTTGTAGTGTTAACATTTAAGTTTTCGTATGTATCTGTATATCCATTTTGCACAACTGGATAACCTAATATACTTCTTATATAATCTTCATAATTTTGATAATACATATTATACCTCCTTAAGCTTTGTATATAATATGGTATTAATCAAAATTTTGTTACTTTAATTTCATAACATAATCTTTGAAAATTTTCCCTCTTTCTTCAAAGTTTTTGAACATGTCAAAACTAGCACTTGCAGGAGAAAATAAGACTATTTCACCTTTTGTTGCAATATTTCTAGCTCTTCTAATTGCTTGTTCTAGTGAAGTACATTTATAAATTGGAAATACAATATCTGTTCCTTTTATCTCATCTAATATTGCATCAGCAATTTTTTTTGCTGTTTTGCCTAATAAAACTACTTTAGATACTTTCTTTAATATTGGTTTTGCAAGAGGTGCATAATCTAAATTTTTATCATACCCACCAGCAATTAACACTATCTTTTCATCAAATGAATTTAGTCCAGCAATTGTTCTTGAAGGACTTGTTCCTATAGAATCATTATACCACTTGACACCATCTAACTCTCTTACAAATTCTAGTCTATGTTCTACTCCTTTAAATTCCTTTATTGCTTCTACTTGTGTTTCTGTATCTACTAAATCACTAGTTGCAGCTATTGCTGCACATATATTTTCATAATTATGCACACCTCTTAGATGAACATCTTTTACATCTATTATATGTTTTCTAACACCATCTTTGCACTCTTTTATCATTCCATCATCGTAAATTACTCCATCAGCAAGTTTAGATTTACTACTAAAAAATTCAACTTTTCCTTCTGCTTGCTTCGCACAGTCTTTGATTATATCATTGTCATAATTAAGTACAATTTTACCATTATTATCTTGAAATAGAAAAATATTCTTTTTAGCTTCAATATATTCTTCATAAGACTTATGCTTATCTAAATGATTAGGAGAAATATTGGTAATTACAGATATTTCTGGACTTACTTCCATATCCATTAATTGAAAACTACTAAGTTCTAAAATAACAATGTCATCCTCATTAAATTCTTGTACTTTAGTAAAAAGTGGAATTCCTAAATTTCCGCCTAGATGACAATTATATCCTGCTTTTTTTAAAATTTCATAAATTAATGTTGTGGTTGTTGTTTTACCATCACTTCCAGTAACACCTATTATTTTACAAGGACATGTATTCATTAGCATTTCTATCTCCGAAGTCACTATTGCTCCTCTTTTTTGTTCTGATCTTAATTGTAATGTTGATGGAAGACATCCTGGAGATCTAAAAATAATGCTAAAACCTCTTAAAAAGTGCAAAGCATTTGCTCCTGTTACCAAATCAAATCTATAATCTTTTATTTTACGTACAATTTCTTCATCTAATTTTTCTTCGTCTTTTTCATCAAAAACTGTTACTTTTGCTCCTAGATTGTAAAAATAATCTATTAAAGGTATATTACTTACACCTATTCCAACAATAGCTACACGTTTTCCTTTCATATTGCTTTCAAAAGCTTTTAATTTCGCATTATCCATTTTACTCACCACTTATTAATAATATTTAGGTACTATAACCCTATCATAACTTAATGTATTTTAACACTTTTATAGTTGATTCTTCAGCTGATTTACATTCAGTTACATCTACTTCAATTGTATTATCATATTTTTTATAATAACCTGCTTCTTCTTGCAATTTATCCCTTTCTAGAATATTTTGTTTAATTTCTTCATATTTTGAATCAGTACCATATTGATTCATTTTTCTTTTTACTCGTTCTTCTATGGAAGCTGTTATAAAGAAATGATAGTCTAAATTAGGATAAATTTTCATTAAGTCTCTACCAGACACAATTACAATAAATTTATTTTTGAAAAAATTTATTATCTCTTCTCCAAATTTATATAATTGAATATTGTTTGCGTTTCTTCCTGCAACAGAAACAGCAAGTGAAGCTTCTTTTGATTGTAGATTTTCTTCATCTATTTTCTTCCCAGCCACATAAATTACACTTTCTCTATTTTCTAATTTTAATTCTACTTTTAATTTGTCCATTACATCTTTTATATCAACATTTTTTATGTTTTGTTTTAAATTATTTATATCTATGTTTCCCGAAGAATTCATCAATGCAAATACAATTCCACGATAAAGATTTCCACCATGCAATATAATGCTATTTGGTATGTGATTCAATAAGTTTCTACATATTGAAGTCTTTCCAGTTCCTACTAAACCTTCTATTCCTATAACTATATTATTCATACGCTCTCCTTTTATTTACTTTGTTTTCCATAGAATTATATCATAAACCATAAAAAACGCAAGTATTATTATAGTTGGGTCAATGTTCCTTGTTTTTTTAGGCAAAAAACATATACACATCACAAAACTTTGTTAATGTACAATTATCGTATAAAATCTAATTTTCAGTACATAATTTTATTAAGATTGGAGGTGCTTTTAATATGGCAGAAAATAATAAGAAGAATAACAAAAAAGGTAATAATAACAAAAAAAGTGAAAACAATAATCAAAATCAATAATTGATTTTAAACTAAATTTCTATTAAAGCCAACTAAAGATTATTAAATAAAATTTTAGTTGGCTCTTATTATTATATAAAAATAGTTGATGTTCCAGTACTTTTCTGACAATAGAGTTCTTTATTTATATTGTTCTTCTATTGCTTTTTCTTCATATAAATCAAATTGCAGAGTGGCTTTGTTTAATTTATAAGTTATTTTTCTTGTAGTCTCAGTAAGTGTTATAAAAAATTCCTCAGGATTGTTTGGTATTTTTCTTGTATAAAAAACAATATCATCCTTTTTATTAGCACAGTATCTTGTGAATTTTTGATATAAACTAAATAATTCTGATTCTCCAAGCTTTGATAAATCTCCAAATCCTTGTAAAGATTGTAAAATTATTTCTAGTCTTCTTTGGGAAGAAATATTTTGCTTGTTTAATTTGTCTCTTAAAATATACCAGTAATCATTAGAATAACCTTTATTTTCTGTTATATAACCTAAGTTCAAATCTATTTTTCTTAGTATGTTAGTATCTATTGTATCTCTAGCAAAATATGATGTGCTACAACCAAATTGTATATTTTTCAAATCTCTAGTTAAATCTGTTTTATGTTTAACTCCTTTTTCATCTTCAATTTCCAAAAATGAATGTCCTGATGCAACTTTAATTATACTTGATTTTATGCCAATTCCATCAAGTAATTCCTTATATTGTTTAATTAGTGTAGTACAAATTATCATATTAGGATTACTATAGCTCTTCGATTTATAATAATATTCTAATTCTTCTTCAAACATCATATGCTCAAATTTTCTATCATAAAAGCTTCTCTTTCCTAATTCTAAATACATGTATCTTGCTTTTTCTAAAGTAGAATTTAATGTTATTGGCATTTGTGTAATGAAATCTCCCAGTGTTTCTATTTTCATCTTCGTCATCTTATATAATTATACAATTCTCCTTATTTAATATATTTAGGTTTTTTAAAGATTCCTATAAACTTTTATATCAGTTCTTATTTTTTAATTTAATATTATTCCAAATACTTTTTCAAAAACTTTCCCGTATAACTTCTATCGTTTTTTACGATTTGTTCTGGAGAACCAACAGCAACTATTTCTCCTCCACCGTCTCCTCCTTCTGGACCTAAATCAATAATATAATCAGCTGTTTTAATTAAATCTAAATTATGCTCTATTACAATTATGCTATTACCTGTATCTACTAATCTTTGCAAAATATCTACTAATCTATGAACATCTGCTATATGCAAGCCAGTTGTTGGTTCGTCTAATATATATAATGTTTTTCCTGTTGCTTTTTTCGAAAGCTCTGTTGCGAGTTTTATACGTTGTGCTTCTCCACCTGATAATGTAGTAGAAGGTTGACCAAGTTTTATATAACCTAAACCTACATCATATAAAGTTTGTATTTTGTTTTTAATTCTTGGTAAATTTTTAAAAAATTCTAATGCTTCTTCTACTGTCATATCAAGTACATCTGATATTGTTTTTCCTTTATATTTTACTTGCAAAGTTTCTTTATTATACCTTTTTCCTTTACAAACTTCACAAGGCACATATATATCTGGTAGGAAATGCATTTCTATTTTTAATATACCATCTCCATTACAAGCCTCACATCTTCCACCTGTAACATTAAAACTAAATCTTCCTTTATCATATCCTCTCATTTTAGCTTCATTCGTATTTGCAAACAAATCACGAATGAAATCAAATACTCCTGTATATGTTGCAGGATTTGAACGTGGAGTTCTACCTATTGGTGATTGGTCAATGTTAATTATTTTATCTATATTTTCTAAACCTTTTACTTCTTTGCATTTTCCGGGTTTTTCATTAGAACCATTTAAATCTCTTGCAATTGTTTTATATAATATTTCATTTATTAATGTACTTTTTCCTGATCCAGAAACACCTGTAACACAAATAAATTGTCCAAGTGGGAATTTTACATTAATATTTTTTAAATTGTGTTCAGTTGCACCCTTTACCTCTATCGCTTTCCCATTTGATTTTCTTCGCTTTTCAGGAACAGGAATCTTTTTTCTACCACTCAAATATTGTCCTGTAATTGATTCAGATACTAATTTTACTTCTTCTGCAGTTCCTTGTGCCATTATATTTCCTCCATGTACACCAGCACCTGGACCTATATCTATAATCTGGTCTGCAGCATACATAGTATCTTCATCATGTTCCACTACTAGAACAGTATTTCCCAAGTCTCTTAAATGTTTCAGAGTAGCTAAAAGTTTGTCATTATCTCTTTGATGAAGTCCTATACTAGGTTCATCTAGTATATATAATACTCCTGTAAGACCTGAGCCAATTTGTGTTGCAAGTCTAATACGTTGTGCTTCTCCACCTGATAGTGTACCACTACTCCTTGATAATGTTAAATATTCAAGTCCAACATCTAGCAAAAATTGTAATCTTTTATTTAATTCTTTCAAGATTTGATCTGCTATCATTCTATTTTGATGACTTAATTCCAATGAATTTAAATATTCTTTTATTTTATTTATTGGCATGTCTGTAAGTTCATTAATATTTTTTGTGCCAACTTTTACAGATAAGCACTCCTTTTTTAATCTTGCCCCATGACATTCCATACAAGGTGCTTCGCTCATATACATTTCGTAAAATTGTCTCATTCCTTGTGATTTAGTCTCATTATGGCGTCTTTCCAATGTTGGTAATACTCCTTCAAAAGGTGCTGTGAATCTTCTTGTTCCAGCTGCTGACGTATATTCGAAATTGATTGCTTCATCACCTGTACCATATAAAATTTTTTCTAGGAAATCACGTGGTAATTTTTTTATTGGTACACCCTTTATTTCAACTCCATAATGGCGAGCAATACTTTCAAAATACATTTTAGCCATTGTGTCTCCACGTTTCATAACACTAGAACCAAATGCTTTTACTCCATCATATAAAGTCTTATTTTTGTCAGGTATAATTAAATCTTCATCCATTTTCATTAGATAACCAATACCTGTACAAGCTGGACATGCTCCAAATGGATTATTAAATGAGAACATTCTTGGTGTTAACTCTTCAAAACTAATTCCACAATCTGGACAGGCATAATTTTGGCTAAAAAGTTTTTCTTCCTTATGTGTTGCATCCTCTATAATTACTATATTATTTGCATGTTTTAGTGCTGTTTCAACAGATTCTGTTAATCTACTTCTAATATCTTCTTTTATAACTAATCTGTCTACAATTATTTCCACATTATGTTTTTTCTTTTTATCTATTTTTATATCATCAGAAAGCTCTACTGTCTCTCCATCTATTCTTGCTCTTACAAAACCCTCTTTTTGATATTCTTGTAAAAGCTTTACAAATTCACCTTTTCTACCTCTTATAATTGGTGATAATACTTGTATTCTTGTCCCTTCTTCTAATTCTAATATGCTATCTATAATTTGATCTATTGTCTGTTTTTCTATTTTTTTACCACATTTTGGACAATATGGTACACCAATTCTGGCATATAAAAGACGAATATAATCATATATTTCTGTAACAGTTCCAACAGTAGAACGTGGATTTTTTGATGTGGTTTTCTGGTCAATTGAAATTGCTGGGGAAAGTCCTTCTATTGATTCTACATCTGGCTTTTCCATTAATCCCAAAAACTGTCTTGCATATGCAGATAAACTTTCCACATATCTTCTCTGCCCTTCTGCATATAATGTGTCAAAGGCAAGTGAGGACTTTCCTGAGCCAGAAAGTCCTGTTATTACTACTAGTTTGTCTCTTGGTATTTCTACATTTATATTTTTAAGGTTGTGTTCTTTTGCCCCTTTTATTATTATTTTATCATTCATTAGATTGCCCCCTATGAATTTGTCTATTGTCAACATTTAATATTATACTACATATATAACAAAAAAACAAGAGTTTGCATTCATCTCTTGCTTTTTATTAATTAAATTAATTTTTCTATAACTTTTTTCTTTGGAGTATATACCATCACAATTTTCACTATCCTTATAATTGTTCTCTATAGATTATGTTTTTTCCTTCATTAGCAAATGTTACTAATGGTTGTGTGTGTTGTTTAACACCATTTATATATTGATCTACATTTTGTATTTCTAATTCATTAAAATTAATTTTATTTGTAAAATTATCTGCCATATCAAGTATTCCCATTAATATCTCCTCCTTAAAACAATATCTTTATATATTTACTATATTTTACGCAAAAATTCAATGATTATGCAGAATAGGTTTATACATTAAAATCCTTCTTTCTGAGATTCACTAATCATTCCGCTTTTATATGCTTCTAATAATCTTTGCAAATCTACGATTTGTGTTGTTAATTCTTTCCCTTTGTCTGTGTCTTTAATTCTTTTTCTCTCAACTTTTTCAACTATTTGTATTTCAGAATGTAAATCTGTTTCATTAATAATTGCATTTTCTCTTGAAGTAAATGGCTCGTGAGCAACTAGTGTCAATCCATATGAGCTATATCTTAAAGTATAACCAGCAATTCCTGTCGTTTTTTGATATGCTTTAGAAAGCCCTCCGTCTATTATAAATAATTTACCATTAGCCTTCATTGGGTTTTCACCAGCTTTAAATTTAACCGGTATATGTCCGCAAATTATATGTCCTTTATTTGGATCTATACTAAATTCTCTTAATACTTTTTCCGATATATGTTCATCGTTTTCAAAATTATAGAAAGGATTTTTGTTTTCTACCCATGTTTCTTTTTCTGCTAAATAATATCTTTCAAATGTTTTCATTTTATCTTTGCAAAATATAGGTGAATTTTGACCGCACCATAAATACCATAAAAAGTCTTTTCCATTTTCTCTTTTTTCTGAGCCTTCTGGTTCAAAATATCCTTCTCTTGCTATTTTTTCTACATAATCTAAATATGCTTTTCCTTTTAGTTCTCTTCCATCAGCATTTACAGAGACAAATTCTCCAAACATACTCATTGGAACGCAACCATGAATAAGCAAATTATCATTATATATTTTATAAATATTTCCTTTTGCATAAAGAAATTGTATGTGTCTTTGCAATTTTTCGCTATTTTTAAAAGATTTTACTAATTTTTTAACAACTTCTGCTTCTTTCTCACTTAATTCATATGGATTATTTGGATTTATAGTAGGAAAATAATTTTCGAGTAAATTATATGTCTTTCCATCTATTGTAATTTTCCCTTTTTTATAATCAATTTTATCTAATAATAATCTATCATCCATATAATATTCAGGATGCCTTTTTATAATATTGCCTTCTAGCTTCATCTGTATGATAGTCGCTGCCTGCTGTGTTTTAGCCATTATAATCTGGTCAAAATTACTATCTTTTGCCTCAATGTTTTTTGATTTAAAAATCTCTGAATCGCATTCTCCATACTCTTCTGTTGCAAACTCTGTAATTGTTCTAATATTTATTCCATAGCCTTCCTCTAGTATATCTAAATTATTATACCTTGCACAGATTCGTATAACATTAAAAATACAAGCCTCACTACCAGCTGCAGCTCCCATCCAAATTATGTCATGATTTCCCCATTGAATATCAATTGAATGATATTTCATAAGTTCATCTATTATTATATGAGGACCAGGGCCTCTATCATATATATCTCCAATTATATGTAAATGGTCTACAGCAAGCTGCTGTATCAGATTAGAAATAGCAATTATAAAAGCGTCTCCCCTGCCTAAAGTTATAATACTATCTATTATTTTGTCATAATATATACTTTTATCATGGCTGTTTTGATTAGAATGTAATAATTCATCAATAATATATTGATATTCTTTTGGGATTGCTTTTCTTACTTTTGACCTACTATATTTAGAACCAACAACAGTGCAAAGCTTAATTAATCTATATAGAGTTATTCTATAAAATTCACTCATATTGCTAGTTTCTTTTTTTATTATTTCTAGCTTTTCTTTTGGGTAATAAATTAGGGTTGCAAACTTTCTTCTTTCCTCACTAGTCATTGTGTTTTTAAATATTTCATCTATTTTCGTTTTTATAGCACCAGAAGCATTTTTTAGAATATGTAAAAATGATTCGTATTCTCCATGTAAATCACTTAAAAAATGTTCTGTGCCTTTTGGTAAATTTAATATAGCCTCTAAATTAATAATCTCTGTGCAAACACTTTGTATCGTCGGAAACTTTTCAGATAAAATATTAAGATATTTCAATTCTTCTTTACTATAATTATTCATTTGAATAATACTCCTTTCTTATTTTTATTTTAACTTCAAACTTTAGTTTTTTAATATTTTATCTCTGTAGGATCTTAAATTCCGTTTTCTAATTCTTTTATCTGATCTCTTAGTTTTGCTGCTTCTTCGAACTCCATTGCTGCTGCGTGTTTTAACATTTCATCAGTTAATTTGTTTATTACATCTTCTATTGTTTCATCTTTATCAATATTGTATTTGCTTTCCGCTTCTTCAATAATGCTTGCTTTAATTGCTTCTCTTACAGATTTTTGTATAGTCTTTGGTGTAATACCATGTTTTTCGTTGTATTCTTGTTGAATTTGCCTTCTTCTGTTTGTTTCTGATATTGCTTTTTCCATACTTTCAGTTAATTCATCAGCATACATTATTACTTTTCCTTCTGTATTTCTAGCAGCACGTCCAATAGTTTGTATTAGAGAACGCTCTGAACGTAAAAAACCTTCCTTATCTGCATCTAGTATAGCAACTAATGAAACTTCTGGTATGTCTAAGCCCTCCCTTAAAAGGTTGATACCAACTAATACATCAAACTCGCCAAGCCTTAAATCACGTATTATTTCCATTCTTTCTAAAGCTTTTATATCTGAATGCATATATCTAACTTTTATATCAATTCCAGCTAAGTATGCTGTTAAATCTTCTGCCATTTTTTTAGTTAATGTAGTTACAAGTACTCTCTCGTTTCTCTCTACTCTTTCTCTTATTTGCTCTACCAAATCATCTATTTGATTTTCCACAGGTTTTACTTCTATTTTAGGATCTAATAATCCAGTAGGACGTATTATTTGTTCTACAATATTTTCTTTTGAATGTTCTTTTTCATATTCTGCTGGTGTTGCACTTACAAATATTACTTTATTTATTCTTTCTTCAAATTCATTAAATTTTAAAGGCCTATTATCAAATGCAGATGGCAATCTGAATCCATATTTTACAAGTGATTCTTTTCTTGCCCTATCCCCATTATACATTGCTCTTACTTGTGGTATTGTTGCATGTGATTCATCTATTAATAGTAAAAAGTCTTTTGGAAAATAATCAAAAAGTGTAAACGGTGCAGTTCCAGGTGCTCTTCCACTTATATGTCTTGAATAGTTTTCTATACCTTGGCAAAAACCTGTTTCTTTCATCATCTCTATATCAAAATTTGTTCTTTCTTCTATTCTTTGTGCTTCAATTAATTTTCCATTATCCTTAAAATATTTTACTCTTTCTTGTAATTCTTCTTCTATTGTTCCAATTGCTTTTTCCATTTTATCAGCTGTTGTAACATAGTGAGAATTTGGAAAAATCATTACATGATTTCTTGTAGCTATTACTTTTCCTGTTAATGGATTTATTTCAGATATTTTTTCAATTTCCTCTCCCCAAAATTCTACCCTTATAACACTTTCGCTTTCATCTGATGGGTATATTTCTAAAATATCTCCTTTTGCTCTAAAAGTTCCTCTTTTAAAATCTAATTCATTTCTGGTATATTGCATATTAACCAACTTTTTCATTATTTCATTTCTTTCTTTTTGCATACCAGGTCTTAAAGAAACTATCATATTCTCATAATCTATTGGATCTCCTAATCCATATATACAAGAAACAGAAGCAACAATAATTACATCCCTTGTTTCAAAAAGTGCTGCTGTTGCAGAATGACGAAGTTTGTCTATCTCATCATTTATTGAGGCATCTTTTTCTATATATGTATCTGATGATGCAATATATGCTTCTGGTTGATAATAATCATAATAAGATACGAAATACTCCACATTATTCTCTGGGAAGAATTCTTTGAACTCTGAATAGAGTTGGCCAGCTAGTGTTTTGTTATGTGCTAGCACTAGTGTTGGTTTCTGAACATTTTGTATTATACTAGCCATAGTAAATGTTTTTCCAGATCCTGTTACTCCAAGTAAAGTCTGAAATTTTTTCCCTTGTTCTATTCCATTAGATAAATATTTAATTGCTTCTGGTTGATCACCAGTTGGCTTAAATTCAGAATGTAATTTAAACATCTATTATTCACCCTATTTTTTAATCAATCTGGTATAAATTATATCATGGTATATGTAAAAATACAAGAATCATACAAATATAGGTTTATAAAAAAAGGATGACCCCATTGGAGTCATCCTAAAAGTTTGCTAATCCCCCTTTCAAAATTTTTGAAATTTTTCTCTGACGGGAAAATCAGTGAGAAGTAAACAGTACATTTTTTTGTAATGATTAAATGTTTTTGTGATTCATCCACATATGGAACGCCTTCAAAAGATTTACTTGCGCCCTCTATAATTTGAGTCGCTGTAATAAGTAAAAATTTTTCTGCTTCTGCTACTTCAGATTCTCCTTTCACATTTACAATTGGTAAAACATTGGACCGAGAGAAAGTCCACTCAACGGGAATTTTTTTCATACTATCACCTTTCTATTAAAAGTGTATAACTAAATTATAGCACGATTCTTGTTAAAAATCAATTATCCTAAGGTAACATCTAATATCATCATTATAACAAACCCTATCGCTACTCCAACAGTACCAATATTAGAATGTTCTCCTGCTTGTGACTCTGGTATCAATTCTTCTACGACTACGTATATCATAGCTCCTGCGGCAAAAGATAATATATACGGAAGAATCGGTATAACCATGTTTGTAAATAAAATAGTTACAGCTGCTGCTATTGGCTCAACTATACCTGATAAAGTCCCATATATAAATGCTCTTGACTTTGACATACCTTCACTCTTTAGTGGCATAGATATAATAGCTCCTTCTGGGAAGTTTTGTATGGCTATTCCTATTGCTAGTGCTATTGCTCCTGCAATAGTTATTCCAGCATTTTGTACTAAAGCTCCTGCAAATACGACTCCTACTGCCATTCCTTCTGGTATATTATGAAGTGTAACAGCCAAAATCATCATGGTCGTGTTTTTAAGTTTGGATTTTATTCCTTCTGGTTTTTTTGTTTCTAAATGCAAGTGTGGTATAGCACTATCTAATACTAGCAAAAATAGCATTCCTAAAATAAATCCTATTGTTGCTGGTATCCATGCTATTTTTCCTTGTTCTTCTGCCATATTAATTGAAGGAATAATGAGAGACCAGATAGAAGCGGATATCATTACACCAGATGCAAATCCTAGAAGTAGCTTTTCTACTTTTTTATTCATTTCTTTTCTCATTAGAAATACCATAGCAGAACCAAGTGTAGTTCCTAAGAAAGGAATAAAAAGACCTATTACTGCATTCATTTATATCCTCCTTTATTGGTTTTGCATAACATTTGTTTTTATCTTAATTTTAGGACCAAACCAGTCCGTTTTTAGTGGTCCTAATTCTAAATCTTCACTAATTTCTCCCATGATAGGTCATTTTTTCCGAAATGACCATAATTTGTACTTCTCGTGTAGATTGGTTCTTTTAACTCCAAATATTCTATAATACCATTTGGAGTTAAATCAAATTTATCTTTTATTAATTTTACTAATTCTTCTTCTGTTTTTTTACCAGTTCCAAATGTATTTATATAAATTGAAAGTGGCTCCTTCATTCCTATTGCATATGATACTTGTATTTCGCATCTTTTTGCATATCCATTTGCTACTATATTTTTTGCTATGTGACGAAGCATGTATGCAGCACTACGGTCTACTTTGCTTGCATCTTTTCCTGAAAAAGCTCCTCCACCATGTCTTGCATATCCCCCATACGTATCAACGATTATTTTTCTTCCTGTAAGTCCAGTATCTCCTAATGGGCCTCCTATTACAAATCTTCCTGTTGGATTTATATATATTTTAGTATTTTTATCCATCATTTCGCTTGGTATAACCACATTAATAATTTTTTCTATAATATCTTGCTTTAATTTTTCTTGACTTACATTTGCATTATGTTGCGAGGAAATTAATATCGTCTCTATTCTTTTTGGCTTATAATCTTCGTACTCTACTGTTACTTGTACTTTTCCATCAGGTCTTAGATATGGTATGATTTTTTCTTTTCTCACATCTGCTAATTTTTTAGATAGCTTATGTGCCATGTTTATTGCATATGGCATATAGTTTTCTGTCTCATCTGAAGCATATCCAAACATAATACCTTGGTCTCCTGCTCCACCAAAATCTACTCCTATTGCAATGTCTGAACTTTGTTTTGTTATATTTAAATCAATTTTACATGTTCTGTAGTCCATATCTAGGTTTTCATTATCATATCCTATTTCTTTTATTGTTTTTCTTACTAGTTCGTCTATATCTACTATTGTATTAGATGTTATTTGTCCTGCAATTGTTACTCTATTTCCAGAAACAAAAGTTTCTACTGCTAGTCTTGAATTTCTGTCTTTCTTTAAATATTCATCTAAGATACTATCTGAAATAAAATCAGCTAATTTATCTGGATGACCTTCTGTTACACTCTCTGACGTAAAATAATATTTATTCATTAGTATTTGCTCCCCTCTTTTATTGTTTTTTTATAAATCACGTAGCATATGAATAAAAAAAATATTTATTCTAAAATTTATAAAAGATTTGTTATCAATCTTTTTCTTGCTTCAAAACTTTCTGTTGTACTTGCATCAAACTCATTTCCATTCAAAACATAATCTATCCACATCAAGGCTAACTCTTTTATTCTAGGCACTTCCACACTTTTAATTTCTAAATCATTTTCATAATATGCATCTATAAATTTTCGCATACCTTCCAAATTTGTACCTCTTGACTTTGAGAAAAATAAATTAGCTATTAATATTGCTACATCACACACAGATGCCCCAAATTTTGCGTCGTCTAAATCAATAAAGCCAATTTTATCTTGTTCTGTATTGATGAATATATTATTTCTTGTTAAATCAAAATGTAGCACAGATTTACGCTCTATATCATTTCCGAAAAGAAAGCTGTGGTAAGCCAATAATCTCATTATTAGTTAGCTTGTGCAATTTTCTTACTGTTTTGGCAAGTTTGTCCATCTCATAGTCTGTCAATTTTATTTTATTTATATCCCAAGCAATTTGATGACCTTCTAAAAAAGTATATACCACAACATACTTATTATAAAATTCTGTATAGCCCTTGCCTGAATTATTATAGACTATATTTGGAACATATAAATTAGATTTTTTTACTATCTCATGCAAATTTATCATTGCATTAGTGTGATTTATACTATCATATACTTTTACCACATATTTATTATTACCATATACTATGTAGACATTTCCCACTGTTGATTGAAGATTTTTTTGAATACTATTTATTTCAAAATTATATTTACCTGTTAGAAACTTTTTCAATTCATTTTCCATGTTAATTTTCCTTACACATAAAAAATATATAATTTCTTTCTGTATTATTCTCTCATAATACTTATACTATTCCATAAAAAGCCTTCCACTTTTCGTTATTTATAAACACTTCTGGTATTAAATTCATCTTTTTTGAAAAACTTCTAATTGCTTTAAATACTTTAGTTGTAAAATAATATTCTTCCATTTCTTCTAAATTTACTTGCTCGTCACAAACAAAATATATATTCAATTTATCTTTATTTATTTTTATATTAATATCTTCTATATATTGATATTGTCTATTTCCTACAACCTTACACCCTTCTAAAGTTATTCTCGTTTTCTTTATATCAAGCTTATCAGCCAATATCAGTGTAAGTGTAATAATATTATCAGTATCAAGTCCATTACTGTGATTTTTTATAGCTTCCAATACCATATTTTTATTTACCAACTTAATATTATTTTTTTCCAAATATTCTTTTGCATATTCATAACTTCTAAGTGGATGACCTTCTTTGCCTTCTGTACAACCAGTGTCATGTAAAATTGCTGCTACTTGTGCTTCATCAATAAATTCTTTATCATACTCTAAAGCTTCAAGTAATTCTTTAACTAGCTCAGCCACATTAGTCACATGATTATAGTCATGGTATGCACGTCCTTTTTCTTCATCTTCATATTTATGTATTTTATCATAAATATCTATTATGGTTTTGTCATTTTTTATCATTTCATAAAAATGATTCATTAATTTTCTCCTAATATTTTTTTAATTACTGTAATACATTTTAATTTTTAATCTTTCTCTCGCCCTTGCTCTTCTTTTGCTCTATTTCTCTCTCTCACATAATCTCTTGCTAACAATACTGCAAGTTTTGTTGCTACAGGAGCTGGTGATATTTTTTCTATATGACTTGCAGCCTCATTTAATGGAATGTATTCTTGCTCCTCGCTTATTGCCTCGGTTGAATTTTCATCTTCATCAAGTTGCATTTCGCCTTTTTCTTCGAGTCTTGCAAAACCTACAAATATTGCCCCAAATTCTTCTGCAGATAATGATGCCACAAATGGTTTTGCTAACAAAACTAAATCTTCTTCACTTAACTTATATCCTTGCTCTTGTACTGATTCAGCAATTGCTGTGTCATACAAGCTTTGACCTCTTTCAATCATACCTCCTGCTACTTCATTTAATATTCCATTATTAAGTTCTTTATTTCCAACAAAAGGAGATCTTTGTTGTCTAGAGAGTACTATATTATACTCCCCTTTTTTAGAACCCTCTACAAGTAATATTACCGCCATTGAATCTCTTGAACCTGCAAATGTTGAATAATGTTTTCTCTTTGTTTCGTCTGTATAAGTGACATCTTCAATAGTAAATCGTGGTGAATTCTTTATAACTTGATTCTGAGAAACAAATTCAACTCCATTAACTGGTCTATCTATTTTAAACTCCCTCGTAGGCATTGAACTTAATTCTCTTTCATATTTATTTTCCAATAATTTTAGCGCATATAATGACTGTAATGAACTATGTATGTTGTCTGTCCCACCATTTAACTGTAAATCTATATATGATTTTAATTCTGACATCGGAATCCAGTGTAGTCTAGAATCAGGTTCTCCATTTCTGTTAGATACAGCTGACACAAAAAATTGTCCACATTGATTTGAAAAAGATTGATGTATTGGAGTTTTTTCTCCATCTAAAGTTAGATTGCCTTCCATATATAGATTTAAATCTAAAATTCCTTTATCAAGTATTTCAACTATTTTTTCATATGATAATTTCTCCTTTGTTGGCAATGCAAAAAAAGGCACTTCAAGTAGAACTCCATTATATCCTTCTCTTTTTATTGTTGAAGGTATTATAGTTTCAATTAAAGCAAATTCCATTTCTCCGTTTTTTCCTTTTCTAACTAGATGAGAAATTGCAATATCAGTATTAGTAATAACTTTCTGATTGTTTGGTTGTCCTGTAGTAAAATTATTATAATTGACTTGATATTCCGCGTCTGGAACAGTTGTAAAATCAAACCATCCATTTCCTGGATTAATATATTTTTCTTCACGATTTGGTAATTCTTTTTCCTCCATTCCCAATATCCTCCTTATTCTTTTATTTTATATCACACAGAAAATATTATAGCAATAGAAAACACAAAATTAGTTTTAGTCAAATATACTAATTTTGTGTTTAAAATTATTGTTGTATTTTATTTTAATCTAATTTATCATATTCTTCATCACTTACTGGCTTACACCATTCATTTGAAGTATCCTCTCCCGGTACTTCTACTGCCAAATGTGAAAACCATGAATCTTTTCTAGCTCCATGCCAATGCTTTACATTAGCTGGAATCATAACAACATCTCCTATTTTTAGACTCTGTGCTTCTTTTCCTTCTTCTTGATACCAACCTTCTCCTTCAACACATAAAAGAATCTGTCCCCCACCTTTGCCTGCACGGTGTATATGCCAATTATTTCTACAACCTGGTTCAAATGTAACATTAGCAATGGAAAGAGCTGGCTCCCCTTGTCTTGCCAATGGTTTTAAATATGAATTTCCTATAAAATATTGTGCATATGTAGTATTTGGTTTTCCCATTCCGAACATACCACCATGTTCTTCTTGTGTATCATCATTAGCATATACCTCTTTTGCCATGTTAAATACAGCCCAAGCATTAGGCCATCCTGCATAAAATGCTGCATGTGTTATAATTTCTGCCATTTCTTCTTTTGTAATTCCATTTTTCTTAGCATTTATAATGTGGTATTTTAATGAATTATCTACTAATCCTTTTCCCATAAATACGCAAATTGTAACAAGTGACCTATCTCTTAAAGATAGTTTATCTTCTCTTGACCATACTTCTCCAAATAATACATCATCATTTAATTCAGCAAATTTAGGTGCAAATTCGCCTAAGCTATCTCTCCCAGCTGTTTGTTTTACCATAAATATCATATCCTTTCTTTATATTATAATTATTATACATTTTCTTGTATAGTTTATTATAGCATTTATATCACTTAAACCATACTTTAAGTCAAATATTTATATTTTAAATTAGATATTTATGTCACTACTAATCATTTCTACTATTTCATTTATATTTAATTCTTGTCCGATTATTGTCTCTGGTATAAAATTTAATAAATCTTTTTCTAACCACCATTTTCTCATTTCTTCTTCTCCAAATTCATTAGAACATAGTTTTTGTTTATGCCTTTTAATAGTTTCTTCAAATGGTATATTAAAATAATATGCAAATATATTTTTATTAAATTCTTTTTGTAATTTTTTAAACTTTTCCACTTCCAGAATTTCCTCTAAGCACTATCAGTTTTGACATTGTTTTATTCTTCATACCATTCACCTTTCTTTATGGCATTTTACCATATGTAAGTCTGTATGTATAGCTTTTTTATAATTTTTTATAATATTGTGATTTTCTTCTTAACAAACAAAGCAATTGAGGACTGTCCCCAATTGCTTTGTTTGTGAGTATAATTTTTAGTCAACATTGATTAATTCATATTCTCTTGTTCCAATTCCAAGTTCTGCTGCTACTTCTACTGTATGAACTCCATGTAATGATTCTATTCTTTTTATTAATATTTCTTTTCCTGGATCTTTTGAATTATATGCAAGGTCCAAACATGCTTGATCTATTGCAACTGGGTCTAAAGATGCTAATACTCCAATATCTTTCATACAAGGAGCTGAAGCATTTGCATCACAATCACAGTCTTTTGAAATGTTTTTCATTACATTTATAAATGCAATATTTCCTTTAAAGTGTGCTACTACTGATGATGCTGCATCTGCCATTGATTCTAAGAACCTATCTTGTTCTGGCAAAGTATCAAATAATTCTGTCTGGTCATCTGTTGCACCTGCTGTATGAATTAAGGTTTTTCCTGCTGATGAAGCACAACCTATTGATAATTGTTTTAATGCTCCACCATATCCACCCATTGCATGTCCCTTAAAGTGTGATAATACAAGCATAGAGTCATAATTTGCCAAGTCTTTTCCAACGTAGTTTTTCTTTAATACTTTACCATTTGGAATATCTAATTCTAAATCTGGTCCTTCTGCATCCATTAAATCAAATTTAAAATATTTATCCCATTCATGCTCTTTAATTAGTTTCAAATGCTTTTCAGTGTAATTCCTTGCTCCTTCATACGCAGTATTACATTCTACTACTGTACCATTAACACGGTCTACCATAGGTTTTACAAACTCTGGACGTAAATAATTTTGGTTACCTTTTTCCCCTGAATGTAATTTAACAGCCACATTTCCAGATAATTCAATGCCTAGTTTTTCATACATTTTTACAATGCTTTCTGGTGTTATTTCCTTTGTGAAATATACTTTTGATTTTTCCATATATATCATCCTTTCTGTTTTTATTATTTACTACATGTTTTTTATTCTTAAAGCTCTTAGTGCATTAAGAATTGCAATAACTGAGACACCCACATCTGCAAATACTGCTTGCCACATACTAGATACTCCAAATGCTGTTAGAATTAAAACTAATACTTTTATGGCTATTGCAAAAACAATATTTTCTTTAACAATCCTCATTGTTTTTTTCGATAATTTTATAGCACTAATTATTTTTGAAGGCTCATCTGTCATAATTACTATATCTGCTGCCTCGATTGCACTATCTGCTCCAAGTCCTCCCATTGCAATACCTATATCTGCCATTGCAAGTACTGGTGCATCATTAATTCCATCTCCTACAAATGCTAATTTTCCTTTCTCTGATTTTGTTTTTAATAATTCTTCTACCTTTTCTACTTTTCCATCGGGCAATAGTTCTGTATGAACTTTACCAATTCCTATTTTATTTGCTACTGTTTCTCCTATATTTTTCCTATCTCCTGTAAGCATTACTGTTTGTTTTATATTGTTTTTCTTTAATTCATCTATTGTTTGTTTTGAATCTTCTTTTATTTTATCTGAAATAACAATATGTCCAACATATTTTCCGTCTATCGCAACATATACAACACTTCCGATATGTGTACATTTCGTATATTCAATTTCTTTTTCATTCATTAATTTCTCATTTCCAGCAAGTACATCTTTATTACCAATCTTTGCATTAATTCCCATTCCAGATAATTCTTGATAATCTATAATTTCTTTTTCTTCTATTTCTTTACCATATGCCTTTTTAATTGATTTAGAAATTGGATGATTAGAAAAATATTCAGCATAAGCCGCTATTCTTAATAATTCATCTTTGCTAATTTCAATTGGTTCAACATTTTGAACTTCAAATACTCCTTCTGTTAAAGTACCAGTTTTATCAAACACCATTATCTCTGTTTGAGATAGTGCTTCTAAATAATTGCTTCCTTTTATTAGAACTCCCATTTTTGAAGCTCCACCAATACCTCCAAAGAAACTTAAAGGTATTGATATAACTAATGCACATGGACATGACACAACCAAAAATGATAATGCTCTATATAGCCAATCTTGGAAATTGCTACCCTCTATAATTAATGGCGGAACAATTGCTAGTATTACTGCAATGATTACTACAATTGGTGTATAATAAGCTGCAAATTTAGTAATAAAGTTCTCTGACTTTGCTTTTCTACTACTTGCATTTTCAACTAAATCTAATATCCTGCTTACCGTTGATTCTCCAAACTCTTTGGTAACCTCTACTTTTATAACACCACTTAAATTAATACATCCACTAAGTATCTGTTCTCCTTCAAGTAAATCTCTTGGTACAGACTCCCCAGTTAGAGCTTTGGTATCTAATGTAGTTTTTCCATCAATAACTATTCCATCTAATGGAACTTTCTCACCCGGTTTTATAATTATAGTATCTCCTACTTTTACTTCACTTGGATCTACTTTTTCTTCTTTTCCTTCTCTAATTATATTTGCATAATCAGGTCTAATGTCCATTAAACTAGAAATAGATTTTCTCGATTTATCCACTGCATAACTTTGAAAAAGCTCCCCTACCTGATAAAAAAGCATTACTGCAACTGCTTCTGGAAATTCGCCAATTGCAAATGCTCCTAAAGTAGCTATCGCCATTAGAAAATTCTCATCAAAAACTTTACCTCTAAAAATATTTCTAACAGCTTTTCGTAAAATTTCAAAGCCAACAATAATGTAACTTACAATAAAAATGATATTATTAATCAATTCATTTTGAAAATTAATTATCATTGCAATTAAAAATAATATAACAGAAAATAAAATTTTAATTCCTTTCTTTTTCATACCTTTAAATTTCCTTTCATTTATAATTAACATTTTATATCTATCGACATTCATATCTTACTTCATATCTTGCTAGTAATATGTTTTAAAAAAATTATAAGAATATGGAATGGAATGTGATTTGAAGTTACTACTTCTTAATGAATTTTTGTTAAGAAAGTAAATATTGAATCAACTGTACCTCTTGGAAGTAGATTTGAAGCTCATCAAATTTCTTCTAATTCCACATCTGGTTCTTCTTTTCTAATAGTCTTTTTTATTAATTTCATAACTTTTTCCTTGTTTTCCTCATTTAATTCAACATTCATTCTTTCTGTTATAAAACTAATAGTAGCACTCTCTACTCCATCTATTTTTTGTATAGCTCTTTCTAACTCAGCTGCACAATTTGCACAATCTAATCCTTTTATTTTAAACTTACAACACATAATTATCCCTCCTCAATTCTAATAATAATTTATTAAATTAGTCTCACGTGCCACATATATTTTTTACTCTTAGTAGCACCACGTGGTATATATATTTTCTCTTCGAAAACTTGGAGAAGATAAAATATATATACCAGCAAGATGGTGCGGACTTTAAAGCATATATATACAAGTTTCTATAGAAATATATAATAAAATTATGTCCTATGTTCTATATGCTCAATGCCAACTTCAAACACTTGCTTTACATGTTCATCATCAAGCATATAATAAACTTCTTTTCCCTCTCTTCTACATTTTACGATTCCCATTCGTCTTAATGTTCCTAATTGATGCGAAATAGAAGATTTACTCATTCCTAAAACATTTGCTATATCACATACACACATTTCATTTTCATCTAATGCAAATAAAATTTTTGTTCTTGTAGTATCACCAATTATTTTAAAAAATTCTGCTAATTTATTAAATACATCTTGGTCTGGCATTTTTTTAAGTGTTTTATTTACTGCATCTTCATGAATTATATTACAGTCACAAATAAATTCGTTTTTTGACATCTGCTTTTACCTCCTTTTTAGATTTATCTATCTGTATAAAATATTTTATATTAATTTAGTTGAGTACTTATTCAACTTTGCTATATTATAGTTGAATACATGTTCAATTGTCAATACTTTTTTAGAAAATTTAATTTTTAAATAATCTACTTTCAATTCACAGTTATATGTTGCTCTACTCATTTAATAATCTGTATACAGCAAAAATATAAGACTATGCTTTCACATAGTCTCTTTCTTTAAAATAACTTATCTTTATATGCTTCTGCTTGTTCTAGCATATGTCCGATATTACCTTCTCCTGCAAACTTATTCATGTCAAAAAAGTTTTCTTCTCTGTCCATCCAATACAATTTATTTACTTTTTCTACTAAGACCACGTCTTTATTTAATTTTCCTGTATAGACTTCCAGTTCTATATCAGATATCTTATATTCAAAATTCATAATATTTGTTAGTGTAATATCTTTACTAGAAATTCCTGTTTCTTCTTCTAATTCTCTATATGCCGCATGTAATTCATCTTCATTTTCTTCTACTTTTCCACCAACGAGATTAAATTTTCCTTTGTATGGTTCCTTCTCTCTTTTACACATAAGTATTTTATCATCTTCTTTGTTATATACTAAGATTACATTAAATTTTTTCATTGTTTCCTTCCTTTTCTCATTACTTCATTTTATAGATATAATTTTCTTTTCTTGATTTTGCTTCTGGTATTTCTCCTTCTGGATAACCTAAAATGCAGTTTCCTATTCCCTCGTAATCTCCTATAATTCCTAAAGATTTCAATATTTCTTTTCCTTCTTCAGTTTCAAATTCCTCTTTTGCTCTATGTATCCAACAGGTTCCTAAGCCTAAAGAATTTGCTGCTAGCATCATATTTTCCATCACTACACTACCATCATAAATATATGTTGAACAGCTTTTATCTGCTAAAACCACAAGTACCACTGGTGCTCCATAAAACGGATCTGTATCTACTCCCATTATTTTCGCATTTAACTTTGACAATTTATCTCTTATCTCTTTGTTTGTTATAGCAACTATTATTGGAGATTGTTTATTCATTCCTGTTGGTGCATATGTTCCTGCTTTTACTACTTCGTCTATTAAATTTTCATCTACCATATCTTTTTTATATTTTCGCACACTTCTTCTTTCAAGAATATTTTTAATAATTTCATTCATACACTATCCCTCCAAACTTTAATTTGTTTTTATGTCCATATATTATCATAAATGTGAGTAGTTGGCAATACACCAAAAATTGTTATAATAATTAAATTTATTCCCTTATAAAATTTGTAAAATTCACTTTTTCCTGTTCTGGTGGGGTAATACCATTCTTTCTACCTATTTCAATACATTTTAGAAAATATGCCATGTTCCTTCCTAAAATCCTCATTGTTTGCATGCCTTCCTCATCTTTTTTTACTTGCTCTGATGTAGAACCGTGTACCATATTCCAATATCTTGATGAAATAATTGGCATTTGGGTAATCCCAAAATACTTGTTTAATTGATCATATGTTGCTGTTGTTCCTGCTCTTCTTGCAGATATTACAGTTGCAGCTGGTTTAAATAAAAACCTATCTGCTTTTCCGTCCATTTGATGCAGAAAAGAACACTCTATCCATAAATGATGTAATTGCTCCTGATGCTCCTGCATAATGAACAGGTGAACCAAAAATAAATCCATCTGCATCTTTCGCTATTTCCACAAATTCATTTACAACATCATCAAATACACATTTACCAGTTTTTGCACAGCTTCCACAGGCAATACATCCCGCAATAGGCTTTATTCCAAGCCAAAAAATTTCTGTTTCTATGTTTTCTTTTTCTAACTCTTTTGCCACTTCTTCTAAGGCAGTATTTACACACCCAGCTTTATGTGGTCCTCCATTTACTAATAATACTTTCATACTCTTTTAATCTCCTTTCTAACCTTTTATATTATATTATTTATACCAATAGTATATCACAATGTTTTTAGGAATACACTTACAAAAACGGATAGAATTACAATTAGAAAGAAGTATTATTCAAAAAACGGAATTAATAATGCGCCTTGAAAGTGATTAACATTAGAGCTTCTTGAAAAATTTTGATAGGGAATCTCAAATCCTTTTGAGGGCGCTGTCAAAATTTCTCATAGAAGCTCTTTGGGAATCAGCTTGAACTAGCATTTTAATGGAGTTTTTTAATAATACTTCTTTTCTTTAAAATATTTACATGTTTTTGGAACGTGTCCTTAAAAACATCTTACTTCAAATATTCTTTAAAAAATCCTTCTATCTTATCAAAAGGTATTACTTCCATATTATCATATAAATCACAATGTACTGCATTTGGTATAATCATAAGCTCTTTATTGCTATTATATTTTCCATTTTCAGTCATTTTCTTATAAGCATCTTTACTGAAATAGCATGAATGAGCATTTTCTCCATGTATCATTAAAACTGCACTTCTTATTTCTGGAGTATATGTTAGCATTGTTGTATTCATAAGTGATCCTAATGAAGATACAGTAAATCCATTGTTTGAACCTAATGACCTTTTATGATATCCACGTTTTTTATAAAAATCAATATAGTCTATTAAAAATTGTGGTGCTCCTTCTGGTGCTTCTTCTGGGTTTCCACCTGCTAATGCATATTTTCCATTTTTATAATCTTCTGTTCTTTGTTTATTGTAATCTACACGAGCATTATAACGAGCATTTTCATCATTTATATCGTTATATCCATATGATGATACTCTACTCATATCATACATTGTAGAGGTTACTGTTGCTTTAATTCTTGTATCTAGTGAAGCTGTTTGAAGAGCATATCCTCCCCAACCACATATTCCTATAACTCCTATTTTTTCGCTATCTACATTTTCTAATGTAGATAAATAATCAACAGCTGCTTGGTAATCTTCTACACAATGGTCAATAGAGTTCATATAACGTGGTAGTCCTCCTGATTCGCCATAATATGATGGGTCAAATGCTATAGTTAAAAATCCTCTTGCTGCCATTTCTTGTGCATATCTTCCTGATACTTGTTCCTTTACTGCACTATATGGACCACATACTGCAATAGCTGGAAGTTTTCCATCATAATTTTTAGGCTCATATTGGTCTGCTGCTAAAGTAATTCCAAAATGATTTACAAAAGTAACTTTTTTATGATTTACATTCTCATTTTTAGGGAATACTTTATCCCATTCTTCTGTTAAAACAATATCCTCCTTTTTTATTTCCACATCTGTCATTTCTCCATAATTTTTTCTTTCCATAATTATCACATTCCTTTCTTAACTTAAATATCTGTTAAAAAATTTATTTTTAGCTGTCAAAACAAGTTTAAAATCATAAACACTAATTTTGACAAGATTTTGTTTCAGTCTTTTACATTTTAATATTTTAAATTAATTATTATTTCTTATAATTACTTTTCCATCTGTTTCCATTATAGAATCTTCATTTATAATTTCTCCTACACTATCCACAATAATTGTTCCTGATTTAGGATTTTTAATTGATTCTACATTTCCTATTATATCAGCTTCAACTTCTGAGTATTCAAATGATAAATCACAATCTATCATTTTGCAATTTATTAGTTTTAAATTTTTGCAATAGCATAATGGCTGTGTTCCAATAATCTCACAATTTTCAAGAGTCAACCCATCTGAGAACCATGCTAGATATTCACCATTTACAACTGAATTTTTAACTAGTACATTTTTACTATGCCAAAAAGCATCTTTTGTATCTAATTTACAATTTTCAATTTCTAAATTTTCTACATACTGAAAAGAATACT
>CAZPKK010000013.1:0-11364 GCA_964587175.1 uncultured Clostridium sp.
AAAATATATACCATATTGTATTGAACCATCACTTGGATGTGAGAGAGTAACTTTAGCATTTCTTTGTGATGCTTATGATGAGGAAGAAATTGCAGAAGGAGATGTAAGGACTGTATTACACTTGCATCCAGCTTTAGCACCATACAAGGTGGCAGTACTTCCACTTTCTAAAAAATTAAGCGAAAAAGCTGAAGAAGTATATGAGAAACTATCTAAAAACTTTATGTGTGACTATGATGAAGCAGGAAGTATTGGAAAAAGATATAGAAGAGAAGATGAAATAGGAACACCATATTGTGTAACAATTGATTTTGATACATTAGAAGATAATAGTGTAACAATAAGAGACAGAGATACAATGGAGCAAGTAAGAGTGAAAATTGATGAGCTTAATAAATGGCTACAAGAGAAGATAGACTTCTAAGATATGAAAAATAATTGGGTTTTACATTGTAAAACATCATTTTGAAAATCTTTATTGTGCATAAAGTACGATTCTGATTCTTTTTACTATTTACATAATTAAAATATCAATTTTCTTCATCCAAAAAACTCGAGAAAGGACGAAGCTTTTAAATGGGAAATATTAAATATATTTTAAAAAGACTAAAAACAATGGACAAAAAAGCAATGTTTGAAAAAATAAAATCGATTCATAAAAAGACTGGTAAATCAAGGATATATTTGTTCTTCGATATGATAGTATGCGCAAAAAAATATGGTGCAGGCTACATGGACTACGATTTGTTTGAAATGTACAATCTAACTTCAGCACAAAGAGATACTTACATAACAAGAGGAAGAAACAATGCACTAGTTGCTAAATATAATGATAAATCATATTTTCATTTTCTAGATAACAAAGATGAATTTAATGAATTATATAAAGACTATGTAAAACGTGACTGGATAAAGGTAAAAGGTACACCAAAAGAAGATATAATAGCATTTATGCAAAAACATAACGAATTTATGGCAAAACCAATAGATGGTGGATGCGGACATGGAATAGAAAAAATAAATACAAATGATTATAAATCATTAGATGAAGTGTATGACAAACTTGTTGAAGGAAATAACAATTATGAATTAGAAGAAGTAATTAAGCAACATCCGTCTGTATCTGCAATTTATCCAGATGCTATTAATACAGTAAGAATAGTTACTATTCTTAAAGATGATGAAACACACATTATTTGTGCATATTTTAGAATTGGAAATGGAAAGTATGTAGACAATTTTAATAGTGGTGGAATGGTGGCGCCTGTAAATGAGGTTACTGGCGAAGTAGCAGATAGAGCAATAGATAAAAATAAAAATCTATATGAAACACACCCACAAACTGGAGCAAAAATAAAGGGATTTAAATTTCCTGATTGGGAAAAAGCGATAAATATATGTAAGGAAGCTGCAAAAGTAGTACCTCAAATTAGATATGTGGGATGGGATGTTTGTTTTACACCAGATGGACCAATTTTTGTTGAAGGCAATCCATTTCCGGGTCATGATATTTATCAACTTCCAGAGCATACGCCTAACAAAATGGGGATGATGCCAAAATTTAATATATGAGAACAAAAAATATATCTACTACGTGGGACTATGAATATGTGTTACAGCGGATTATCAGAGAAATATAGGGGATAGTTTTAAAATTTAAGTATTAGGAGAAGAAATTGAGAGGAAAGAGTTTAAAGAAAACAGCTAATTCTTTTATGAAAAATGTGATGATATTAATTTGTTCACAATTATTGATAAAGATATTAGGTTTGATTTATAAATTAGTAATAACAAATATAGAAGGTTTTGGAGATACTGGTCTTGGATATTATTCAGCTGGATATCAAATATATGCTCTTTTGCTAACATTGTCTTCAATTGGAATTCCAAGTGTAATATCTAAGCTTGTTTCAGAAAGAATAGCAATAGGAGATACTAAAGGGGCTCAGCGAATATTTAAAGTAGCTTTTAGATTTTTCACAACAATAGGCTTGATTTTATCAGTAGGTTTATATTTTGGAGCGGATTTTATTGCAACAAATATTTTAAATGTTCCTGATGTAGCCTATGTAATGAAGGTGCTTTCTCCCGCTATTATTTTTGTGGCAATGTCAGCAGTTTTGAGAGGATATTTTACAGGACAGCAAAACATGAAGCCAACAAGTATATCACAAACACTTGAACAATTTTTAAATTGTGTACTTTCTATAACTTTCGTATATGCTTGTATAGGAAAAGATGCCTACATAATGGCAGCAGCAGGAAATTTATCAACAACATGTGCGATAATAATTACATTTGTATATATATTAATGTACTATAAGAGAAATAGGATAAATACTGATGAATCAATAGAATCTCCAGAAAAGAAAAAATCTGACAGAGAACTTTTGAAAACAATACTTGGAATATCTATTCCTATTACAATAAGTTCATTGATTTCAGTAATTAGTGGTGTAATAGATACTGCAACAGTAAGTAACTGTATGCAAATTGCATATAGTGCTGTGGAAAGTTCAAAAGAGGCATTAGAAGAAATTGCTATGACAGCAACAGGAATATTATCTAAAATAGATACATTGGTAAGTTTCCCGCTCGCAATAAATCTAGCATTTTCAACAGCACTAGTACCAGCTATATCAGAAGCATTAGCGAAAAAAGAAACAAGCACTGCTTCAAGGAGATTATCATTTTCGTTTTTTGCATCTTTAATAATAATATTACCTTGTGCTATAGGGTTTATATCATTGGCACAACCAATATTAAGTATGATTTATCCAACAGCTTCTGATGGTGCAGGAGTATTTATGATAGCTTCTGTTTCTATGATACTTACAGCACTATCACAAACAATGACAGGTGGACTATATGGAGTAAATAAATCAAAAATACCTGCAATAGCAGCAGGTATTGGAGCAGTAGTAAAATTTATATTGAACATGGTTTTAATAAGCAATCCAAATATAAATATTTATGGAGCAGCAATTAGCACATTTGTATATCAAGTAATAGTATTTATTATTTGTTATAGAGTTCTTAATGGTAAGGTGAACATGCACATTAAATTTAGAACACATATAATAAGGCCTGTGATATCAGCAGTAGGAATGGGGTTAATTGTATATATAGGATATAATATTTTACATATGTTCTTTGGAAATACAGTAAGTACATTAATGTCAATCTGCTTAGGAGCTATATCATATGTACTATTAATACTATTTACAAAAACTCTTTCAAAAGAGGATATTATGATGATTCCATATGGGACAAAAATATATAATGTGTTGTTAAAACTTAAAATTTACAAAGAAGAAAAAGAACCTTTGAAATAGAAAATGTATTTTTTAGATTAAGAATTAGAAATAAAATGGTCATTAATTGCAAAACGAAAGGGAAAATATAAAATGTTGAAATACTTTATAATTTACTTAATTGTGATTAATTTAATAACTTTTTTATCAATGTACATAGATAAAAGAAAGGCAAAATATGGCAAGTGGAGAATTCCAGAGCAAACACTACTTATTCTTGCGATAATTGGTGGAAGCATAGGGGGAATTGTAGGAATGTACACTTTTAGGCATAAAACAAAAAAGCTAAGATTTACTATAATTTTTCCGCTAATTTTAATTTTACAAGTTGTATTTGTTTTTATGATTTGGAATGATTTTATAAGATAAATACATGAATTTTAAGACTAAAAAATATTAAAAAATCAAGCTTGTTATTTTTTAAAATACTTGTCAAACACAAAGCAAAAGTATATAATCAAATTGTAAATATAGAAAAACAATATATCTTTTTGTAACGAAAAAATAAAATTAAAAGAAAGGTTGGAAACATATGAAAAAAATAAGAGAAAAGGGAATAACATTAGTTGCATTAGTAATAACTATTGTTATAATCATTATATTAGCTACTATAACTATGAACATGGTATTTGGTGATAATGGATTAATAAGCGGAGCGGAACTTGCAAAAGGGCTTTCAGACAACTCAACTATACAAGAGCAAGCTGATATGAATGAACTCTCAGATGAATGGTCAGAAATGCTAAGTGAGATGAGGGGGAATAAATGGCAATATGATGCAGAAGGAAATGTAACAGATGGAACAGTAACATTAGCAATAGGAGATTACGTAAATTACGATTGTAAAATATTAGGTGCAGAATATACCTCAACATCAGACAAAAATGGGTATGATGAGAATGATGAAGACCAAACATTCACAGCATCAAGTTATGAATATGGATGGAGAGTCTTAGGGGTAGATGAAGATACAGGAGAGATATTGCTAATATCGGAGAGAATTGTAGAGCCAACAAGCGGTGGAGAGTATGATTCAAGCTATAACATAACATGTTATATATTAAGCGGACAAGCAGGATATACAAATGGAATAAGTGAATTAAATGCAATAAGTGCAATATATGGCCAAGGAGAAGGAGCAACAGGAGCAAGAAGTATAACAGTAGAGGATATAAACAAAATAACAGGATATAATCCAAATAATGTAGGAGTATATGACCCAGAGCAAACAGGAACAGGCACAAAATATGGTGCAGGTGAATTATATGAATATGGAAATCAAGTAACATATTATTGGGATGGAACATATTATCCATATTATAGTGCAGCAAATGGGCTAGAAGAAAATTTAAAGACAAGTCATAGTAATGGATTTTATTGGTATGATTCAGCATCAGGCTGGCGATCATTAGCATACACATCAGCAGCATCGACAGAGTCAAGACAAGAAATAACAACCCTAGAAAGCAACGGTTATTCTTACTATGCAAACACATTAACAGAATCTGAAAGTGAAACAACAGTAGGAATTTCAACAGAAAGTACAGCATACAAGATGTTATTTGAAAATAGTAATTCAGGCACAGTGTACTTTCTCGCCTCGTCGTATGTCATTACTGACTACGACGAAGCAAATTTTGGGCTTTACGTTGCGGCCGATGGCGGTGTGTGGCGGTACTACCGGCTTGACCTTCTCGGCATCGGATAAAATGGGTTATTCCGCCTACTATTGCAGCGTCCGTCCCGTAGTTTCTCTAGAGTCTGATATATCTCTTACAGATAGTGGAGAAACATATGATGATTGTACATTATGGAATATATCATAGTTGAAATAAAATTTAACAAAACTTGTATAAAAAGCAAAAAATTACAAAAGATATAAAGTGAAAGGAACGTGTAAATATGGATAAAAAGTATGTTTATTTATTTAAAGAAGGAAATGCTTCTATGCGTGAATTGCTTGGAGGGAAAGGTGCAAATTTAGCGGAAATGACAAATCTAGGGTTACCAATTCCACAAGGTTTTACAATTACTACTGAAAGTTGTATTGAGTATTATGAGAATGGAGAGATTATATCAGATACAATAAAAAAGCAAATATTTAATAGTTTAAAAGAGCTTGAAAATATGACAGGAAAGCAGTTTGGTAATCCAGAAAATCCACTTTTAGTATCAGTTCGTTCTGGTGCAAGAGCTTCTATGCCAGGTATGATGGATACTATTTTAAATCTTGGTTTAAATAAAGAAGTGGTAGAAGCTATGGCAAAAAAGAATGAAAGATTTGCTTATGATAGCTATAGAAGATTCATTCAAATGTTTAGTGATGTAGTAATGGAAATACCAAAATCTTTATTTGAAGAAGAAATTGATAAAATGAAAAACGAAAAAGGTGTAAAGCTTGATACAGAGCTTAACGCAAATGATTTAAAGGGATTAGTAGAAATATTTAAGGAAATATATAAAAATGAGCATGGCTCAGACTTCCCATCTAATCCAGAAGAACAACTAATTGAAGCAGTAACAGCAGTATTCCGTTCATGGAACAACCCAAGAGCAATTACTTACCGTAGATTAAATGATATACCAAGTAGCTGGGGAACTGCCGTAAATGTGCAAGAGATGGTGTTTGGTAATATGGGAGAAGACTGTGGTACAGGTGTTGCATTTTCACGTAATCCAGCAACAGGTGAAAATAAAATATTTGGAGAATACCTAATGAATGCACAAGGTGAAGACGTTGTTGCAGGTATTCGTACACCTTTGCCAATCGAAACATTAAAAGAAACTGATATGGAAGCATATCAAGATTTTGTGATGTATGCAAATAAACTTGAAAAACATTATAAAGATATGCAAGATATGGAGTTTACAATAGAAAATGGAAAATTATATTTTCTTCAAACTAGAAATGGCAAAAGAACTGCAACAGCAGCATTACAAATAGCAGTAGATTTAGTAAATGAAGGAATGATAACAGAAAAAGAGGCGGTCTTAAGAGTAGAACCAAATCAATTAGATCAATTATTACATCCAAATTTTGACCAAGAAAAACTAAATTCTGCAAAACCGATAACAAAAGGTTTAGCTGCATCTCCAGGTGCTGCAACAGGGAAAGTGGTATTTACAGCAGAAGAGGCCTTGGCAAAACATGAAGCAGGAGAAAAAGATTTGATTTTAGTAAGGCTTGAAACATCACCAGAAGATATAGATGGAATGAATGTGTGTCATGGAATACTTACTGTAAGAGGAGGAATGACATCACATGCAGCAGTTGTAGCAAGAGGAATGGGAACATGCTGTGTATCTGGCTGTTCAGAGGTAATTGTAAATGAAGAAGAGAAAATATTTACTGTAAATGGAAATGTATATCATGAAGGAGACTGGATTTCATTAGATGGAAGCACAGGAAATGTATATGGGGAAAAAATAGATACAGTTACAGCACAAGTCACAGGAAATTTTGCTAAGTTTATGGAATGGGCAGATAGGTATAGGCAAATGGAAGTAAGGACGAATGCGGATACTCCAAGAGATGCAAAACAAGCATATGAATTTGGAGCACAAGGTATCGGACTATGTAGAACAGAGCATATGTTCTTTGCACCAGAGAGAATCGCGGCAATAAGAGAAATGATAGTATCTAAAACCAAAGAGCAGAGAGAAAAGGCTTTAGATAAAATTCTTCCAATGCAAAGAAGCGATTTTGAAGGTCTATTTAGAGAAATGAAAGGACTTCCAGTAACCATTAGATTACTAGACCCTCCTCTACATGAGTTTCTACCACATACTGATGAAGAAATAAAAGATTTAGCGAAAGATATGGAAATGACATTTGAAGAACTTAAAGATATAGTTATAGGTTTACATGAATTTAATCCAATGATGGGACACAGAGGTTGTAGACTAGATGTAACATATCCGGAAATTGGAGTGATGCAAACAAAAGCAATTATAGGGGCAGCTATAAATGTGAAAAATGAGGGAATTGATGTAAAGCCAGAGATAATGATACCACTTGTAGGAGACCAGAAAGAACTTGTGTATGTAAAAAATATTGTAACTTCGACTGCAGATGAGATGATAAAAGAATCTGGCATGGATATTCATTATATGGTAGGAACTATGATGGAAATTCCTAGAGCATGCCTAATTGCAGACAAAATTGCAAAAGAAGCTGAGTTCTTTTCATTTGGTACAAATGATTTAACACAAATGACTTTTGGGTTTAGCCGTGATGATGCGGGAAAATTTTTAGGAGATTATTATTCTAAAGGAATTTACGATTTTGACCCATTTGCAAGAGTTGATGAAGAAGGAGTGGGAAAGCTTGTAGAAATGGCTACAGATCTTGGAAGAAAAACAAGACCAGATATAGAACTTGGAATATGTGGAGAACATGGAGGAAACCCAGCATCTGTTGAATATTGCCATAGAATTGGATTAACATATGTTTCTTGCTCACCATTTAGAGTTCCTATAGCACGCTTAGCAGCAGCGCAAGCAGCAATAAAATATCCTAGATAAAATAATAAGTAGGTGATAAGAAATGATTACAGCAATAATATTTGACATGGATGGAACAATGATAGACACAGAAAAAATTAAAGAAAACGGATGGAAATATGCAGGAGAATGTTTGGGAATAACAATTGATAATGAAATTATGTCCAAAATAAGAGGGACTAATAGGCAATATATTAAAGAATTCTTAAATGAGAGATTTCAAGGTCTCGATTTTGAAAAACTATGCAGAATAAGAGATGATTTTATTGATGATTATATAAAAGAAAATGGAATACAAATGAAAAAAGGTCTTATGGAATTATTAGATTTTTTAAAAAGCAATCATTACAAAGTAGCAGTTGCAAGTTCTTCAGAGGAAAAAAACATTAAAGAGAATCTTGAAAAAATAGGAGTGTTACATTTTTGTGATGCTGTAATAGGTGGAAATATGGTAAATCATAGTAAGCCGGATCCGGAGATATATTTAAAAGCGGCTGATATGATAAATGTATTACCTGAACAATGTATAGGAATAGAAGATAGTGCAAATGGTATTTTATCTGTTTATAGAGCAGGCATGAAAGCTGTTATGATACCAGATTTGGATGAACCTAAAGAGGAAACAGAAAGATTGTTGTATGCAAAATTAGATTCATTAATAGATGTGATAGATTTATTAAAAAATATAAAATGAAAAAGTCAGGAAGCAATGTCAAGATACATGTTACTTACCCTTAGACAACCAATCTTATTGTATAGCAAAATTAAAGTAGTTCAATTATTATATTTTAAATAATTGAACTACTTTAATTTTGGAAAAATTTTAACTAAAAAAGATTTAAAAAACATAAATAAAAAATAAAAATTAAGAAAAAATAAATTGTAAAGGAGGTTTATAATGAAAAATACAATTAAAATAATGATTTTTAGTCTTATAATGATTGCTTTACTTTGCATTCCTAGTATTAGCAATGCTGCTGAAACGGAAACAGCTACAGATGAATCAACTTTAATTTCAGCAATAGAAAATGTGGATGATGGAGGAACCGTTGAAATTCAAAATAATATAACTGTAACACAGCCAATCGTAATTCAAAAAGAGCTTACTATTGATGGTAATGGTTATACTATTTCAGGATCTACAGACTGGACATCAACTTCTGGAAACCAGACAATGTTTACAGCTCAGCTTGCAGCAGGAAAATTAACTTTAAAAGATATTGATTTAAATAATGGACCTAAATATGGTGTACAGTCATATGATGGTGCTACTGTAATTTTAAATAATGTTTCAATAACAGGTTTTAGATATGGAGGAGTACTAGTAAATGGTGGATATTTAGAAATAATAAACTTACATTTAGGAACAAATGGTACAGGTGCTAACAATGGAATTGAAATTGATAAAGGATCTTCTGCTACTAATAATCCTACATTAGTAATGAATGGTACCTTAACATCTGACTTTACAGAAAATGTAATTCGAATTGCTGATAATGGCTATCTTACTGAATTTATTATATCTAATACAGAAAGTACAATAAATAAAGTCGTTATTGCAGGTGATAGTCTTGTTTTAATTGATGAAAACAACAATGTTATATCTCAAACAGAAATACCTGAAAATATCACATATAGTACAAATGAATCGAAAAAAATAATTATTACTTTAATAGTTGGAGGGGAAGTGGCAAGTCAAATCACAATAAATGAAGGAACTACTGTTACAGAAGATGAGCTAAAAAGTCATATTACAGTAGAAGAAGGATATGAAGTAGAAGGATTTTATACAGATGAAACTTATACAAACAAATTAGATTTTAATACTGCATTAAGCTCAGATATAATAATATATGCTAGAATTGAGGAAATAACTCAAGAAGAAATAGATGATAAAAATGATGTGGAAAATACAATTGGTACAACGGATGAAAAAGATGATGTCCCTAAAACAGGTGTGGCAAACTACTTGGGAATTGCTATACTTGCTGTAGCAGTAGCCTTTGTTGGAGTAATATATTTAAAAAAGAAAAATTTAATTAGTTAAAAAATATACAAATCTCAATAATATTTAGGTCTTGTTAAACAAAAAAAGAATAGACATTTTGTCTATTCTTTTACATAAAGTACACACTTATAAGATGATAAGAACGAAGAAAGGCAAAACATTTTATGAGAGAAAAACTAAAAGTAAAAAAAACTAAAATGTTAATTTATACTCTATTAGTATTCATTATTGTTTTATCTATAACATATATTTTAAAATTTTTTTTGACAAAACAAGAAGCAATTGAAGAAAGTAATTTACTTAATTCAATTGAACTAGAGAAAGTGTCAGAGGAGCTTCAATCAGAAGAAAGTAGTCAAGAAGAGATGGATAATTCAGAAAATGATGAGACAGACAATGTGATGGAGAGAATGCTAAAAATAAAAAAATTGAAAGAAACAAATGAAGATATTGTTGGATGGATAGAAATAGAAGGCACAAGTATAAGTTACCCTGTTTTGCAAGGTGATGATAATGAGTATTATTTAAATCACAACTATAAAAAAGAAAAATCTGAAAAGGGTTCTATATTTTTAGATGCAGATTATGACTGGAATTTGCCAAGTAGTAATTTATTAATATATGGACACAATATATCAAATGGGCAAATGTTTCAAGATTTACTAAAATATGAAGATGAGGAGTTTTACAAAGAACATCCAATTATTCGTTTCACAACAGAGAGTGAAGATACAGAATATGAAATAATTTCTGTTTTTAAGTCAAGGGCATTTTACAAGTCAGAGACAAATGTTTTTAGATATTATGATTTTATAAATGCAGAAACAGAAGAGGAATATAATGAATTTGTAAAAAACGCAAAAGATGCGTCGATTTATGATATAGATACTAAAGCAGAATATGGAGAGGAACTTATAACTTTAATTACTTGTTCATATCATACAACTGATGGGAAGTTTGTGGTAATTGGAAAGGAAAAGTAGAGCTGATAGTAATAAACCACATGCAACTTCCGGTTCTCGTTTCTTCCCTGAAGAAACTATGCTGACAAAATTGAATGACAGGCATTCCTCAGATTGGGAAGCTATCGAAATCTATGTAACAGATCCGCACTTTTCGCCAAGATAACGCAATTCTACAACAAAGAAGGTTGCAATTTGCAACCTTCTTTGTTGTATAGCATTATAACTCAATCTTAGGCTGATACCTTTCTAGCCACATATTCACCTGGCAAAGGTAAGCCATAAGCTGAGGCCCAGTCATTAGCTGGCCAAACCATGGTCTAGTAAAGGCTTTACCATCTGTTTCTAATATTTGTATAATATAATCTCTGTTAAGTAAAGTATTTATAGGAGCATTTTTATTTTCCATTATTTTTGTAAGCATTTCTTTTACAGCTTTTAAATAAGTAGGATTCCAAGTTTTAGGGTATGGGCTTTTCTTTCTATCAACTATTTCTGCTGGCAATTTATCTTTCATTATATAACGAAGCAAGCCTTTTTCTCTACCATTTAATGCTTTTATTTCCCAAGGAATATT
>CAZPKK010000013.1:11374-28953 GCA_964587175.1 uncultured Clostridium sp.
ATTCCAAACATATTCTGCTAAACGATAATCACAAAATGGTACTCTTATTTCAAACCCATTGTACATTCCCATTCTATCTGACCTGTCTAAAAGTGTTTGCATAAACCAATTTAAAGTAAGATGGGATATTTTTCTTTTTTCTTTGGTTTCATCAGAATCGCAATCAAGAATTTCTACATCTTCTAAACTTTCATTATATCTATAATCTATATATTCTTTTAAATCAATTTTTTCTCTTATTTCAGGGTTTAATAATTCTTGTCTTTCTTTAATTGCAATTGACCAAGGGAAAGTGCCACTATTTAAAGCATCTTCTCTGAAAAACCATGGATAACCACCAAATATTTCATCAGCACACTCTCCAGTTAAGGTAACAGTTGCATCATTTTTTACATTTTTACAAAATAGTAGCATTGATGAGTCTACATCTGCCATTCCGGGCAAATCTCTTGCAAGCATAGCGTCTTCTAAAGCTGAAGCAAGCTCTGGAGTATCGAGCATAACAGTATGATGATTTGTATTTAATTCAGACTGCATTAGATTAATGTAATAATTATCAGAATTTGGCTGAAAATCTGTTTTTTGAAAATTTTTATCATTATCAATGTAGTCCACAGAATAAGTATCTAAATTTGCTAAATCATGTTCTCTACAATAATCAGCAGCATATAAAGTAATAATGCTGGAGTCAAGACCACCAGACAGAAAAGTACAAAGAGGAACATCTGACACTAATTGTCTTTTTATTGCATCTTCTAATAAAAAATGAACTTTATCACAAGTTTGATTAAAATTATCTTCATGTGGTTTGCTTTTTAATTTCCAATATCTTTTTAAATGTACACCAGAACTATTATATACCAGAAAACTAGCAGGTTTTAATTCGTATATGTTTTTAAAAGCGGTAATTCCATTAGTATGAGCAGGACCAATTCCAAACATTTCACTAATACCTTGTTTGTCTAAAATAGGAGTGATACCTGGAAATTTCAAAATAGCTTTTATTTCAGAAGCAAAAATAAAATTATTATTATAAATTGTATAAAATAATGGCTTTACACCAAAGTGGTCACGTGACAAGAATATGGTTTTATTTTTTTCATCCCAAATAGCAAATGCAAAAATTCCATTTAGATGATGAATAACATCTTCTTTGTATAATATATAAGACTTTAGCAATATCTCCGTGTCTGAGTAACTATCTAAATGAATGTTGTTTTGCTTTAAAGCTTCTTCTAATTCTTTTGTATTATATATCTGCCCATTATATACTATGGTATAAGTATTCCCATTGTATTTAAAACTCATTGGTTGTTTACCACCATCTGGGTCAATAACAATAAGTCTTCTATGACCAAGTAGGACATTGTCATCTACAAAATAACCACATTCATCAGGTCCTCTTTTCTTAAGTGTTTCATTCATTGAAATTAAAATGTCTTTTTTAGAATTTACTTTTTCTTTTAAATTAACAGTTCCAACAAAACCACACATTAATATCATCCTTTCTAATTATATATATTAGTATATGCAACAATTAAAAAAAAGTAACAAGATTTATGAAAAATATGCTAACAGCCAGATTTTGCAAAAATACGAAACTAGTATTGACAAATGTGATAAAAATTAGTATAATCATATGGTATCAAATAAGAGAAAGTATAGAAACATATACAATAGATAATAATCGCAAGGGGGGAATTGAAAATGGCACAACCAAAAAGAAGATGGTCAAAAGCAAGAACACACTCAAAAAGATCAACATGGAAATTAGAAAATCAAAACTTAGTAGAATGTTCACATTGTCACGAACTAGTTAAACAGCATACTGTATGTCCAACATGTGGATATTATGATGGAAAAGAAGTAGTATCTAAGAGTAAAAAATAAAATTAATAGATTAAATCTTGCAAGATAAAAATAGCACAATTAAGGTGCTATTTTTTTGTGTAGGACAAAAAAGAAAAATTATAAAACCACTTGTAAAAAATATAGTAAAATGGTATTATTAAATCGCATCTATGTAAAACAAAAAAATAACAAAGAAGTAAAGCGAATATGAGAGAAAAATAGGCGTAATAAACGAAAATGGTATTACAATAATAGCATTAAGTATTAATTATATTATCAATAATAGTAATAAATTATACGTTTGGAGATGAAACAGATTATTCAAATAGTAGTCTCTGACATATATAAAGTTTATTTTAATTATACAATGTGAGGAAGTTAATTATGGTACAAAGAATCGATAAAATTAATTATTATCTAAATATAGCAGAAACTGTAGCTCAAAGAAGTACATGTTTGAGGAAAAAATCGGGAGCAGTAATTGTGAATAATGACGAGATAGTGGCAACTGGTTATAGTGGAGCACCAAGAGGAAGAGAAAACTGTAACGATTTAGGCTATTGTTCTAAAAAGAAGTTTTTTCCGAATGTGAGACATGCTGGATATGATGCTTGTAGAAGTGTACATGCTGAGATGAATGCAATAATCAGTTGTTCTAGAAAAGATATGCTGGAAGGAACTCTATATTTAGTGCAATATAGAGAAGAGCCAAGAGCTTATGAAGAAAATCCGGGATGTTGCCAAATGTGCAGAAAACTTATTATTAATGCTGGAATTAAAAACGTTGTAGTAAGAGATAACAGTGAAACTGGTTATAAAATAATATCTGTGCAAGAATGGGTAGAAAAAGATGATTTATTAGAAGGAAAAATTACATATTGATAAATAAAAAGGAAAAAGTCATTAGTCAAAAGATTGAATTCCTAATTAGATTTAATAAGAAAAACATGAAAATAAAGGAGATTTTAGCAAATGAGTAAAACAATAGGAAACATAATAGAAAAAATCAAAACAAAAAAAAGTGCACACTATATCATAATCATCATAATTGGTTTATTAATATCATTACCATGGATATGGGTACAGATAAGGAGTACAGATGATGGTTTTATACATTTACTTAGATTAGTAGGATTAGATAATGCATTAGAGAAAAGTAGTTTTCCGTTTCTGGTTTTTCCTTATTTTTGTAATAATTGGGGATATAGCATGACAGCATTTTACCCACAAATTGTAACATATATACCTTATGTTCTAGGTCTAATATCGGGAGCATTTTATAATGGATTAAAAATTTTTGCCGCAATCACAGTTATTCTATCTGGAATATTTATGTATAATTTTATAAATGAGGTTACTAAAAAGAAAGGAATTGCTTTTTTTTCTGCAGTTATATACATGATATTGCCATATAGATTAGAAGATATATACAACAGATATGCGATTGGTGAATTTACAGCTTTTGTATTTATGCCTTTAGTATTTCAAGGATTATATAATTTATTACATGGAGATAAGAAAAGACACTATTATATTGCAATTGGAGCAACAGGATTGATGCTTTCCCATAGTATATCAACTGAATACACGGCAATTTTTTGTTTAATATATATACTGTTTAATTTAAAAGATTTCTTAAAAAAAGATGTGATAAAAAAATGCGTGATAAATGTTGTTTTTATATTGCTTATGTCAGCAATGTTTTTATTACCAATGTTAGAGTTTGTATCACAAACTGAATACGCTTTGTTTAATCCGGATATTTTAAAGACGAGTGGAAAGTTTGTATCGAATAATACTATAGAGTTATGGCAACTGTTAAAAGACAAAGGGGAAGAAAATGGAGTTTCTTTCATAGTAGGAATACCATTTATTACAATGTTATTCATAGGAGTATTAGTTTATAAAAGAATTGATAAAAAATATAAAGATTTTTATATAATAAGTATCATACTTGGAATAATAGCATTAATTATGTGCACCGACCTTTTCCCTTGGATTATAATGCCGAATTTCTTATGTACATTACAGTATCCATGGAGACTGCTTGGATTTTCTTTAATGTTCTTTACACCAGTATGTGCGATAAATGTATACTATTTAGTTACATCAATAAAAAAAGAATGGATAAGAAATTTAGTTTATATATTAATATTACTTATAATTATGGCATTTACGATAAAAGAGTTAAGTGTTTATGCATCATATAATGGGATTTCAGATGAAGAATATGAGCAATCTGCCATAGAAAATCCAAAGATACACTATTTTTCAATTAATAGAGATTACATGCCTACTAAAGCTCTAATACAACAAAACCAATATTTATATACTAGAGGAGATGAAACAATTGTAATTTCAGGAGAAGGCCTAATTGAAAGTGAAATAAAAGACGCACTTTATTTAGAAATAAAGATAAAAGATGTAACAAAGGGAACTGAACTAGAATTGCCATATTTATTCTATCCTGGTTATACAGTAAGTTTACAATATGAGGACTTAGAAGTTATTTTAGAAACAACTGAATCTGATTATGGATTCTTAAAAATAGTTATGCCAGATGACATAGAGGAAGGCAAAATTATAGTGGAATATACTGCAACTACATTGGATAAAGTGGCATATATCATATCTCCAATTGCAATCATAGTATTTGTTGTATATGTAGTGATTTACAGAAAAAAGTATAAAGAAAATGAATTACAAAAAATTTCAGGAAAAAACTCGTAAAGAAAAAGTGTAATAAATTAATAAAGAGGGACAAAATTCACATGAAGAAAAAAATCATAGATTATATAATTATACTTATCTTTTCATTAATTGTATCAATTCCATTAGTGAGTCAAGATTTAAATATTTATAATGACGATGGTTTGCAACATATAGCAAGGCTAATGGGAACATATCAAAGTATAACAGAGGGAGAATTCCCTCCTGTTATTATGTCTAATTTTTGCAATGGTTTTGGCTATTCGTGGAATATTTTTTATAGTCCATTTACGGCATATATACCTTTAATATTTAGCATTTTTACCAGTTCATTTGAATTAGTACTTAAACTATTTATATTACTATTATCATTTATTACAGGAATAGCAATGTATGAATTTGTAAAAAGAGTTACAAAAAATAGATATGCTGGAATTATTGCGGCTGTTATTTATATGTTTGCTCCATACAGACTAACAGATATATATATGAGAGTGGCTATTTCGGAATTAGCTTCATTTATATTTTTACCAATTACATTCTTAGGAATGTATAATATATTTAATAGTGAAGAGAAAAGTATAAAAAAAAGTTTATTACTCACAGTTGGAGCAGTAGGACTGATACTAACACATATAGTCATAGCAATGTATGCTGCAATAATTTGCTTTATTTACATGTTAATAAACATAAAAAAACTAAAGGACAAGCAAGTATGGAAAATGATTGGAATAAACTTGCTACTCATAATATTATTAACTAGTTTTTATTTATTGCCTATATTAGAACATATGATGACAACAGATTATGAAGTCTTCCAAGATGGAAGAATGATAACAGAAGAAAAGCTAGTTCTTTTAAAAGTGGAATTAGTGGATTTGCTATATACAAAGCAAGGTAATCTTAGTTATGAAATAGGGTTAGTTAGTTTAATAGGTTTGGTTTTGAGTTTACTTGCTTACAAAAAAATAGATAAAGAATATAAAAAATTATACTGGTTTGCACTTGGAATAGGGATAATTTGTATTATAATGTCGCTTAGCTTCTTCCCATTTGAAAGATTGCCATCCATATTTAAAATGATTCAATTTTCTTTTAGATTATTAGAATTTTCATCATTCTTCTTTGCGTTTATAGCTGCTACAAATTATTCATTAATAATAAAGAATTTTAATATGAGAGATGTTTTAGTATTAAGCTTAATTACAATATTGCTTGTTGTACCATTAAAAAAGAATCTGAATTATGAAAAGAAATGGTCAGAAGATAAATTATGGCCAGCAGTTTCTGTGACAGAAAGTACGGGAAGTATACATGCAGGATGTGCAACATTTGAGTATTTACCAAGTAAAGCATACAATAATTTAAGTTATATTATACAAAGAGAAGATAAAGCATATATATTAGCTGGAAATGCAATTATTGAGAATGAAAATAAAAATGGAACTAACATGACATTTAACATATCTAATGTAGAGGAAAATACAATAATAGAGCTTCCATATATATACTATCTCGGATATACAGTAGAATTTATAAATAGTGATGAAGAAAGACAAAGAATAGATACTTTTGAGTCAAATAATGGATTTGTAGCAATAGAAATAGTAGAAGGAATGGAAGGAAGAATTGAGATAAGTTATACAGGAACTACTTTAATGATAATTTCTTATGTGATTTCATTTGGAACATTATTTGGATTACTAATTATTGTAATAAGTAAAAAGATATGGAAAAAAAGAAAGTCATAATTAGCTAATAATAGAAAAATAGCAAGTTTTTCTTGCTATTTTTTTTCGATTATAGTAGAATGGTAATGAGTACCAAATGGGATTGTACTTGAGATGGCATAAGATATGTTTGAAAGCAGGTGAAAAAATGAGCAAGCCAACAGTTGCAATAGTTGGAAGGCCAAATGTTGGAAAATCAACTTTTTTTAATTATATTGTTGGAAAAAGAATATCTATAGTAGAAGATACTCCGGGTGTTACACGAGATAGAGTGTATGCAGAAGCGAGTTGGAGAGAAAAAACATTCACTTTAATTGATACTGGTGGTATTGAACCTGAATCAGATGATGTTATTCTTTCACAAATGAGGGAACAGGCCAATCTAGCAATAGCTATGGCAGATGTGATTGTATTTCTTACTGATATAAAACAGGGAGTTACTGCACCAGATAAGGATATTGCATTAATGCTAAAAAAATCTAGAAAGCCGATTATTTTGGTATGTAATAAAGCAGATAATTATGGAAGTACTCCAGATGAAATATATGAATTTTATAATTTGGGCTTAGGAGAGCCATATAGAGTTTCAGCAGCTAATGCAATTGGAATAGGTGATGTATTAGATGCAATATATGAGAAACTTCCACCATTAGATAGTGACAAAGAAGATGATGAGGTTATAAAAGTAGCAATAATAGGTAAGCCAAATGTAGGAAAATCGTCATTAGTAAATAAAATATTGGGTGAAAATAGAGTTATAGTTAGCAATATTGCGGGTACAACAAGAGATGCTATAGATTCTGAATTTGAAAATGAATTTGGTAAATATATTTTTATAGATACAGCAGGAATAAGAAAGAAAAGTAAAGTATCAGAAAATTTAGAGAAATATAGTGTTATGAGAAGTCTGCTGGCAGTAGAAAGAGCAGATGTATGCTTGCTTATGATTGATGCAAATGAAGGAGTAACAGAACAGGACACTAAAATTGCAGGAGAGGCACATGAAGCGGGAAAAGGAATAATAATTGTTATAAATAAATGGGATGAATATAAAAAAGAAACTGGCACATTGGAACAATACAAAAAAGAAGTATATAATAAATTATCATATTTGTCTTATGCTCCAATAGTATTTATATCAGCTAAAACTGGACAAAGAGTAAATAAATTATTTGAGATGATTAATAATGTGGCAAATCAAAATGCTTTAAGAGTTTCCACTTCTGTGTTAAACCAGGTATTAAATGAAGCAATAGCCATTGTGCAACCACCAACAGATAAAGGTAAAAGACTACGTTTATTTTACATGACACAAGCATCTACTAAGCCACCAACATTTGTAGTATTTGTAAATGATAAAGATTTATTTCATTTTTCATATGAAAGATATTTGATAAATCAGATAAGAAAAGAATTTGGTTTAGTTGGTACTCCTATTAGAATAATAGTTAGAGAAAGAAAAGAAAAAGATTTTTAATAAAGTATATAATTAAGAAGGCTTTTTAGAAAGGTTATATTTTGACTATAATTTCAATATTAAAGTCAGATTAATTCTTTACACAAAATTTATATAAAAAAGGAGAAATAGAATATGGTAGAATGTGTAGTAATAGCTATAATAGCATACTTAATTGGAAGTATTAATTTTTCAATTATAATTAGTAAAAAAATGGCTGGCTTTGATGTAAGAGATAAAGGAAGCGGAAATGCGGGAACAACAAATATGCTTAGAAGTGTTGGAAAAAAAGCAGCAGCCATAACACTTATATGTGATATTTTAAAAGGTATAGTTGCAATTGGAATTGCAATCCTTTTAGGAAAAATTATAGAAGGGTCAAATGCTGCTCTACTTGTCCAAACAGCAGGTGTTGCAGTAATTATTGGACATACTTTCCCAATTTTCTTTAAGTTTAAAGGAGGAAAAGGTGTAGCTACATCGCTAGGAGTGCTCATAATGTCAAATTGGCAAATAGGATTAATTTGTTTGGTGTTTGCGCTTATTTTAATAATTCTTACACAAATGGTTTCAGTAGGTTCAATAGCAGCTGCAATTCTCTATCCAGTACTTACTTTATTCATTCCACAAAATTATATTGTACCAGGTAATTATTTAATATATAGTATTATACTTGCAGTAATTATTGTATTTAATCATAGAGAAAATGTAAAAAGATTATTAAGTGGAACAGAAAATAAGATTAGTTTTAAAGGTACAAAAAAATAAGGAAGAAAGGAAGCAAAAGATGACAAAAACTATTTGTATTATTGGTAGTGGGGGCTGGGGAGCAGCCTTAGCTATACACGCATCTAAAATGGGACATAAAGTGAAGCTTTGGTCTTTTTTAGAAGAGGAAGCAAACTTAATAAACAAAGAACATAGATGCAAATTTTTACCAATGGCTATCATGCCAGAAAATATAATTTGTACAACAAATATTGAAGAAGCTGTTAAAGGGAGCGACATGATTCTACATGTTACACCATCAAAATTTACACGTGACACATTAAGAAAGTATAAAGAATATATAGAAAATCAGCCAATTATTCTATGCTCAAAAGGATTTGAGGCTTCCACTTTATATACTTTAGATGAAGTAGTGCAAGAAGAAATTCCTGATACTAAGATAGGAGTATTTACAGGTCCAAGTCATGCAGAAGAGGTATCTTTAGGAATTCCTACAGCTATAGTAATTGCATCACAAAGTCCAGATGTCAGACAATTAGTGCAAGAGACATTTATGAATGAAAAACTAAGAATATATACAAGTTCAGATGTAAGAGGAGCAGAACTTGGAGGTGCATTAAAAAATATAATCGCTTTTTGTGCGGGAATTGTAGCTGAGCTAAACATGGGAGATAATACATTTGCAGCATTAATTACAAGAGGACTAACAGAAATTTCTCGTTTAGGTGTTGCACTTGGAGGAAAAAGTAATACATTTTATGGTTTATCTGGATTAGGAGATTTAATTGTAACTTGTTTAAGTGAACATAGTAGGAACAGACAAGCAGGAAAATGTATAGGAAGAGGACTTAGTGTAGAGGAAACGAAAAAAACAATAGGAATGACAATTGAGAGCATAGATAATATAGAAGTTGCATATAAACTTGCCCAAAAACACAATATAGAAATGCCAATAGTTAATACTGTTTATGATGTATTATATAATGGATTAAAACCTAAAGAGGCAGTAACATTACTTATGACACGAGAAAAAAAATGTGAATAATTACCACGGAAATCTTTCATACAGATATCTAATAATTTTATCAGCATTTTCATCTGTAACGTTAATAAACAACCCTTCATCTATACTAATCCACATATTGATTGAATATTTATAATTGTTATCAACAAAAGTACCAATAATTTCTGCTATTTCAACAGGATTTTGGTATTTTTTTTCCCATTCTAGTAAATTTATGTGTGAATTTGATTCATTAAAAAAATCATTTAGGAACTTATTAATTTCTTTTCTTTTTGTACTATATAACCTTACAACTGCTTCCACTTAACATCACCTATATTATAAGATAGTCTTTATTATTTTATATAAAAAAATATTAAAAATACTAGAGAATAAAAGGAAATTTTTTGGTAATAATATGATAAGGAAAGAATCCTAACTTTGTGCATATAAAAAATTGCAATTTTATCTAATGAAAATTCTACAATGAGAAAGGAAAAAAGTAAAATGAAAAAATTTACTATTACAATAATAATTCTTCTTATACTAATATTATTATCTGTTGGAGGATTTTTTATTTATTCTTATATTATGAATAATAAATCAAATGATTTAGCAACACTAAATGAAAAATGTCTTTCAGAAATAGATTACTTAAATGCAAATATTATAACAATGATGAACAAAATAAATAATATATCATATACAAATTATAGCATTGTTAGTGAAGAAGTTAGTGTGTCTAGTTCAGAAGAGGAGGAATCAACTAGTAGTCAATCTGAACAAACATCTGAAACAGAGTCCCAAAACACAATAAATAGTAGTAATGTAATAGAGGATAATATACTATCTGGAGATAACAATGATGTAGATTGGAATAGCTTAAAAGGAGAAATAGAAAATATGTATAATAGTTGGACAACTATACTAATAGACTTAACAACTCTAAGTATAAATAAAGATAACCTACTAAAATACAATAGTGTAATGGATCAGATAGTAGAAGATTTTGATAATGAGGACAAAAGTTCTAGCCTTATACATTTAGCAGATTTATATAATTTACTAGCTCTCTATATAAAAGAGTTTTCGCAAGATAGCGATGAGATAAGTGTGTATAACATAAGGTCTAATATATTATATGCGTATGCATATGTGGAGTCAGATGATTGGAATACCGCAAAAACATATGTGAATACTGCAGGGGAAGAATTATTAAATGTATTTAATAATCAAGTAAATAATATTAATAGTATAAGTGAAATAAATGAGTCATATATTTTAATAAATGAACTGGAGGAAGATTGCAATAGTCAAAGTAAAAAAGTTTTTTATGTGAATTATAAAAATCTAATGCAAGAATTAGAAAGTATATAGTAGATTCATATATTTATTAATGGAATGAGGAAAATTTATAATTAATTTTAATATAGAAGCAGAAAATTACAGTAACAGGATTTATTCTGTTACTGTAATTTTTATTTCTATTTTTATTCTCTTTCTGCATTACTACCTTTTATTTTTGATAGTTCATCACTTCTCAAATATTTCATAATATCATAAAGTATGAATTCTTGTGTGCTACCTTGTGAATCAAAAATAGTATCTCTTAAAGAATATAGTCTTTCAAAATAACTAAACATTTTCTTCTCTTGTACAGATCCTTTTTGAACTTGTCCTAAAACCTTTCTATAGCTTTTATAATCCGTATATTCTTGTATTATAACTCTTCCTTCTTCGACATCGTCAATTCTAGCAACATAGAATTTAGGAGCAATATATAGAACAGAGCTTTTGAATTTTTTTACTTCTTCTGGATTTTCAGGATTAGGTATTTTAAAACCTTTTATTGATTTTCCACTCATTTTAGTATGTGCTGAATCTCCAATATTTCCATCTCTAAATTGATTTTTAGATTGTAACTGACATTCAATAACACCTAGAGGAGTTCTTAGATATATAAAATTAGAAGTATATCCACTTGGTGCTCGTTTTTCTTTATAATCATCTATTGAGACCCCTAGCTTTTGTATCAATTCAGAATTTTCAAATATTGACATGGCTTGTTTGGTAAGTATAGCTAAATCGATTTTATCTGAAATTCTAGATAAAAAGCTATCAAGAAGTCCTATAAAATCAAGCTCATCTGGTTTGTCTGGATTTTTTAAAGGATAATCAGTTTCATCTACTAGAGTATCTTCTGGCATCGTTTCCAAAAAGAAATTAAGAGTTTCATGGATATTTGATCTTAGTGTCTCATATTTATCAATTAAGTCTGTGGCTTCAGGTGGAAAAATGGAAATTAATCTATCTATTATTTCAAGACATTTTGTATAATACTCTTTCTTTGTTACTCTATATATATATGTAGGGGTAATCGAAAATTCATCTTCAATTAAATTTGATTTAAACTCTTGCATTTTAGTAACAAACTCTTGGTTTTCATTTCTTTCTTTAATTAATGCCTTTATCTTCGGATCCTTAGAGTGAAAAGAAGAAGGCCTATCTGTTAGTATTAAATTCATAGCAAATACATCAGAAATTTCCTGAATCCCTAACGTATCATTAGTTCCATTGTTTTTTTCTGGTCTTAAAATATAATTTACAATCTTATCTGCAAGAGATTTGGGTGATTTGAATCTATAATTACACTCTATACCATATGCTTCAAAATATCTGTTATATGCAAGCATTATAGCAACTACCAAATTATGAAAAAAATCTTGAGCTTGCTGTGAATTAAATTTTTCATGGTATCTTATTAATTCACTATAAAAAAGTTCTCCTTTAGCAGTATCATCACCAAATCTAGAATGTAAAAGTTCTTGTATGTTGACATTGCACTTTAAGCTATCTCTAAAATCCATTTTAACCTCCAATTCATGATATTCAGATAAAGTTTATTATATTAAAACCCATTCTGAACAAACATAATTATAGCATAAAATAAAGTAATATTCAATAATTGACTAAAAAAGCAATTTATAGTACAATAAATATTATAGTAAATCGAATAGTCGCGTATAGCAAGGTTGAAAGACAGCGTACGAGGAAAGTCCGGGCTCCATAGAGCAATGATGCTGGATAACGTCCAGTAAGGGGAACCTTAAGGAAAGTGCAACAGAAAATAACCGCTGTACTAGAAGTTAGAAGCTAGAGGTCAGAAATTAAAAGGCAAATTAGAAGCATAAAATAATTTAGAATATTTAATCTTAACTTCCATAATTTCTAACTTCTAACTTCTAGCTTCTAGTACAGTAAGGGTGAAAAGGTGAGGTAAGAGCTTACCGCTAGCATGGTGACATGCTGGGTCCGTGTAAACCCCATCAGGAGCAACACCGAGACAAGAAGGTTAATGGCTGCTCGTCAGTCTTCTTATATTGGTGGCATGATGCATATAGTAATATATGTACTAGATAGATGACTATTCAAGACAGAACCCGGCTTATAGATTTACTTAAATATAATAAAAAAACATAAAAATACTAAAATTAAAAGTTATTTTAATTTTAGTATTTTTATGATATAATAACACTATTCTAATTTGTTATATGTGTTTTATTCATATATTAATTTAATTAATCCTATAAAAATTAATAATATTCCAGAAATAATATTCCAAATATTATTTGGAAGTTTTGCTACATTATTTATTTTCTTCCCGAAAAATCTACCTAAGCATAAAAATAATATTTGAAAAATACAAATAAAACATGGGAATATAAATGAAGTAATACCTGTTGTACCACCAGCAAAGCCAATACTCATTGAATCTAATGATAGAGTAAAACCCAAGAATATTGCTTCTTTTATATCTATTTTGTTTGAATTATCGAAATCTGAATTTATTGGATTTTTTATAATATTAATTGTTATACCAAGAAAGTCTATAAAAATATTATATTCTCTACTTTTTGATGATGCTTTATTAATGTTGGTTTTATTTATTTTGCTATCTTTATGATATATAGTACCATATATTATAAAACTTCCTATCACAAACAAAATAAGGGAGCCTATTAAAGTGGTAATGTTTGGAGATATAAAAGAACCTAATATATTTCCAAGTAAAACTGAGATACTAGAAGTAATAATGCTTATAATTAGTAAAATAAAAATGGATGGAATTGATATTTTTGTATTTTTCAACCCATATGTAATTCCAACTCCTAAAGAATCTATGCTGGCAGAAAAAGCGAGAACAAAAGAATTAAATAACATAAAAGTACACCTCTTTACATAATATGAGAAAACTGAAAAAATGTTATATAATAAAAATTGATATATTATTACAAAAAACTTTATTTTTTTAGAAAATATGTTATAATGTATATCGGTTTCTATATCTAATTGATATAGAAAAATATATGAAGAGGGAGGTAAGGCTGATGAGAAGACAACGGGTAAGAAAAGTAATAAGTATTGTTATTCTTGTATGCGTATTACTAGCATTAGTAATTTTATCAGCGTTGATTTTGCTTACAAACAATACTTTTAGGTATGAAACCTCTATTAATGGAATTGACTGTTCATTTATGAGTATTGAAACAGCTAGCAGGAAACTAGAGAGTGATATGAATAGTTCAACAATAACTTTAATATTTGCAAATGAAAAAGAATACAATTGTCTAGGTACTTATTTTGAAATAACATTGAGTAGTGAAGATATTTTAGAAGAAATACTAAATGGGCAGATAAAAAGTGATAATGATAATGAATATAATCAAATCTCACTTTATAGTGTAAATGAGGATAAAGTTAGGGAGTATTTAAGTTCATTATCTGTTTTTAGAGAAAGTAATAATTATAATCCAGAAAATGCATATTTAGCATGGGATTCCAATAATTTACTATATATTGAATCTGAGGTATATGGCACTAAACTAGATTATGAAAAAGCATGTGATTTTATGATTGAAGCTTTAAAAAAAGGTGAAAAAATCATTGATTTTACAGAAATAACAAACATTGTGCCAGACATATTATCAACAGATGAGAAGCTAATATCTGAGATGAATTATATTAACTCAGTACTTTCTACTACAATAAATTATACTTTGCGTGATGGAAGCACATTCACATTAGATGGAAGCACTATGAGAGATTGGGTGTATCAAGACGATGACGGTTATTATGGAATTGATATTGAAAATAACTTACCTACATTTGTAAATGAACTTAATGAAAAAGCTAAATATCTACTTACTTCTACAAATTTCAATGCTACAGATTTAGGAACAATAGCGATTTCGTTTGGTAGAAAAACTTATGCTACGATTAATGAAGAAGCAGAGATAGCTAGAATTGAAGAACAATTAGAATCTTCAGAAGAAATAGATTATGAACCAATATATAATACTTTGCCAGATTATACCAATCTTTCTACATATGTTGAATTGGATTTAACAAGACAAACTGTATGGATGTATGTTAATGGAGAATGTATTGTAGAAACTCCTTGCGTTACTGGGAGTGTATCAGAGGGGTATTCGACTCCTGTAGGAATATATTATTTAACATATAAAACAACAGATACCTATCTTGAAGGATACAATGGAGATGGAAGTAAATATAAATCTCATGTGAATTTTTGGATGCCGTTTAATGGACATATAGGACTTCATGATGCCTCCTGGAGAAGCAGTTTTGGAGGGAATATTTATAAGACTAATGGTTCACATGGATGTGTGAATTTACCATATAATGCTGCGAAAACTATTTATGAAAATATAAATACTTCAATTCCAATTATTTTATATGCTTCATAAAGTTAGAAAAAGTGATAATATCATATCACATAAGTAAAAAATAAGCAGTAAATTTATGAAAGGAGTTTTTATGGAAGAAAAAGTAAAGAATCATTATTTGTTAGGAATAATTGGTGCACTAGTGGGGGCTTTTATAGGTGCAATACCTTGGGTACTGGTATATGTATTTGCTAATGTAATTTATTCGATATTAGCTATATTAATAGTAATTTGTGGTTTTTATGGTTATAAATTAACCAAAGCTACGATTGACAAAAAATTACCAATAATATTATCTATAACATCATTCATATCAATAACAGTTACAGTATTTATAATAATACCAGCATGTTTGATGATACAATCAAATATGTCATTTTCAATAAGCAATTTATTACTCTTATACCAATATGATGTATTTTCCTCTGCTATAATTGAAGATTATGTTGTGTCGCTTTTGTTTTGCTTAATAGTAATTGGAGTAGTAATCTATAATTTAAATAAACAAATAAGAGAAGATAAAGATTCAAAAGATATTAAAATAATAGCACAAGATTTAAGTAATGATAGTTTTTCAAATGATGATATTGATAAAGTAAGAGAAATATTTGAAAAAAACAATGCTATTAATAAACATCAAACTATAACTGAAGAGCTGATTATGGAAGATTTAAATAAAGAATTTGGAGAAGAAAAAGCAAAAGCTATATTTCAATATTTAAAACTTCAAGAAGTAATAAAAAAGAAGTCAAATAAATATTATTTTTCTGAAAAAGCACAAAAAAGTGTCTGGTATAGATATGGAATAACAAATATAAAAACATTTGTTATTGTAATAATAATTGCAGCAATATTAGCGTGTATAGTAGTGTTTACTCAAAATAATTCCACAAACAATGTGAATGAGATTCAAGATATTGCTTCATCAGATGTTGAGAGAGAAACTAGATATGAGATTGGAGAAGACGATATTTATCTGGATTTCTCGAACGATATAATAATGCTTACAGATGAAGAGATAGAGGATTATTTTGGTGAAGAATATTTGTCTTTATATGATTGCATAGCTATAACTCAAAATTTTTCTAAAATGGTAATGGTATTTACAGAAGATAAATCAAACTATGATGAAGATTATACAGCAGAAGAATATTTTAAAATGTCATTAGATGATGATGAAATCGAAATAGAAGAAAAAGAAATATCCGGCCACACTTTTTATACTTATGAGCTAACCTATGAGGGAACAGATGGAAACACATATGCTGAGCAGGACATTGTTTATGAAGCAGAAGACAAGTTTATCTGTATAATTATTGATACTGTAGAAAGCGAAAAAATTGATGCGAGTGAAATAATAAAATAAAAGATTCTTAAAGTTTTTCTATATGGATTAAAAATATAATTTAAAAAGCAACACATATGATATAGTGTTTTTTATCTATCATATGTGTTGCTTATTATTATTATTTAATAAAATACAATTTTTAATAAAAACTATTTTATTTCATCTGGAATTTTATTATTATGTATTTTTTCAGTGCCTGCTTCAACAGAAGTCTTATAATACCAACATTTATAATCAATTACTTTTTCAACACTTTGTAATTCTTTTATTTGTTCTTGAACAGCTCTTTTTCTATCTAAAAATAATGCATATCGTTCTTTTAGAGAATTATCTCCTTTTGCACATAAATCAATAAATTTACGTATATCTTTAATAGGCATTCTTGTGGCTTTCAAACATTCGATAATTCGTAAGCTTTGCAAATCATCATCATCAAAAAAGCGAATTCCATTTTTATCTCTTTTTATATTAGGAAGTAACCCTTCCTTTTCATAAAATCTGATTGTAGAAGCTGTAATTCCAAATTTCTTAGCTGTTTCACTAATTGAATAACTCATTAAAATTCCTCCTTTATGGAAACATATAAAATTATAATAAAAAAATATCAGGTTTGTCAAGGATGACAGGAGATGAGTGTATATCAAAAATATTCACATAAAGTTCACATTAAATACTTGACAATTTATATAAATGCGTATAAAATACATTTTGTAAGGCGACTGACAAAAAGGAGGAAAAATGAAAAAAGATATTATTTATGAGGTAAAATCACTAGAAAATGCTATTTCCAGGTATTTTTTTTATAATTTAAAGACAGATAATTCTTTTCCACCACCTTCACCAATACAAGTAGGAATTCTTAGGTATTTAATAGAAAATAAGGGGAAAGATATTTACCAAAAAGACTTAGAAAATATCTTTAAAGTAAGAAGAGCTTCTATATCTGGAGTTTTGCAAACATTGGAAAAAAGAGGATTAATTGAAAAAGTTATTTCAGAAAAAGATG
>CAZPKK010000014.1:0-28566 GCA_964587175.1 uncultured Clostridium sp.
CCCGCGACCTCTGCCTTGGCAAGGCAGCGCTCTATCAACTGAGCTATTCCCGCATAAGTAATTTTTTTATGCTAAATTTAACAGAACAATTAATATAATAGCAAAAACACATAAAAAAGTCAACCAAATTGCAAAAAAAAATTGCTTCCATAAGTTTTGCTTTTAACTTTTAGCAGGGATTTCCCTAAGTTTTATTAAGAAAAATGGCCTAAAATATTGAAAATATTACAAAAATGTAATATAATTGTAATATGACTGTAATATTCAAGGTGAAAAAATAGGCAAAGGAAATCCGTAAGCAATATTTTACTCTATTTTTAGGAACTGGAAAATAAGGAAAATAGTGATATTGACTTATTTAGCAAAACTAAGTAAAATTAAGGTATGTTAAAAGGAGTAAAAGGATAAAAATATAAAAAGGAAGGTAATAAAAATGAAGTTAAAAAGGTTAGCCAAATTAATTGGCATAACATTATTTGCAATTGCGTTAGCAAGTAATTTTAATATAGTAAATGCAGCAATCGCAGATCCAGGAAAGTATCTTAAGATCACCGATTATAGAAAATCTGGATATGCATATCAAGCATTAGAAAAAAATATTTGGGAGATTGTAGAAACAAATTTAGAAGGAACCACAATAGATCATTCTGCAACAATATATTGTTTAAAAGGTGGTCCTGGATTTGGATCTAGTGATTATAATAACGAAGTAAAACAATATACACGTTATTTTGATATGAAGGATTCAAATTTTATAAATACAACAGATCCAGGAACTTTAATTTATAGAAATGCATTACCAGAAGATGAGGACGATTATTATGCGGTTTTGTGGATTTTAGAGCATGCATATATAGCACCAGCTTCAGCAGCAGACGAGGAAGAAGCGGAAGCATATAAAGAAAAGTTATTTGACGAAGTTTTTGATTATGATCCAGTTTTGACAGATGATGATATTGATGTAGTGCAACAATTAGCTATATGGCATTTTACAAATGATGATAGTTATGATGCTGAAGAAACATTTCAACTTTATATAAGTAACCCTGAGGCATTTGCTGGTAGCACTGATTTTATTGCACTAGATGATGATAGGGTTGATTATGGTGAGTGGAGACAAGAAGATGCAATAATTTTATATACTTATTTTATAACAGAAGCAGAAAAGGCTGCGAAAGCTGGTTGGAGACCACAAACAGAAAGTCAGCCATATGAGCTAGCTAATTTAACTCAAACAGTAGTGGAATCAGGAGATAGTTATATAATAGGGCCATTTAGAATAGAGCAAAATGGTGATGTAGAAGCAAGTCTATCAGGAACATTTACAGATGGAAATGAAGACGTTATTAATGATTATACATTAAGAAGTTCAAATGAAAGTTCATATACAACATATAGTAGTTTAGAAGAAACAGTAGAAAACAATTTTTACTTAGTAGTACCAAACACCACTAATATAGATACAATAACACTTACAATAAGTGGGAATTATTATAATACAACAATAGAATACTGGTCAGTAGAGGGAGCAGATTCAAATGAGCAACCAGTAGTAATAATAGAAAGAGAACAAAAAGATTATAATGACAGCACAACATTTGAAAAACCAGAAGATGAAAATTTTGATTTAGCATTAAGAAAATTTATAACATCAATTATTCCAGAAGGTGAAAGTTCAGGAACAACACCAGAGAATAGAGTACCAACAGTAAATGAAGAGCAATTTGATGATTTATATAATAGAAAAATAGATACAGTAGAAAAAACACATTCAAAAACACCATTAACAGTAGAGACTGGAGATAGTGTAATATATACAATAAGAGTATATAATGAAGGAAATGTAGATGCATATGTTACAGAAATAACAGATTATTTGCCAGATGGATTAACATTAAAAGAAGATAGCCAAATAAATACAAAGTATGACTGGACAGAAGGACAAGAAGGAGAAGTAACAACAGATTACTTAAAAGAAAGTCCGATTAATGCATTTGATGGAGATGAATTAGATTATGAAGAAGTGCAAATAGAGTGTGAAGTAACAGCAAGGGTACAAAAAGAAGATACAAGCTTAATAAACATAGCTGAAATAACAGGAGCAACAGATAAAGAGGGAACTGCAAGAACAGATTTAGATTCAATCGTAGATAATTTGACTAATGATCAAAAAAGTAATTATAATCCTAACACATCAACACAGGGAACGGGATATGAAGATGATGATGATTATGAAGAATTAGTACTACTAGGAAAATACTTTGATTTATCATTAAGAAAATTTATATCAAGCATTGATGGAGAAGATGTAGAAAACAGAGAACCAGATGTGGATTTAGACTCACTTCTTCAAGGAGATGACACAAATGACACAACAGCAACATATAATCATGATAAAGAACCTTTAGGTGTAAAAGTTGGAGATGAAATAATATATACAATAAGAGTATATAATGAAGGACAAATAGATGGTTATGTAACAGAAATAACAGATTATTTACCAGAAGGTCTAGAATTTGTAGATGATGATTTTAATGAAGAGTATGAATGGACAGTAGATGAAAGCAATAGCAGAATTGTAAAAACAACGATTCTTTCGGATGAATTAATAAATGCTTTTAATGGATCAGTACTAGATTATAAAGAAGTACAAATAAAATGCAGAGTAACAAGTGATGTAACATCAGGTGACAAATTGACAAATATTGCAGAAATCACAGGATTTACAGATGTAGATGGTTACGAAGTAGAAGATAGAGACTCTCAAGAAAGAAGTCTTACATTACCAGATGACTCAATACTTCCAACTTATAAAGATACTGAAATAAATAGTGGATTAGAATATATTCCTGGACAACAAGATGATGATGATTTTGAAAAAGTGGTAGTATTAAAATTTGACTTAGCATTAAGAAAATTTATCACAGGAGTAAATGAAGAAACAGTAACAGGAAGAGAACCTGAGTTTAGCATTGTAAATGGTGAATATACATACACACATACAAAAGACCCAGTATCAGTAAAAAAAGGAGATATAGTAATATATACAATAAGAGTATATAATGAAGGTGAAATAGCAGGATATGCAAAAGAAATAAAAGATGATATTCCTGAAGGATTAGAATTTGTACCAGAAAGTGATACAAATAAAAATTATAGATGGGTAATGTATGATGCAGATGGAAAAGTTACAGAAGATGCAACCAAAGCGGTAGAAATAAGAACAGACTATTTATCTAGAGAACAAGGTGAAGATAATCTAATACCAGCTTTTGATTCAAGCTCAATAAGTGAGCCGGCTTACAAAGAAGTAAGAGTAGCATTTAGAGTAACAGAACCAAATTCATCAGATAGAGTAATTATTAATATAGCTGAAATCTCAGATGATGCTGATGAAGATGGAGAAGAAATAGATGATGAAGATTCTATACCAGATAATAATGAAGAAGACGAAGATGACATAGATATTGAAAAAATTGTGGTAGAAGAATTTGACTTAGCATTAAGAAAATTTATAACATCAATTATTCCAGAAGGTGAAAGTTCAGGAACAACACCAGAGAATAGAGTACCAACAGTAAATGAAGAGCAATTTGATGATTTATATAATAGAAAAATAGATACAGTAGAAAAAACACATTCAAAAACACCATTAACAGTAGAGACTGGAGATAGTGTAATATATACAATAAGAGTATATAATGAAGGAAATGTAGATGCATATGTTACAGAAATAACAGATTATTTGCCAGATGGATTAACATTAAAAGAAGATAGCCAAATAAATACAAAGTATGACTGGACAGAAGGACAAGAAGGAGAAGTAACAACAGATTACTTAAAAGAAAGTCCGATTAATGCATTTGATGGAGATGAATTAGATTATGAAGAAGTGCAAATAGAGTGTGAAGTAACAGCAAGGGTACAAAAAGAAGATACAAGCTTAATAAACATAGCTGAAATAACAGGAGCAACAGATAAAGAGGGAACTGCAAGAACAGATTTAGATTCAATCGTAGATAATTTAACTAATGATCAAAAAAGTAATTATAATCCTAGCACATCAACACAGGGAAAGGGATATGAAGATGATGATGACTATGAAGAATTAGTAATTCCAGCAGCAACAGGTGATTTTGAATTAAAACTAATAAAAATAAATGGACTAGGAAGCACCTTATCAGGAGCAACATTTAAAGTAGAAGAAATTAATTCAGAAGGAGAGGTAATTGCTACTTATGAAGAACTTACAACAAATGAAAATGGAGAAGTAATATTAGAAAATATTGCAATAGGTGGACAAGGAAGCCGTGTTTTTGTTATAACAGAAGAGAAGGCACCAGCTGGATATACATTAATAGAAGATGAAATAATAATACAAGTAAATATCAGTTTAAATAATGGTGCATATATAATCTCGGCAATTCAACTAGATGAGATTCCAATAGAAAGATCTTATACTGATGATTTAGCAGAATCTGAAACATCAGAAACTGAGACTACTGAATTAGCAAGCACAAAAATATCAAGTAGTAATATAACAAATTCTGAAGAAACAGCAAGCAATAATCTAATATCAAACAGAGCACAATTAATAAGCAAAGTAAGGGAAACAGAAAATACTATTATTACAACTACAAATTTAACTAAAACCTCATATAACTCATCTGAAGTAATAACGGAAGATGAAGAAGAAATAGTAGAAGGAAGTAGTTCAAGTAATAGTGCAGTAAAAGATATTACGATAAATGGAAACACAATAGAAATAACAATAGAAAATAGCTATTTTGATTTATCGCTAAGAAAGTTTATTACAGGAGTAAATGAAGAGACCATAACTGACAGAGTACCAGTATTTAGTATAGATGAAAATGGAGATTATGTATACACGCATACAAAAGACCCAGTAGAAGTATCTAATGGAGATATTGTAATATACACATTAAGAGTATATAACGAAGGTGAAATAGCAGGATATGCAGAACAAATAAAAGATGATATCCCAGAAGGATTAGAATTTATAGTAGATAATGAAATTAATACTGAATATAAATGGGTAATGTATGATGCAGATGGAAATATTACAGAAGATGTAAGCCAAGCAGTAGAGGTAAGAACAGATTACTTGTCAAAGGCACAAGGAGAAGAGGCTGGAAGAGATAATTTGTTAGAAGGATTTAACCCAGAAACAATGACTCAACCAGATTATAAAGAAGTACAAATAGCATTTAGAGTAATAGAACCAAATACATCAGATAGAATATTGATTAATACAGCAGAGATATCTGAAGATGCGGATGAAGAAGGAGACCCAGTAGAAGATATAGATTCTACTCCAGATAATGATGAAGAAGGAGAAGATGACATAGATGAAGAGCAAGTAAAGGTAACATACTTTGATCTAGCATTAAGAAAAATAATTGCAGAAGTAACAACAATCTACAATGGAAAAACAACAGTACAAGAAACAGGACACGCATTTGAAGATAATCCAGAAGCAGTAGTAAAAATAGAGTTAGTAAGTGACCAAATAAGCAATGCAATAATTAAGTTCACATATAAGATACAAATAACAAATGAAGGAAGTATAGCAGGATATGCTTATGAAATAAAAGATTATGTTCCAGAAGGATTAGAATTTGTAGCAGAAGATAACAATGAACACTGGACATTATCAGAAGACGGAAAAACAGTAACATCAGACGAATTAGCAGACACATTGTTAGAACCAGGTGAAAGTGCAGTAATAGAAATAACATTTAGATGGATAAATGGTCAAAACAATTTCGGGTTAAAAACAAACTGGGCAGAAATCTCAGAAGATAGTGATGATGACATAGACTCAACACCTGACAACTTTGTAGAAGGAGAAGATGATATAGATTATGCAGAAGTAGTATTATCTATAAAAACAGGTATAGGTGAACATTATGGATTAGTAATTGCAGGAACACTTTCAATACTTGCAGTAGGAATTGTATTAATTAAGAGATTTGTAATTTAATAAAAACAAGCAATTAGGGTTATTTCCTAATTGCTTGTTTTTTTTCTCGTTTTTAAAAATAAATGTTTACAACCCCAGAACCGTATGATATAATTTCAAATGTAATGGTGGAGGAGAACTAATGAATCAAATTTTAGCGGTAGAGAACAATAAAAAAAATAAAAAGAGCAAAAAAAACAGAATAAACTCTGGACCAGTGGAAGTAAAAAATATAGTAAGATTTTTTGCAATAGTAATTATATTATTTGCATTACTTGTAATAAGTCATAGTTCTTATGCTATATTTGCAGATATAAGAGGCAGTAGTACAGAGAACCTACCAGAGGTTTATATAACCAGAGTGAATGATACACTAATAGTAGATGTACAAAGTGTATATGTTATTAATACTTTTAGCTATAACTGGAAAAATTCTGAGCAAAGAACAATTTCGGAAGGTGCTACTAGTTTCCAAGAAGATATTACACTACCAAGTAGTGATAATGTTCTAACCATTACTTTAGAAGACGAAACAGGAAGAGCAATTACATACTCGAAAGAAGTAATTTTAGATGGACTAGATATAGTAAAACCTAGTATAAGCATAACAAAACAAGCAACAAGCATAAGAATAGTAGTAGAAGACGAAACAGCAATTGATTATATGACATATAGAATAGATGATGGAGCAGAGATCAGAATAGATAAGAATAATCAAGATGATACTACTATTGAATATGCACTTACAGAAATTGACAGAGGAGAACATACTATATATGTTACTGCAGTAGACCAAGCTGGAAATACGAATACAGAGGAGCAAACTGTAATAGTTTCTTCAGAGGCTCCAGAAATTACAGAATTGGCAATAGACCAAGAAAATGGAATACTATATATAGGAGTTTCAGATGTAGATGGTATACAATCAATAGAAGTAAACTTAAATGGTGCTATATATAATATGGATGACATAAATCAAACAGAAGCAAGATTCTCTTTACAACTAGTGGAAGGAACAAATACATTAAGCATAAAAATTACAAACGTAAACGGCTTAACAGCAGAAGGGGTAACAGAGTTTGAATATGCAGGTTAAATTTATATTTTACTTTATTTTATACTCATTTTTAGGTTGGTGCCTAGAATCAATTTATAAATCAATTGTGCAAAGAAAACCAATAAACAGTGGATTCCTTTATGGACCATTTTGCCCAATGTATGGAATTGGTGCAGTGATGATGATTGCTTTAGGAAGCTTATCTAATAATGTAATAATAATATTTATTGCTTCATTTTTCCTATTTTCAATATGGGAATATGTAGTTGGTTTTGTATTAGAAAAACTTTCCAATACAAAATATTGGGATTATTCAGATATTAAATTTAATATACATGGTAGAGTTTGCCTAAAAAATTCTATTTATTGGGGATTTTTAGGAGTGCTTTTAATATTTATAATTCAACCAATAATAGAGAGTCTAACAAACCTAATACCAAATAATATATTAATGTATATAGATATTGTTTTGATTTTGGCAATATTTGTAGATGTGATTGTAACTATATTTAGAATAATAATTATAGACAAGAGAATCAATGAAGTATTTGAAATAGGTGATACAATTAAAGAAAAATTATCAGAAATAAAAGATGCCAACCATAAAGAAAGCAGACAAAAAATTATTGATGAATTAAAAGAAAGGCAAGAAATATTAAAATTTAAAATATATAAAAGAATTGTTAGACTTAAGAAATCTTTTCCAAAGATGCATTCAGAAAACATATCTAAATTTATGAAGCAAAAAATCTCGATAGATGACTTAAAGGAAAAGGTAAAAGAATACAAAAAAAATAAACAATTAAAACAATGACTAATAAATCTAAGAATTTAGTTGGAGGTCAAGATGTCACAAGAGATATTTATTATAGATAATAATGATGAACTAAAAAATATTATTCTCAATTTATTTAAACAAGAAAAAGAATATAAAATAAAATTAAAAAAAGTAGATACTAAAAATATAGATGTTGCACTAAAAAACATACCATCACTTATAATTATAAATGAAGATACAATTGATGAAGATATAATTGAGGTATGTAAACAAATAAGATTAAATGAAGACAATAGTATTACACCGATAATAGTAGTTTCGTCAAATAGGACAAAAGAGCATAAGATAGAGGTATTGAAAGAATGTGTTGAACATTATATAAAGGCACCAATAGATAAAGAATATTTATTTTATACCATAAAAAATATCATAAGATTGCTAGATACCAATAGAAGAGTAAGTCCACTTACAGGACTTCCTGGAAATGTACAAATACAAGCAGAAATGAAAAAGAGATTATTAAATAAAGAAGACTTTGTGATGATATATCCAGACCTAGACAATTTTAAAGCATATAATGATGTGTACGGATTTTTAAATGGAGATGAAATCATTAAATTCACAGCTAGAACAATAGTAAACAACATAGATAAAATAGCAGTAAGTGGAAACACTTTTGTAGGACATATAGGTGGAGATGACTTTGTAGCAATCGTTTCAGGAGAAGATGATTATGAAAGAATATGTCAAAACATAATAGCAGAATTTGATAAAGGTGTTTTAAAATATTTTAATGAAGAAGATGTGAAAAGAGGATATTTAGAAGTACCTAACAGAAAATGCGTAATAGAACAATTTCCTTTAACATCAATTTCAATAGGTGTAGTTGTTGTGAATGAAGGTAGATTTCACAATGTACTAGAAATAGGAGAAGTGGGAGCGCAAGTAAAGCATTTGGCTAAAACTACTATGGGAAGTGCATATTCAGTAGACAGAAGAAAAATGTGATTTGTGAAATAAATAGGGACGGTTCTATCAACCGTCCCTATTTATTTCACATCTTTTTCATCTCTTCAAATCTTTTTACTTTTTGAGTAGTTGTCTTAATCATAGGTTCATCTGTTATAATAATATTCTTTATATGTTTGTAATTGGCTAAAGTAGAATTTATTCCTTTTACATCCTTCCAAATTATATCTTTTAAATTTTTTTCTGAAATATCTCCATATTTTTGCGTTACATAGTCTTTATTATACACGATTTTTGCAGATAATAATAGGTCATCATCTTTAGGAACGCCAAATACCATAGATTCTGCTACATATGGCAAAGTACTAAGCAATAGCTCTATCTCCTCTGGATAAACATTTTTACCATTTTTTAGAACAATAACATTTTTCTTCCTCCCTGTTATAAATAAAAAACCATCCTTATCCATATATCCTAAATCACCAGTATAAAACCATCCGTCTTTTAGTATTTTAGCAGTCTCTTCAGGCATTTCATAATATCCAAGCATTACATTAGGACCTTTTGCTACAATTTCACCAATTCCGTCAGTATTTGGAGTATCAATCTTTATTTCAACCTCTGGCAGAGGAAGTCCAACAGAGCCAAACTTTACGCATTTCTCGTTTTCAGCTGTAAGTACTGGAGATGTTTCTGTAAGTCCATATCCTTGAACTGCTAAAACACCAAAATCGTAAAAACCTCTTGCTACATTTTTGTCAATGGCTGAAGCTCCACTTATTACAAAACGTATATTTCCACCGAGATTATCTAAAATTTGCTTAAAAACTTTCCTTCGTATATCTATTTTAAACTTCATAAGAAATCTGGAAATAAAATTTGCCACTTTCAAAATTTTTGTCTTGCCCTGTCTTTCCACTTCAGCATATATTTTTTTGTACATTGCTTCTAAAAGAAGAGGTACACAAACAAAAATAGACACTTTATATTCTTTCAGATTCTCTTGGATATGGCGTAAACCGTCACAGAACACATTAGTAACACCATCTGCTAAAGCTAAAAGCATGATAGTTGAACCAAAAGTATGGTGTAAAGGTAAAAATAGCATATTAACATCTGTATCATATATTTTTTGAGTCATATTTATATTATATATGTTAGAAGCTATGTTCATATTAGAAAGCATTACAGCTTTGGACATAGATGTAGTACCAGAGGTAAATATAATTGAGGCTATATTATTTGGATTGATTTCATGATTTTCATATCTGTTATCACCTTTGTTAAGCAAAATTTTGCCATGTTGCATAAGTTCACTTAGAGAAGTAAAAGAACCGTTACAATCAGAATCCATGCAAATAAACTCCTTAATATTCTTGTTCGAATCTTGAACCTTTTTTATTATGTCAGCATATGTATTTTCGAAAATTACAGCCTCAACCTTTGCTCTTTCTAAAGACATAGTGATTTCTTGCTCTGGAAGGCCTTTGTCCAATGGTACAGTAATTCCTACACCGCACAAAATAGAAACAAAAGAAAGAGACCATTCATATCTATTCTTTCCAATAATAGCAATTTTTTTGTTCTCCAAACCAGCATCAATAAGTGCAGTACCTAAAGCTTTTATATCTTCTCCAAACATAGAATAAGTGATATTAGTATAACTGACATCTTGCTCATTTTTGTGCTTTATAATAAAAGCAGTATTATTTGGAAAATTTTTAATTGCATTATTAATATATCCTCTTATTGTATCAAACTTTTCAGCATCATATAATTTTCTATAAGCTTTCATATAAGCTCCTTTCTATTATAAAACGATATCTATAAACAAGTTTAACACAGAGGAATAGTCTTATCAATTAGAATGAACGCTTAGTCGAAACCAAAAAAATAATTAATATTATAAAATTTATAGATAAAATATATTATAGCAAATTTCAAGAAAAGTGTGGTACTATTTTACAAAAATTGCAAATGTAGGTGATAAATTATAAAAAGTAGCATATACATATATACGAAGAGAGGTATGTATATGCTTATTTTAAGTAAAAAGAGAATTGCGTTTATGTTATGTATGCTATTTGTTTCGTTATGCTTTTTTTCACTTGCAGATAGCGCGGAAAATATAACTGACTTAGGGAAAATAGTTGAAACAGTAGCAACGCCAGTTTCAAATAAAGTTGTAATTGTAGATGCAGGACATGGTACACCAGATGAAGGAGCAGAAAGTAGTAATGGAGTAACAGAAGCTCAGCTTAACCTAGAAATAGCACTAAAATTACAAACATTGTTGGAACAGAGTGGATGTACTGTGCTATTAACACGCTCTGATGAAAATGCAATTTATGATGCAGATAGTGATACAATTAGAGAAAAAAAGGTATCAGATTTAGAAAACAGAGTAAAACTTGGCAATGAATCAAGTGCGGATATTTTTGTGTCTATTCATTTAAATAAAATTGACGAGCAGCAATATGATGGGTGGCAGACTTTTTATAAAACAGGAAGTGAAGATAGTAAACTACTAGCAACAAGCATACAAGATAATTTAAATGAAGCAATACAGAGGGAAAATAACAGAAGTCCGGCTAGTCTTAATTCTGTGTACATTATGAAGTATGTAGAGATTCCTATAACCATAGTGGAATGTGGCTTTTTATCTAATCCTGAAGAAGAGGAATTGCTCCAAACAGAGGAATATCAAGATAAGTTAGCTTGGGGAATCTATAATGGAATAGCAGATTATTTTTATTGTATATGAAAAACATAGATATTGCTGATACTATGGTGTAAACTAGGAACAAAAATCTCTCTTTTTTTAAAATATGCTTGTCCCTGATTTGGAAAGAAGTAGAGGAAAACGCCTGTCCCTAAATTGGAAAAGAGGAATTACTTACGGAAGTGAGTAGTTCCTCTACTTTTTTGTGCATTTTTAGAAAGGTAATGGAATTGTAAAAAAAAGAAAGTTGTTTTTAAGTAAATATTATGTAACAGACAAATATATAAAAGAATACAAAATGAAGAATGGTATGAAATAAAACAAGAGAAAGAGAGAAAAACAGAGGAAAAAAGAGGAAAATAAAGGAAAGGTTGTAATAATTTGCAATAAAAAAAGATAAAAAAGTCTAAAAAATGCCAAAAATTCAAAAAAAAGAATATTTAATTTGAAACTGCATAAAATATATGGTATAATTAACTTTGTCACGTCACAAAAAGGAGAGTGAAAATATATTTTAAACAGGAAAATCAAATATTACACAAAAGAGATGGTTAAGCTTATAAATTTAGTAGCAATTGCACTGTTTATAATGTTGGTAATTATACTTTTTAAATACAACCTATTATGTGAGGTAACAATAAATGGAGAAGTAGTAGGTTATGTAGCTGACAAAGAAGAATTTGAAGCAAAAGTTGATGAAATTATAAATGAAGAAGAAGAAGCAAAATTATTTACAGTAATAGAAAATATGCCTGAGTATACTTTTAAACTTGTAGAAAAATCAGAGCAAACGAATGAAGAAGCAATATTAGCTAAATTAGAGGAGAGTTCTGAAACAACCTATAAATTTTATGCCGTGACACTAGATGGTGAAGAAAAAACCATTCTAGCAAGCTTAGAAGAAGCTGAACAAGTAGTTGATGAAATAACAGAAAAATATGAAGACGAAATTGATTTGGATATAGGTATAACAGAAGTAATAACAACAGATAAAGGAAGTGAAAGTTCACTTCAAGTTGCCTCAGCAGATATTGAAGGAGAAATTGAAGACAAAGTAAGTGAAATCGAAGCTGAAATAGCAGAGCAAGAAGAAATAGATTCTCATACAGTAAATGGAGTTTACTTAGAAGTAACCCCGGTTTCTGGTACAATAACATCAAGGTTTGGAAATAGAGAAAGTATAAGGTCTAGCAGTCATACAGGCCTTGATATAGCAGCACCATATGGAACATCAATTAAAGCAGCAGCAAGTGGTACAGTAACATTTGCGGGATATAGTGGTGGATATGGTTATGTAGTAAAACTAGATAATGGAAATGGTGTAGAGACATATTATGGACATTGTAGCAAATTATATGTTTCGACAGGTGATACAGTTGAAGCAGGAGATGTTATAGCAGCTGTTGGTTCAACTGGAAATTCGACAGGTAACCATTTACACTTTGAAGTAAGAGTAAATGGAACTGAAGTAAACCCACAAAAATATTTGTATAATTAGTTAACAAAGGTGAAACGAAGTTTCACCTTTTCTTATATTAGTAGTTTTATTGAGCTTGCATTAATATGAGTATTGAAATTGAACTTATTTTGTGATATAGTAAATGCATTATCACATTAAATTTTCTTATGCAGTCTTTAATTTAATGTAAAAATATAATTAAGATTGCAAATTTCTAAAATAAGGACTGATTTTATGGCATATAATTTTAACGAAATAGAAAAAAAGTGGCAAGACTATTGGGAAAAACATGAGACTTTTAAAACTGATGTATGGGATTTTTCTAAGCCAAAATACTATGCACTAGACATGTTCCCATATCCATCTGGACAAGGTTTACATGTTGGTCATCCTGAAGGATATACTGCAACAGACATAATGTCTAGAATGAGAAGGATGCAAGGATATAATGTACTTCATCCAATGGGTTGGGATGCATTTGGACTTCCTGCTGAACAGTATGCAATAAAAACAGGAAATCATCCTGCAGGATTTACAGAAAAAAATATTGCAACTTTTAAAAAACAACTAAAAATGCTTGGTCTTTCTTTTGATTGGAGCAGAGAAATTTCCACTTGTGATCCAAACTATTATAAGTGGACACAATGGATTTTTAAACAATTGTATAATGACGGACTAGCCAAACTTATAGAAATGCCTGTAAATTGGTGTGAAGAGTTAGGTTGCGTTCTTTCTAATGATGAAGTTATAAATGGAAAAAGCGAAAGGGGTGGATTTCCTGTTGTTCGTAAAAATATGAAACAATGGGTAATGGATATTCCTAAATATGCTGAAATTCTTTTAGATGGATTAAATGATTTAGATTGGCCAGAGTCTACAAAAGAAATTCAAAGAAATTGGATTGGTAAATCTGTTGGTGCAGAAGTTAATTTTAAAGTTGCAGGTACAGATAAAGAATTTACTGTATTTACAACTAGAGCAGATACTTTATTTGGAGCAACATATTGCGTACTTTCTCCTGAACATGAACTAGTAGACGAAATTACTACTCCAGAGCAAAAAGAGGCTATAAAGGAATATAAAACTATGGCAGCAACTAAATCTGATTTAGAAAGAACAGAATTAAATAAAGAAAAAACTGGATGCTTTACAGGAGCTTATGCTATTAACCCTGTAAATGAAAAAGAAATTCCTATTTGGATTTCAGATTATGTTTTAGCAAGTTACGGTACAGGTGCCATTATGGCTGTACCTGCACATGATGAAAGAGATTATGAATTTGCATCAAATTTTGGAATTGACATCATTCCTGTATTGCAACTAGAAACTGGGACAAGAAGAGAAAATGAAAGTTTTAAAAATAGTATTGTTGCTGTTCTTTATGATTCCAAAACTAATAAGTATTTAACAATCGATTGGGGAGATAAAGGTGGTAGATTATTTATTGGCGGTACAAAAAAAGATAATGAAACTGATTTAGAATGTGCTATACGAGAAATACAAGAAGAAACCGGATATATAAATATTAAGTTTATAAGAAATACTTTTCCTATTAATCACCACTATTATGCATATAATAAAAACAAAGCTTACTCAATTAATGCTGTTGGTTTATTATTTGAATTAGTAGATAATACTATCGTGAATACAAATTTGGATGAAGATGAAAAAAATAATTTTAAAGTTGAATGGGTATCTAAAGACCAAATTGCTGAAATAACTGATGAACTTCATAGTACAGTATTTAATAATTTAATAACACCTCAAGCTTATGTTGGTGATGGAGTTCATATCAATTCAGATTTTTTAAACGGACTTGAAAAACAAGATGCAATAGATAAGATGATTGCATGGCTTGAAGAAAAAGGAATTGGTAAGAAAAAAGTAAATTATAAATTACGTGAATGGATATTTGCAAGACAACGTTATTGGGGAGAACCAATTCCAATTGTATTTACAGAAGGAGACGAAATACATGTTTTAGCTGATGTAGATTTACCTTTAATTTTGCCAGAACTTGAAGATTATGCTCCTTCTAAAACAGGTGCATCTCCACTAGACAAAGCCACAGATTGGGTAAATACAACTTTCGAAGGAAAACCTGCTAGACGTGAAACAAGTACAATGCCTGGTTCGGCTGGATCTAGTTGGTATTTCTTAAGATATATAGATCCACACAATGACAAAGAAATAGCAGACCCAAAGCTTCTAAAGCATTGGATGCCTGTTGACCTTTATGTTGGTGGTTCAGAGCATGCAGTAGGTCATTTGTTATATTCAAGATTTTGGAATAATTATTTGTATGAGAAGGGAATTGTCCCTATAAAAGAACCATTTGCTAAGCTTCGCCATCAAGGCATGATACTTGGCCCAAATGGAGAAAAAATGAGTAAATCAAAAGGTAATGTAATCAATCCTGATGATATGGTAAAAGAATATGGAGCAGATGCACTTAGAGTATATGAAATGTTTATGGGTCCAATTGATGCATCAAAACCTTGGGATCCGAATGGAATAGAGGGCTCTAAGAAGTTCCTAGACAGAATTTGGAGATTATTTATAGAATCTGGTAAAGTTGAAAATGGTGCTTTACATGAAGATTCAGATGTTAGTAAAAAGCAAAACAGCTTACATAACGCAATTCCAAGCAAATCACTTGAAAAAGAATATCATTATACTGTAAAGAAAGTTACAAATGATTATGAAAATATGTATTATAACACAGCAATTTCTCAAATGATGATATTTATAAATATTGCTTCAAAAGAAGATGTAATACCAAAGGAATATGCAGAAGGATTTGTTAAATTATTAAGCCCAGTAGCACCACACATTGCAGAAGAAATCTGGAACAGATTTGGACATACTGATACAATCACATATGAGGCTTGGCCTACATATGATGAAACAAAACTGGTGGAAGATACTATAGAAATTCCAGTTCAAATAAATGGAAAAGTAAAGGCTACTGTTAATATAACTGTAGATGAATTAGAAGAAAATGTAAAAAAAGCAGTTCATGAAAATAGTCATATACAGGAACAATTGAGTGGAAAAAATGTGGTTAAAGAAATTTATGTTAAAAATAAGATTTATAATATTGTCTTAAAATAAAAAGTTCCATTGGGGAAAGAGCCCAATGGAACTTTTTATTTTATATTGATTTTCTTTCATATTTATGTTATATTGTAACCATGTGTAAATATTAATGTCTCAAATCTAAATTGAGTGAATATATTATATGGTTTATCTTCTCAGAAAGGATGTTTGGAAATGGAAAATTCAAATGAGAACATAAACACAAGAAAAAGAATAGAAGAACTATTAAAAGAACTATTAAAAGAGCAGGGAATAAGCTTAGCTAACATAAGAAATGAAAATGTAAATAAACGAATATCTATGTTAGAAACTCTAATTGGTAAGGAACTTGATAATATATTACACATGTTATCTCCTAAAATTAATAAGCAGCAGGCTTTAGCAAAAAAATATAACATATTAGAACTATTATTGTCAGGCAAGACCCCTGAAGAAATATGTGAAGAAAGAGAAGAATTTTCTTTAGATGAGATAAAGAAGGTAGAAGAGGAGACTATGCCGGAAATTCTAGCTATGCAGTTATTGCCTTTAAAAGAGATAAGTAGAAGACTTGGTATAAACATAAATACTATACATTCAAGATTAAGGCAAGAACAATATAATGGAGAGAGACTAAGTGATATAATACAAAAAAGAAAAAAAGAAATTACGAGAAGACTAAATGAAGGACAAAGTGTTGACGATATAGTAGGTGATAGAGAATTAAATGTAAGTAGGGAAGCTGCTCAAATAATAAAAGATAAAATAAGACCAAAAAGAGGGGAAAAAATTAATGCAGAGGACAGACAGAAAATTCTAGATCAATTACTATTAGGAAAAACACCAGAGGAAATACAAGAAACAAGTGGGTATGACTTAGAAAAAATTAAAACAATAATGGAAAGAAATAAAGGTAGAATTTTAGCAATTCAATTAATGCCACTTAAAGAAGTGGCTGAGATTGCTGGTAAAAAGGAAAATACTGTAAGGTCAAGCATAAGAACATATGAGGTAAATGGAGTAAGTATATCTCAAATAAGAAAAGAAAAAAAGGCAGAAGTTACGAGAAGATTAAATGAGGGACAGAGTGTTGACGATATAGTAAATGATAGAGGATTGAATGTATGTAGAGAAGCTGTTGAAGCAATAAGTATAAGACTTAAAGCAAAAGGTCAAAAAAAATCTTCAAAGGTTCAAACCGCGCTTGCAAGAAAGCAGACTTCTAAAGAAGAGGAAGAGAAAAAATATACATATGAACAAATGCAGGTACATAGACGATTACAGGTGATGAGGGAAAAGTACAGAAGGAAATATGAATATGTAGGGCAAGCAGATACTAATAAGGATAAAAAAAATCTTACTCCTGAGGATGAAGAAATTGTTGAAAAAAGTTTACTATCTATGTTAGAAGCAGAAAGTGCATATTCTGAAGAAAAAGGCAATCTAACGAAATTTGCTAAGGCAATTATAGATAATGCAAAATTAGTGCTTGACAAAGATATAAATATGAGTCAGGCAGAACGATTGGTAAAAATTCTAGATGGTGCAAAAGTAAGAGGTTTTTTAAAACGTGCTACAGGATCAGCTGAATATGAACTTAGTCAGATACAAAAAAAGGCATATGAAAGATTGGCTTTGACAATTGAAGATGAAATGGAAAGAACATCTAACTTAAAAACACTAGAAAAATTATCCTCAAAATTGAAGTTTTATATGGAAAAAGATAATTATAAGGTAATGACAATAAGAACTAGCTTAAATAGAAAGATTCAAAAAATTAGAATTGAAGGAGAAGCTGGCAAAAAACTTTCACCAAAGATGCAATCAATAATAACAGGTATTGCTAAAGGAGATTTGGATATTGAACATGCAAGACAAGTTATTTCAAATCAGGCAAAAGACAAAATGAGAAGAAGGGCTACAAACAAATTTAGCCTAACAGAGGAAGCGGAAAGCCAGCAATTGATTTTTGAAATAGGAAAAGTTTTAGCAGAAAATTCAGAAAGATTTCCAATAGAAAATACAGAAAAAACAATGAGAATATTGCAACAGCTTCCTGGAAGCGGAGTTCTAATTAGCTTAAATGCAGTTGTACGAAACCAAGTAGGTAGAAAAAAATTTATTGAAGCACAACAACTTTGCAAAAGATACAAAGAAAAACTTAAGGAAAGTTCTGAGGCAACAGCATATATAGCTGGACTTGACAAATTTATTAGACATGCTAAAGTTGGTGATTTGGTTTATAGAGCAATTAATTCTAATATGAGTATAGAAGAGGAAGAAAAATTTTGGTCATTGTTAAGAGCTGGACTTAAAATGGAAAATGTTAAAATGGAATCAGTTCCTATAGGAAAAACACAGGATGGGAGTAGAATAATTACTCTGCAAGAAATATGGCCAGAAAAGATTAAAGGAAACCAGAAGGAGTTATAAAATATATTCCCTAAATGACGAAGAAAGTCGTTTGGGGGAGTTGTTCCGATAAGAACAAAGGAGGTTAAATATGGGAAAAGAGATTACTGAAGAAGAAAAGGAAAAAATAAAAAATATGATAGATGCACTTATAGCAAAGGCAAAAAAGGCATCTGAGGAATATTTGAAACTAAGCCAAGACGATGTAGATAGAATAGTTAAAACTATGTCTATGGCAGGTTTAGAACATCATATGGAACTTGCAAAAATGGCGGTCGAAGAGACTGGAAGAGGAATTTATGAAGATAAAATAACAAAGAATATGTTTGCCACTGAATATGTTTATCACAGTGTTAAGTATGATAAAACGGTAGGAGTAATTTCAGAAAATGAAGAAGAAGGGTATGTGGAAATAGCAGAACCTATCGGAATTATTGCAGGTGTAACACCTGTTACAAATCCAACTTCTACTACTATGTTTAAGTCAATTATTGCAGCTAAAACTAGAAATGTTATTGTGTTTGGATTTCATCCATCTGCACAAAAGTGTAGTGCTAAAGCAGCAACGATTTTGAGAGATGCAGCTGTGGCAGCAGGGGCACCAGAAGATTGTATATTATGGATTGAAGAACCTTCTGTAACTGCTACAAATATGCTGATGCATCATCCAGATGTGAACTTGATTTTGGCAACAGGTGGGACTGGAATGGTTAAAGCTGCATATTCATGCGGAAAGCCAGCACTTGGTGTTGGACCTGGAAATGTGCCATGCTATATAGATAAAACAGCAAAACTAAGGACATCTGTAAATGATTTAGTAATGTCAAAATCATTTGATAATGGCATGATTTGTGCATCCGAACAATCTGTTATTGTCGACAAGGAAATAAAAGAGGAATTTGAAAAATTGATGAAAGAAGCAGGTTGCTACTTTTTATCAGATGAAGAGACTAATAAATTGAGAGATACTATGTTTATAAAAGAAAAAGATGGAGCTTTAAATGCAGCAATTGTTGGGCAAAGTCCATATAAAATAGCGGGAGAAGCGGGAATAGAAGTTCCAAAAGATACAAAAGTTCTTGTACTAAAGGAAAATGGAGTTGGAATTGAGCATCCATTTTCAAAAGAAAAATTAAGCCCAGTTTTAGCATATTATGTCGTAGAAAATTCAGACGAAGGAATAGATTTGGCTGAAAAATTAATTGAATTTGGTGGACTAGGACATTCTGCAGTAATTCATTCTGAAGACAAAGATACGATACTTAAATTTTCAGAAGAAGTAAAAGTTGGAAGAATAATTGTAAACTCTCCATCAACGCATGGTGCAATAGGTGATATATATAACACTAATATGCCATCGCTTACACTTGGATGTGGTACATTTGGAGGAAATTCAACAACAGCAAATGTATCAAGTGTAAATCTAATAAACATAAAGAGAGTTGCAGATAGGAGGGTTAATATGCAGTGGTTTAAGGTTCCAGAAAAAATATATTTTGAAGCAGGTTCAATAGCTTATTTAGAAAAGATGCCAGACATTACAAGGGCATTTATAGTAACAGATCAATCAATGGTAGAGTTTGGCTATATAGATAAAATATTATATCATTTAAGAAAGAGACATACTTATGTACATTCTGAAATATTTTCAGATGTAGAGTCAGATCCATCATTTGAAACAATAAACAAAGGAGTTCAAATGATGAATGAGTTTAAACCAGATGTAATTATTGCAGTAGGTGGAGGAAGCCCAATAGATGCAGCAAAAGGAATGTGGCTATTTTATGAGCATCCAGATGCAGATGTAGAAGGATTAAAATTAAAATTCATGGATATTAGAAAACGTACGTACAAATTCCCTAAATTGGGTGAAAAAGCAAAGTTCGTGGCAATACCTACAACATCAGGAACTGGATCAGAAGTTACATCATTTGCAGTATTAACAGACAAAAAGCAAAACAAAAAATATCCACTTGCAGACTATGAGTTAACACCAGATGTTGCAATAGTAGACCCAGATTTGGTAATGACCTTACCAAAAAAAATCACAGCAGATACTGGAATGGATGTGTTAACACATGCAATAGAAAGTTATGTATCAAATATGGCATCTGATTACACAGACGGATTAGCAGAAAAGGCTGTGGAACTAGTATTTAAAAACCTAAGAGAAGCATATAACAATGGGGACAATAAAGAAGCAAGAGAACATATGCATAATGCAAGCACAATAGCCGGAATGGCGTTCACAAATGCATTTTTAGGAATAAATCACTCGTTAGCACATAAAATTGGTGCAGAATTTCATATGGCACATGGTAGGATAAATGCAATATTACTTCCATATGTTATAAGATACAATAGTAGCAAGCCAACTAAGTTTGTATCATTTCCAAAATACGAATATTTTATAGCAGACCAAAAATATGCAGACCTATCTAGAAGAATGAACTTTCCAGCATATACTAATGAAGAAGGTGTAAACTCATTAATAGAAGAAATAAAGAAACTAAATGCTGACTTAGGAATTGAAAAGAGTTTCAAAGAAGCAGGAATAAATGAAAACGAATTTATGGCAAAAGTAGATATGCTAGCTGATAGGGCATTTGAAGACCAATGCACAACAGCAAATCCAAGAGTGCCACTAGTTAGCGAACTAAAACAAATCTTAATTGACAGCTATTATGGAAACTAAGCAATTGGGGACATACCCCAATTGCTTAGTTATTGTATAGGAAAAATCGATTTTTTTTAGAATATTTAGATAAAATGAAACTGGGTGACAGGATTAATCCTGTCACCCAGTTTCACTTTTATCACATATCAAGTTTTATATGAACATCTTTTAGTTGTTCTCTTTTTACTTTACCAGGTGCACCCATTAGTAAATCTTCAGCTTTGCTGTTCATTGGAAATGCAATTACATCACGTATAGTTTGACTATCTGATAATAGCATTAACATTCTATCAATTCCTGGTGCTATTCCTGCATGTGGTGGTGCTCCAAATTGAAATGCATTAAACAATGCTGAAAATCTAGTTTCAATGTCTTCTTTGGTATAACTTGCTATTTCGAAGGCTTTAATCATAATCTCTGGGTCGTGGTTTCTAACTGCTCCTGAGGATAATTCAACACCATTGCATACGATATCATACTGATATGCAACTATATCTAAAGGTTTCTCTGAGTTTAATGCTTCTAAACCACCTTGTGGCATTGAAAAAGGGTTATGGCAGAAAGTTATTCTGTCATGTTCATCTAATTCATACATTGGAAAGTCTACTATCCAGCAAAACTTGAATAAGCTCTCATCTATTAAATTCAATCTTTTTCCAAGTTCTGTTCTTATTTGTCCTGCAAGTTCGGTTGCTCTTTTTTCACTATCTGCTATGAAAAATATAGTATCACCCTTTTCTAGGTCTGCAAGCTTTAAAAGTTCCTTTTTTAATTCATCTGGAATAAATTTATCAATTGGTCCTTTATAAGATAAATCATCTTGTACTTCTAAGTATCCAAGTCCTCCCATACCAATAGATATTGCAAAGGAAAGCATTTTTTCATGAAAGCCTTTTGACATGTGCCCATTTACTTTTATTGCTCTTACAGTTCTATCAATAAAAGGCTTAAATGTGCATTTTTTGAAAAAGTCAGATAAATCTATTATAAATAGTGGGTTTCTTAAATCTGGCTTATCTGTACCATATTTTACCATTGCTTCTTTATAAGGTATTCTTGGAAAAGGGTATTCTGCTACCTTTTTATCAGAAAATTTGGTAAATGTGTTATAAATTACAGGCTCCATTACTGAAAACACATCTTCTTGTGAAGCATAAGACATTTCCATATCTAATTGATAAAATTCTCCAGGAGCACGGTCTGCTCTTGCGTCTTCGTCTCTAAAGCAAGGTGCTATTTGAAAATATTTATCTATTCCAGACACCATAAGAAGTTGTTTGAATTGTTGAGGAGCTTGTGGAAGTGCATAAAACTTACCAGGATGCAATCTACTTGGTACTAGATAATCTCTTGCACCTTCTGGAGATGAACTAGTAAGAATTGGAGTTTGCACCTCTAAAAAACCCTGTTCTATCATTTGAGAACGCAAAAATTGTAAAACCTTTGCTCTCAAAATTAAATTTTGTTGCAATCTAGTAGAACGTAAGTCTAGAAAGCGGTGTTTTAATCTTAAATCTTCACGTACCTCTTGTTCTTTATTTACTTCAAATGGAAGCATTTTTGTTCTTTTGCCAAGAACAGAGATGTTTTTTATTACAACTTCTACTTCACCTGTTTTGATATTTGGGTTATATGTTTCTGGATCCCTTTTTCTAACTGTTCCTTCTACACAAACACTAGATTCAATAGGAATTCTAGAAGAAAAATCTACAATATCTTCCTTACCAGAGGTAACTACTTGTGTAATGCCATACATATCTCTAATGTCTAAAAATACCAGTCCTCCCAAATCTCTTATTGTTTCTACAAACCCACAAATTTTAACCTGTTTTTTTACATCTCCTAAACGTAATTCACCACATGTGTGTGTTCTGAAACTACTCATGTTTAATCATCCTTTCTATTATTATTAGGCAAAATGCTAAAATTGTTAGATACATATAGCTCAAGAGCTTAAACACATCTAAAAGTCCCTGTATTCTTTAAATTTAAAAATCTAAAGAATGCAGGGACGAAAAAACAATTCCGCGGTGCCACCCAGCTTGAAAAACTTTGTTTAGATAAAATTTTTCCACTTTATAAAAATTGCTCCAATGTGTTTGCAAATTATGTTCTTCTAAAAAAGGCTTTCAGCCTATGACCTTTTATCTCTGTTAGTAACTTTTAATTTGCCAGTATGTAATTCTAACATTATTGTAAATAAACAAAAATTACTACTGCCATCTTCAATGCAAGATAATATTTATATATAATAATATGTATTTTACAATATTTTATGCAAAAAATCAAGCTAAAAGGAAAAATTTTCTTGAAAGAAAAAAATATAAGTGATATACTTTATAAAAGCAAAAAAGGAAGTGATTTAATATGGGAAGAAGCGGAGGAGGCTCAGGACGTAGTAGTGGAGGTTCTGGAGGCCGTTCTTCTGGTGGATTTTCAGGAGGAGGACGCTCATCTGGAGGTTTTTCAGGAGGAGGAGGTTTTGGACATAGACCAGGACCAGGAGGACCACCACCAAGACATCATTGGGGACCAAGATTTTTTGGACCTAGATATGGATGTGGCTGTGGAGGAGGAGTATTTGCAATAATAATTTTGTTTATTCTTTTTATATTTTCAGGATTTTTCAATGGTTGTGCTTCTCTTACCAGTTGTTCTAGTTTCAATTATCATGGCTCTTATGAAGTAGATGTGCCAGATAGCACAAAAGAAAGGGAACCATTAGAAGGTGTAGTAACAAAAACAGATTGGTATGAAGACAATATAGGATGGATTAGCAGTAGCAATACTTTAATAAGTGGTTTAGAAGATTTTTATAAAGCAACAGGAATTCAACCATATGTATTATTTGTAGCATATTCGGATGAATTTTGGAATGGGACAAATCTTGATGCAGATGCAGCAGATGAGTATCTAAATGAAGTATATGAGGAAAAATTTGAAGATGAAGGACACTTTATATTTGCATATTTCCAATGCGAAAATGATTCAAAGCAAGAAATGGAAGGAGAGTTTAGATACTTAAGTGGTTATAGTGCAGATACTGTTATGGATAATGAAGCAATAAATATCTTTTGGGGATATTTTGAAGCAAACTATTATGATACTTCACTTAGTATAGAGGAGATGATTTCTAATACATTTACACAAACAGCTAACAACATTATGCAAACATCTAGTAGCAGTGGAGTAAGTGTACCAATGGTACTTTCTATAATACTTATAGTGATAATTGTTATTGTAATTATATATACAATCGTAAAGAACAATAAGAGAAGAAGCATGGAACAGGAAAGTAAGCCTGCAGATATAATCATTGAACATACAGATGAAGAAAAATAAAGACTAATAAAGATTTAATAACTGTAGAGACATAATTCAAAATAAATCCACATTTTCATTGAAAAAATGTGGATTTTAATATATACTTTTATATGAATAAATTAATAAGGATGAGGAAAATGATAATTTGGTTAATTATTTTATTGTTTGTAATTATTTTCACGGGACTTATTACAGGAAATTTTTTGTTTAATTTAGCGTTAAATCCTAAATTTTCTTCATCAATTATATTTTCTAATAAAATTGATGAAGAAAATGAATTAAAAAAATTAGAAAATGAGCAGTGGCTTGATGAAAATGCGAAAGAAGTGTATATTCAAAACCAAAAGCTAAGACTACATAGTTATGAATTAAAAAATAAAAAAGAATCTAAAATTTGGGTAATAGTACTTCATGGTTATTCAAATTCAGCTAGTTTTATGGTGAGTCCTGCAAAACAATTTTTAAATTATGGATACAATGTATTAATGCCAGATTTACGTGCACATGGTAAGAGTGATGGAAAATATATTGGAATGGGATGGCTGGAAAAAGATGATATTATGCTATGGATTGATTATCTTATTGCAACATATGGAGATATAAAAATAATATTATATGGAATCTCTGTAGGAGCAGCAACTGTAATGATGCTAAGTGGGCAAGACTTACCAAGTAATGTGAGGATGGCAATAGAAGATTCTGGTTATACATCAGCTTGGGAAGAATTTAAATATGAATTAAAACATATATTTAACATGCCTATTTTCCCAGCTCTGTATAATGCAAATTTAATGACTATGATAAGAGCAAAATATTCTTTGAAAAAAGCATCTAGCATAAAACAAATAAAAAAATCAAAAATACCAATATTTTTTATACATGGTGATAAAGATAATTTTGTACCTTTTTATATGTTAGATAAATTATACAATGAAGCAACGTGCAAAAAAGATAGATTAGTAATAAAAAATGCTGGACATACAGAAGCACAACAGATAGAGCCAGAAAAATATTGGCGTGCAGTTAGAAAATTTATAAGGAGATATATATCTTAAAATCTAGAATCAAGTAAAATTTTGAAGACGATTCTAGAGAGAAGTGGTATTTCACCCGTATTCAAAACAAGACTGATATCATACAAAGATGAACAAAGCAACTACTGAAAATATAAAAGAAAATAAATTGACAAGAAGATATAAAAGAATTTTAGATAAAATATTTAATTAAATTGCTAATTAGTGAAGGGAATGATGTAAAAATGGCAAATTCAAAGGTTATAATAGTAGAAGGACCACAAGGAGTAGGAAAAACAACGATAACAGATTATATAAGACATGCAATACCATATACTAATTTATATAGATTAAGTGGGACTGCAGATGCAACAAAGGAAGGCAAAGAAAAAGCAAGAGTGATGTATGAAGATTTATTAGAGTACATGGAAAAGTTGCAAAACAAAAGTATTAACCTATTATTTGATAGAACTTTTTTTTCAGAAGAAGTATATTGCAGGTTAGGTTTTAAAGAATATAGTTTTACAGATGCATATGAAAAGCTGTTAAACAAATTGGCTAAAATGGATTTTGATATTTATTACATTACTTTATTCTTGAGCAACGAAAATGAATTTACAAGAAGGCTTAACAGAGAGGGGAAAGCGAAGGTAAAATATATAGAGGTTAACCGAGAAAGTAGTTTAAATCAACAAAAAGAGTATTTAAAATTAGCAGAAGAAATAAAAAGAGAGTATAAAAATATCCATGTTGTTAATATTGATAATAGCAGGAATTTAAAAGAGGTTAAGGAAGAACTAAAAGAAATGCTTAAATAGGAATAATTAAGGAATACAAGTATAAACTACTTGTATTTTTTGTAAAAAGTGAGTATAATATTAAATATTAATTTCGCAAAGGCTAGAGTCAAAAAAATTCTTAAACTAAATTTATGCCTTATGAAAGGGAAGTGATGAAAAATGGCAGATGTAAGCAGAGAAGAATTATTGCATATTGCAAGACTTGCAGATTTGAATATTAAGGAGGAAGAAGTAGATAATTATTTAGCAAATCTTCAGGATATTCTAAATTTTGCAAATGTTGTAAATAATGCAAATACAGAAGGACTAACAGAGACAATAGGCGAAAATGACATGTACAATGTTTTTAGAAAAGATGAGGTAAAGGTATTTGAAGATAATTCGGCCCTATTTCAGAATGCAAAGGAGCAGGAAAGAAATATGTTTAAAATACCAAAGGTTATAAATTAAAAAATGACATAAAAGAGATGGGAGGAAATAGATAGTGGACATTACAAGTTTAACAGTGCATGAGCTTATTGATAAATTAGATAAGAAGGAGCTTACTTCAGAGGAAATAACAAAAGCTTATGTAGATAGAATAAATGAGAAAGAAAAAGATGTTAAAGCTTTTGTTACGACTTTATGTGACGAAGCTTTAGAAAGAGCGAAAGAAATAGATAAGAAAAAAAGTGCTGGAGAAATAACAAACAGTTTAGCAGGAATTCCAATAGGAATAAAAGATAATATGTGTACAAAAGGAGTTAAGACAACTTGTAGTTCAAAGATGTTAGAAGATTTTGTTGCACCATATGATGCTACTGTGGTAGAAAAATTAAATGAAGAAAATATAATAGATTTAGGAAAATTAAATATGGATGAGTTTGCGATGGGAGCATCAACAGAGTATTCATATTTCAAAAAAACATGTAACCCTTGGAACTTAAATTGTGCGCCAGGTGGTTCGTCTGGAGGAAGTGCAGCAGCTGTTGCAGCTAATCTTGTACCTTGGGCACTTGGAAGTGATACAGGTGGTTCAATTCGTCAGCCATCGTCATTTTGTGGTGTGGTTGGACTAAAGCCTACTTATGGTTTGGTTTCAAGATATGGTTTAGTAGCATTTGCTTCATCATTAGATCAAATAGGGCCTATCACAAAAGATGTAACAGATGCAGCAATACTTCTAAATGTTATTGCAGGACATGATGAGAGGGATACAACATCATACAATATTCCTAAAAAAGATTATACAAAAGCTTTAACAGGAGATATAAAAGGCTTAAAAATAGGTATTCCAAAAGAATATTTTGGAGAAGGAATAAACAAAGAAGTTAAAGAAAAGTTAGAAGAGGCAATAGAAACATATAAAAAGATGGGAGCAGAAGTAGAAGAATTTTCATTAGATATAGCCCAATATGCTTTAGCAACATATTACATTATTGCCTGTGCAGAAGCAAGTTCGAACTTAGGAAGATTTGATGGAATACGTTATGGATACAGAACAGAAAACTTTACAAATCTAAAAGAATTATATAGAAATTCAAGGAGTGAAGGTTTTGGACCAGAAGTAAAAAGAAGAATTATACTTGGTACATATGTACTTTCATCAGGATATTATGATGCATATTATAAAAAAGCACAACAGGTTCGTACTTTAGTAAAAAATGAATTTGATAAAGCTTTTGAAAAATATGATGTGCTTCTTACACCAACTTCGCCAACAGTGGCATTTGAAATGGGAACAAGGTCAGAAAATCCATTAGAAATGTATTTAGCAGATATTTGTACAGTTTCTGTAAATATTGCAGGTCTTCCTGGAATATCAATCCCATGTGGTGTAGATAGCAATAATATGCCAATAGGAATGCAGTTAATTGGAAATAAATTTGAAGAGGAAAAAATATTGAATACAGCGTATGCGTTTGAGCAGAAGTTTGAGTTTCGTAATAAATACGCACCTAGTTTTTGTAAAAAATAAACTTTTTTTTACAAAACAAATTGCACCATTAAAATCAGAATAGGAGGAGAGATAATGTCAAATTCAGATTATGAAATAGTAATGGGACTTGAAGTGCATGCAGAACTTTCAACAAAGACAAAAATATTTTGCTCATGCCCAACAGAGTTTGGAGCAGAGCCAAATAAGCACACATGCCCAATATGTATGGCAATGCCAGGAACTTTGCCAGTACTAAATGAAAAAGTAGTAGAATATGCTGTAAAAGCAGGATTGGCTACTAATTGTGAGATATCAAGAAATAGTAAAAACGATAGAAAAAATTATTTTTATCCAGATTTACCAAAATCTTATCAAA
>CAZPKK010000015.1:0-1940 GCA_964587175.1 uncultured Clostridium sp.
TTTTTGCTATATATCCTCTTCTTGGCACTATTCTTCACTCCTTTTCTAGATGTTAGAATTAGATATTAGATTATTCTAATATTAATATCTAAATTCATCTTAATTTTAGTTGGTATTTAAACAAATACCTAAAGTTACTCTGAAAAGATTTATTCTTTTCCGCATAGTGCGTATATTCTATTATAAATTTAAGTACCTTAAATTAGTAATTTCATATATGCACCATTAACCTAAAAAATTTAAGCTACGCTTAGCAATGCAAAGCACTTCTTTTCTTTAACATTTAAATTCGAATTAGAAGCAAGTATAACAAGGCAACCGAGCTAAAATTTTTGAGATAGTACGTATTGTACATCGAAAAAATTTTATGCGAAGGTTAACGCAGTTAGACGTAGCTTATCATTCGAATTTTTATTTTTTAGGTTTCTTAGCTCCATACTTCGACCTACCTTGCATTCTGTCTTTAACTCCAGCAGTATCTAATGTTCCTCTAATTATATGGTACCTAACACCTGGAAGGTCTTTTACTCTTCCTCCTCTTATTAGAACAACACTATGCTCTTGTAAGTTATGACCTATACCTGGTATATATGCAGTTACTTCATATCCATTTGAAAGTCTAACTCTGGCAACTTTTCTTAATGCTGAGTTTGGCTTTTTAGGTGTTGTTGTTTTTACAACTGTACATACACCTCTTTTTTGTGGTGACCTCTTATTTGTTAGCTTTTTATTTCTAGAATTATATCCATGTTGCAAAGCTGGTGCTTTAGATTTTTCCTTAGAGCTTTTTCTCCCTTTTCTTACTAATTGATTAATTGTTGGCACTTAAATTTCACCTCTTTTCTTATCAAAGATTTATTTTTGCTGTACAATATTATATTTTTCAGCAATTATTTTTATTGTATAACTTTATTTTTATACAATAAAATACCGTCAGTATATCTATTTTATACTAACGGTATTATTTTACCATTTTTTTGCTGGTAAGTCAAGGAAAATATGTTTTTTTCTTATTTACTCTCTTCCTCTCTTTCTGCCCCTTTTCCTGCCGAGTCTGTTCTTCGTTCTACAGGTTTTACTTTCACTTTTACTCTTTTTCTAATATCACTATCATTCGTTTTTTGATATACTTGAATTATCTTGTTTTTCTCATCTAATGATAATGGTTCTCCTCTTTCTGCTTCTTGCTGTTGAATAAAAGTATTAACGTCAAATCCCTCTTCCATAGCTAGTTCATTTAATAACTGTATTGTTTTTTCTTGTTTAGCTTCTAGGGATAATTCTGGAGCTTCTTCTTGAAATAATTCCGAATTTCTTTCTGAGTCTGCTCTTTCATTTCCGGCAATTAACTTTCCTTGAGTGATTTTTTCAAGAAGAGCTTTAATTCTTCCCTTTGGTTTAATATAGTCCGCAATTCCTGCTCTTTCACTCCTTTTAGCAAACTTCTTTAAAGCTTTAATATCTTTTTTCTCTCTTTTTGACAATCTTTTTATTTGTTTTAGATTTTCTAAATCATAAGTTATTTTCACATCATCTTCTTTTTCTTCCTCACCTTTCACCATTCTTCCCACAAAGTCCATATACTGTTCTCCAAGCTGCCTTAATGTGTCTTTTTCTCCCGCAAAATCTTGTTGGCATAATGTCATTAGTTCAAAATCTACAAGTCTAGGATCTTCTATATCTTGTTCTTTCATAAGTTTCTTGCTGAATTTTTTTACTTTATTCATTCTAGATTTTTTATCAGAGAAACCTATATATGTTATTTGCTCATGCCCCTCTCCATCTATATATCTAATCTCATATCTAGGCATTTTTTGATATCGTGAGAAGAAACACTCAATAGATTTTAATATTACTTGTTGTTCTGGTATTTGTTGTTCTGGTATTTGTTGTTCTGGTATTTGTTGTTCTGGTGTTTGTTGTTCTGGTATTTGTTGTTC
>CAZPKK010000015.1:2040-28050 GCA_964587175.1 uncultured Clostridium sp.
TTTGTTGTTCTGGTATTTGTTGTTCTGGTGTTTGTTGTTCTGGTATTTGTTGTTCTGGTGTTTGCTGTTGCAAATCATATTTTTCTCTTATTTTATATTTAACATATAATTCCTCTATTCTTTTTTCATATCCTTCTAATTCTTTGTCAGAATTCTCACGTATTGAATCATATTTTTCTAATTTTTTCCTTATTTCTTCTATTCTAGCTGTACATTCTTTATATTCTGGCGTAGGAGCAAGCTTTCCATCTACAAATACTCTTTTTCCTTCTAACTCTTTTTGTGCAATCTCTAGCTGAGTCATTTCCTTTTTATATTGTTCATAATCATATTGTTGAGTTGTTCTTTCTTGTTCGATTCTTGCTTTTGCTTCGTCAGCACTTCTCACTTCTTCTATCTCTTTAGTTTTTATTTCTAGTTCTTTTCTCACCTTAACCAATTCTGCATTAATTTCTCTTGTTTCTACCTCTCCACGTCTTTGAATTATATGTTCTTTTCCATCATCATCTCTATCAGCATATGAATAATCTGCCCATTTAGCCAATTCTTCGTTTAATTGCTCTTCATCTTTTTTCCTTGCATCAATATCTTTCTGAATTGATTCAATTAAAAGTTGATTCATTCTTTCATCCATTTGTTTTCCCCCTTAGATTTTTATTAAACTATCTTTTATATTATATCAGATTTTTTATTATTTTGCAAGTTTTATGTATACTTCACGTTTAATTAAAATATTACACATACATATTACCAATATTTTTTCATGATTTCAAGGTATTTACATTAAATTGTACAAATGTCTTGAAAATGTAATATTATCGTAAAGCTATTGTAATATTTTAATTATATTTTTTTATTAAAATAACTTTAATCTAAAGTACTCTTCATCTTTTTTAAAAGTCCAATTGCTCTATCTGTTAACTTTCCATACTTTACCTTTTTATCCCTTATTCTCTCTTGCAATTCTGGCAATATTCCAAAATTAGCATTCATTGGTTGAAAATCTTTATTAGGTGTTGCAATATATTTTGATAAAGCTCCTATCATTGTCTTTTCAGAAAATATAATTTTGTTTTCTTTATTATATTTTTGAATTGCATTTAATCCTGCTACTAACCCTGATGCTATTGACTCTACATATCCCTCTACTCCTGTTATTTGCCCTGCAAAAAATATATTATTATTTTTCTTTAAGTTATATGTCTCATCTAATAGCTCTGGAGAATTTATAAAGGTATTTCTATGCATTACTCCATATTTTACAAAATCGGCATTTTGAAGTCCTGGAATTAAACTAAATACTCTTTTTTGCTCACCATATTTCAAATTCGTTTGAAATCCTACCAGATTAAACAAATTTCCTTCTTTATTGTCCTGTCTTAATTGAACTACCGCATATGGTCTCTTACCTGTTCTTGGATCTGTAAAACCTACTGGCTTTAATGGGCCAAATCTTAAAGTATCTATTCCTCTTTTAGCCATTACTTCAATTGGCATACAGCCTTCAAATATTTCTCTTTTTTCAAAATTGTGTAGTTCTACAATTTCTGCATTTACTAATTCTTCCCAAAATCTTTCATATTCTTCTTTGTTCATAGGAAGATTAATATAGTTATTCTCTTCATTTTCCTCTAGTCTTTTTTTCCACTCTTCTATGCTTTCGTACTTTGCTCTTTCTTGGCTATATCTGTCACCCCAGAAAGCAATATTCATGTCTATACTTTCTTTTTCGATTATTGGTGCTGCTGCATCATAAAAATGTAGCCTGTCATTTCCAGTAAGCTCAATAATCTCCTTAGATAAGTTATCAGATGTAAGTGGACCTGTTGCAACTATTACAATTCCATCTCTTGCCAATTCTTTAAGAGAAACTATGCTTTTTTCTTGATATTCTTGTTCCTTGTTTTCTTCTATTTTTCCTTTTTGTATTAATTGTTTTGAAAGCTCTAATTCCATCTCATTTCTTCGTTCTATTTCTTGTCTTGAATTTTCTATGTCCTCGAAATCATCTCCACTTTTACCTACTTCTTCTCTTATGATTTCCACATTTTCTAAACTCTCTATTCTTTTAGAAACCTCTTCTGCAAATTTTTCCCTATCCACAGCCAAAGCTTGTCCAGCAGGAACAGACACACTATCTGCTGTCTTTATCAAAAGCGAATCTAAAATTCTTAACTCTTCTTTTAACAAACCACACGCATTTGTATGTAAATTAGATTTAAACGAATTACTACACACAATTTCTGCTAAATTTGTATTGCTATGTGCTGGTGAAAATTTTTTAGGCTTCATTTCATACAGCTTTACTTCTATTCCTCTTTTTGCTATTTGGTAAGCCGCTTCGCATCCAGCAAGCCCTCCGCCTATCACAGTTATGTAGTCTTTCATAAGCATTTTTCCTTTCCGTTTTTTGTTTTTATAGTTATAATAATATTTTTATAAGCTCGGATAAATATATATTTAGAAAATTTTTGCAATACCGCTTAAGCGACCAAACGAACCTACTCAAACAAAGCAATAATATCTTCTTTAGACAACTTGTTCAAGAATGTCTGCTCAGTAGAAAGCATTGTTTTAGCCAGATTAGCCTTTCTTTCTTGAAGTTCATATATTCGCTCTTCTATTGAATCTTTTGTAATCAATTTATATACTTGCACATTCTTTTTTTGCCCTATTCTATAAGTTCTATCTGTTGCTTGATTCTCTGCAGATAAATTCCACCATGGGTCATAATGTATAACCATGTCTGCACCAATTAAATTTAGCCCTGTTCCTCCTGCTTTTAGTGAAATCAAAAACACTTTTATCTCATCATTTCTATTAAATTCTTCAACAAGTTTAATTCTGTCTCCTACTTTGGTTTGTCCTGTTAATTTAAAATATCTAATATTTTTTCTTTTCAACTCTCCTTCTATAATTTCAAGCATGCTTGAATATCCAGAGAACAACAAAATCTTATGTCCTGATTCAATAGCATCTTTCAAAACTTCCATACATTGATTCAATTTACTACTTTCACCTTTATAATTCGATAAAAATAGTGATGGATGACAACATATTTGTCTTAGTCTCATTAATAATGCTAAAATTTTTATTTGGCTTTTTTCAAAACCGTTTTCTTGTATTTCTTGCTTAACCTCTTTTTTGGCATTTGCTAAATAAGATAAATATATGCTTTGTTGCTCTCCTTGCATTTCATTATTAAGAACACTTATTGTTTTATCTGGAAGTTCTGTAAGCACTTCTTGCTTAGTTCTCCTTAAAATAAATGGCTCAATTAGCATTTTTAGTTTATTCATTGAATATTCACTATTTTCTTTTATTATTGGCGTTTCATATATTTCTTTAAATCTTCTGTAACTATATAAATATCCCGGCATAATAAAATCAAAAATAGACCATAATTCTGAAAGTGAATTTTCTATAGGTGTTCCTGTTAATGCAAATCTTGTTTCAGCATTAATTTCTTTAATCGCTTTTGCATTTTGAGTATTATTATTTTTTATATATTGAGCTTCGTCAGCCACAATGTATTTAAAATCATAATTTACCCTTTTATATACTTCAATATCTCTTTTTAACAAATCATAAGAAGTAATTACTAGATTATATTTTTTAATGCTTTCTATTTGTTTTACTCTTTCGTCAGCATTTCCATGTATCACTAGAGTTTTTATAAAAGGTGTAAATTTTTGTATCTCATTTTCCCAATTTAAAGAAAGTGAGCTAGGACATACAACAATACTTGGCTTCGGACTTTTAGTCTCTTCTACATATGACAAAATAATCGCTAATAATTGAATAGTTTTTCCAAGCCCCATATCATCAGCAAGTATTCCACCAAAATTATATGAGTCTAGTACTTTAAGCCATTTATATCCTAATATTTGGTATGTTCTCAAATCTGATTTTAGTCCATTTGGAAGTTTTATATTATCTTCAATTTCTCTTTTTGAAACCTGATTTACTATTTTTTTATATTCATCATTTTTTTCAATATTAGCATTAACATTTTTTAATACCCTATCTAAATACATTGCTCTTGAAATAGGTAATTTTAATTCTCCTTTTTGAATTTCATCATAACTAATATCTTCATTTTCTATTAAGTTATTTATAAAATCCATTGTTTCATTTTCTTCTAAATCTAAAAAACTTCCATCTTTTAACCTATGATATTTTTTCTTTAGCGAATATTTTTTTATAATATTTTTTATCTCATCTATATCAAATTCCATACTAGTTAAATCGATTTTTAACAAATCATTTTCTACTCTAACTCCAATTGTTCCTATTCTAGGTTTTTGAATTTTTTTTCTCTTAAAGTTATCTGTTGCAAGAACTTCAAACTTGTTCATATATTGTTCGATTTCCTCAGACAAGAAATGATATATTTTATCTTCATCTGTTAATATCAGTCTGAAATTATTTTTATCAAACATAAAACCAGTATTTACAAATATGTCTAAATATTCATTTTCTTTCGCAATATCTCTAGCCACTGTGACCTTTTCTTCCTTTAATGGATTAAATTCCACATCTCCATACACGAATTTTACATCAGCAATAATGTAATTATTCTCGTCATAATCTAAATAAATTTTTATATATAAATCTTGTGGTATAAATTTATTTACCAAAACTTCATCTAACTTTTTTAAGGACATTTCCTCTTTTAGCATTGGATAAACTAATGAACAAAAGCTCGGAAAATCAGTCCTTCTTAATACTATTTTAGATGTATAATTTTCTCTATAAATATCTAAAAACTTTAAAGTTGTATTTTCAAAATTTTTATCACATCTATATAATGCTGTTCTAGTAAGGAAATATATATAATCAAAACCTTTTAATATATCATAAGAAAAAACATCTATGTTTGGTGTAATTATATAATCTCCATTGTCTTTTTGCTCTATTGAAAATTCAATATTAGGATTATCATTTTCAAACTTTATAGGCTCTTCTATAGCTTCTCTTTTAAACAAAACCTTTTTATTTTGTAATACATCAAATAATTCATCTAACCCACTATTTGAAATAGTTATGTATTCGTTGCTCATAGTTCGCATGTATTTTCCATAACTTCCAACAGTTTCATTAGAATATTTTATAATTTCAGCATACTTTAAGACAAATTCTAAAAGTTCCCTATCTTCCTCTCTAAAAGCCTCTTTAGTATGGATAAACTCAAGTTTTGCACCATACTTATAATCTTCACAATTTATAAATCTTTCAAAAAATTCTGGCAGACTTTTTATTTTATACATTTGATTATTACCCAATCTAAATTCTGCCTTTAATGTTTTATTAAAGGAATCATATATTAATTTTGGTTCTAAAATTAAATTATTTACTTTATTATGAGTTTCTTTTGTTTTCTCTTTTTCACTATGATAAAAAGTGTGTACAATTTGTTTAAAAATCCTATATTGCTCTTCATTTTTATTCATATTCGTAAATAACTCCTTTTCTTTTTCCTAGTGAAATATTATATCATAAATAATTCAATTTAACAATAGGTGGAACAAGGGGACAGTTCTATCGTCCAGAAATGAAACAAAGGAAACAGATTTAAATCTGTCCCCTTTGTTTCAATCTCTTATTTTTTAGGCTTATTCCATGATATATAATCACAAGATTTTGGGTTATTTTCACAAATATAATAATTTCTTTTTTTCTTAGATTTACGTACCTGTATTTTACCTCCACATTTAGGGCAAGGCATATCAATTGTTTCTACAAATGGTTTTGTGTTTTTACACTCTGGATATCCCGGACATGCCAAGAACTTGCCATATCTTCCATATTTTATTACCATCATTCTACCACATTTTTCACATGGCACATCAGATACTTCGTCTTCTAATTCTACATGTTCTAGTTCTTCGTCTACTTTTTCCACTTCTTTTTCAAATGGTCCATAAAAATATCTAATTACTTGTTTCCAATCTTCTTTTCCTTCTGCCACTTCATCAAATTCTTCTTCTACTTTTGCTGTAAACTCTACATTTATAACATCTGAAAAATTTTCTGTAAGTAATTTATTTACCACTTTTCCAAGTTCAGTTGGTATTAATTGTTTTTGCTCTTTTTCAATATATCTTCTTTCTATTATTGTCGTAATTGTTGGTGAATACGTACTTGGTCTTCCTATTCCCTTTTCCTCTAAAGCTTTTACTAAGCTTGCTTCTGTATATCTTGGTGGTGGTTGTGTAAAGCTTTGTTTTGCCTCTAAATTTTGTTTTTTTACTTCCTGTCCTTCTTTTAAGTCTGGAACAAATGTCTCCTCGTCTTCTTCTTTTTGGTTATCCAATGTCTCTACATACAAAGTCATAAAACCTTTAAATTTAAGTGATTGCCCACTTGCTCTAAAATTGTAATTATTTACATCAATATTTGCAGAAATTGTATCATATACAGCTGCTTGCATTTGACTTGCTAAAAAGCGATTATATATTAATTTATACAATTTATATTGGTCATTGCTTAAACTGCCTTTTATTTCTTCTGGATTTAGGTCTATATATGTTGGACGGATACCCTCATGAGCATCTTGAGAATTTTGTTTTGTTTTATAATATCTATTTTCATAATATTCATTTCCATATTGCCTTACAATTTCTTTTTTCGCTGCTGCTCTCGCTTCTTCAGATATTCTTGTAGAATCTGTCCTCATGTAGGTAATTAAGCCTATTGTTCCTCTGCCTTCTATCTTCACACCTTCATAAAGACCTTGTGCAACAGACATTGTCTTTTTTAATGTAAAACCTAATTTTCTTGAAGCTTCTTGTTGCATTGTACTTGTAGTAAATGGTGGTGCTGGAGTTCTTTTCTTTTCTCCTCTTTTTACTTCTGTTACTACATATTTACCATTTTTTATTTCTTTTAAAATTTCATCTACTTCTTCTTTAGAATGAATCTCAAGTTTTTTATTTTCTTTTCCATATAGTCTTGCAATAAATGTCTTCTCTGAGTTTTCATCTAGTAAAGTAGCCAATATATTCCAATATTCTTCTGGTATAAACTTCTCAATTTCTTCTTCTCTATCAACAATTAATTTTACTGCAACAGATTGTACCCTACCTGCTGATAGTCCCCTTCTTACTTTTTTCCATAATAAAGGACTTATTTTATATCCTACTATCCTATCTAGCACACGTCTTGCTTGTTGTGCATTTGTTAGATTCATATCTATTTTTCTAGGTTTTTTTATTGAATTTTTTACTGCTTCCTTAGTAATTTCATTAAAAGTCACCCTACAATCACTGTCTTCTGGTATCTCTAATATATGTGCCAAGTGCCATGCTATTGCTTCTCCTTCACGGTCTGGGTCAGTTGCAAGATATACTTTTTTAGCCTTTTTTGCTTCTGCTTTTAAAGATTTTATCAAATCTCCTTTTCCACGTATATTTATATATTCTGGCTCAAAATCGTGTTCTATATCAACACCCATTTTAGATTTTGGCAAGTCTCTAATATGTCCCATAGATGCAACTACTTTTGTATTACCACCAAGAAATTTCTTTATTGTATTGGCTTTTGCAGGTGATTCAACAATTATTAACTTATCTGCCATTTTTTGTTCTATGATAATTTATAAATTATCATTTTCTCCTTTTAAAACAGATTTAGGTTTTTTATTTGGCTTTACCTATAAACCTTTTTTATAGTTTATATAGCTATTTTTTCAGCTATAAACTACATCCTATAAAATAGTCTGTTTATTATAATAACGTATATTTTCCAATTTTGCAAGTAATTCACAAAATTTTCATAAAGGTTATTACTAAATAGCACTTTTTAAGATGAGCGTAGAGTAGATGTATATTCAAAGCTCAAAAAATTTCGAGAAATATGCACCTATTCTGTGCAATATATGCAAAGTGCAAAAATCAGTTTTGGTTTAATCCAAAACTGATATGTCTGAAATTATGTCGTCTACTGTTATAGGTGTAACCTTATTTAACATTAAAATTTCTAGTAACCTATCAATTTGTGTTTCTTCTTTAGAAATATTATTAATTATCTTAGACTCAATATTAAACTTTTCTTGCATTTTCTCTTTCTTGATTACTTCAATTCCATATTCTCTTCCGTTCTTTTCAGCCAAATTTCTAGTTTCGTAATATTCTAGTTCTATTTTCTCATTTATTTCATCAGAATCGGAACTATCTATTACTGTTCTACCAAATAAGCTCTTTTTATATTCCATCCTTAGTTTTTATACCCCCTTTCCTTTTGTAATAAATACTTTTCTAATATATTACAATTGCTGGAAAATAGCAAGAATTTTCGTGTTTCAGGCTTCGACATTTTTCGACATTTGATTTTTTGTTATTTAAATATTCCTTACCTATTTTGTCATACTCCTCCTCTTCCACTCTTTTAACAACACCTTTTCTAGCATCTACTATTTTTATATCTTTCGTCGTTTCATATACATCACCAATTACAATATCTTTTACTTCTATATTATAAACCGATATTTCTTCTGTAATATAAGCTAAAAATTTAGTTTCATCTACCAAATAAATGTATGCTGCCTCTAATAACCCATATTCAGTTTCAACTTTAGTATCTACTTCTGAAGTTGCATTTTCTCTAATATATATGTATCCACTATTTATATAATTGACTCCCCCTGACGCTTGCAAATTATTACCTACGAAATCACTTCTCAGTAATTTATAAGTGTAAATTACTGAAGATACAGTATTACTATTATTATATTCTGTATCGCTTTTTTTACTTTCTTATTCAAATTTCAATTGAAAAACTAAGCAAAGTATTATTCCTATCGCTACTATAATTATTATTAAAATTATTATCGAAATTATTAAACAAACTGATTTTAATAATTTATTTTTCATATTATTTTATTCACCTCAACTAAGATTATTATAAGAAGAACAATTTTTCAAATATTAATTAATTCTGCAAAAAGAGAACTTAAAGGCGTTAGTGATTTTAATATTTTTTACTAAATAGGAAATTAAAAATTTATATTAGATAAAAAAATAAAACTTAAGAAACAAGGTTAGCTTGTCACTTAAGTTTTAATAATCCATATATAATTTTACTTTAAAATTTTCTTTATTTCTTCATAAATTTTATTTTCTACATCTGGTATAGCAACTTTATTTGCATTTTCTCCCATTATTTTTAATTTATTATTATCAGAAATAATTTTTTCAATTGTAGCTTCTAAAATCTCTGAATTTAAATCTTTGTCTAAAATAATCTTTGCAGCTCCCACATTTTCTAAAACTTTAGCATTATATTCTTGATGATTTTCCGTAGCATATGGGAATGGTATAAATATTGCAGGTTTTCCCACAGCAGACACCTCTGTAATGGTCATTGCTCCGCTTCTACTCACAACCAAATCACATACATTCATAACCTCTTCCATATTATATATGTATGGAACTATTTTTACATTTTCTATATTATCAATGTTTATATTAACTTCTTCTAGCTTAGCTTTTATTTCTTCAAATTGCTTTGGACCGGCAGCCCAGACGATTTGATATTTCTTATTCTTTTTATTTACAATTATCTCCAAAAAGCTTTTATTTATACTTTGCGCTCCTTGACTCCCTCCAAAAACTAGTACTACTGGTCTATCTGATTTTATTCCCAAATCATTTCTTATTTTCTCTCTTTGAGAGTCGTTCAAATCTAATTTTTTTAGTTTTATAGGATTACCAGTAACTACAACATTACCTTCATCATTTAATCTCTTTTTTGCATCTTCAAAACCAACTAAAATTTTATCTGCTTTCTTTTTGAATAATTTAACAGCAACACCTGGAAACGCATTACTTTCATGAAGTACTACCGGAATATTTAATTTTTTTGCGGAAATTACTACTGGTACACAAATATATCCACCTGTTCCTATAACTATATCTGGTTTAAAATCTTCAAGTATTTTCTTAGCTTCATCAATAGATTTATATATACTATACAAATTCTTTATATTCTCAATGGTTAATTTTCTTTGTATACCATAAGCATTAATTGTTCTTAAATTATATCCTGCACGAGGAACTAAGTCATTTTCTAAACCTCTATTGGTACCTATAAAAATAAAATTAGAATCGGGTTCCTTTTCCTTTATTTTATTTGCAATTGCCAAACCCGGATTAATATGTCCAGCAGTTCCAGCTGCTGCAATTACTACTTTCATTTAATCTCTCTCCTTTTTTCTCACACATTCTATTATTTCCTTAATTACTATGTATATTTGGAGAATTTTTTACCAATTTAAATTTTAGACTTTGCTTTTGAAATATTTAGCAATATACCACACATTCCAAGTAGCATTACCAGAGCCGTACCTCCTGCACTAAAGAAAGGTAATGACATTCCAGTATTTGGTATTGTATTTGTTACAACACCAATATTTATGACTACTTGAACCATTACAAGGGTTGTTATTCCTGTTGCAAGTAGACTAGCAAACATGTCTGGTGCTTTCATTGCAATTAAAATTCCTCTCCAAATAAATAATGCGAATAAAACAATTACTATAACACAGCCTACAAATCCAAGTTCTTCTGCTAATATTGAAAATATGAAGTCATTTTGTGGTTCGGAAACATATAAGTATTTTTGTTTGCTTTCTCCAAGTCCTACTCCAAATATTCCACCTGAGCCTATAGCATATAAGCTCTGTATTGTTTGCCATCCTGTTCCTGTTGGGTCTTGCCAAGGGTCCATATAATTTAAAATCCTGCTTAATCTAAAATTGCCTTCTCCTGCATTATCCCCAGCCATAGAAAAATACGTCAGTAAAGCTGCAATTCCTCCTCCACCGCACTACTAGCCCTGATATAATAAAATATAAGAGTCTACAACCAGCCATTAGCATCATTACAAAAGTAATAGCACTCATTACTATACCAACACTTAAATGATTTTGAATAAACAATGCTATTAACACTGGAATCATTAACCATATAAGTGGATAAATAAATCCCTTTTTGAAACTTCTTAAATCCTCTTTATGGTCTGTTAAATATCCAGCATAAAATATGATTAACCCTATTTTAGTTATCTCCGATGGTTGAAATTGTCCAAAACCTAAATTTATCCATCTTCTTGCTCCTCCTGATTCGAGTCCTAAACCAGGAATCAAGACAAGCAGTAAAACTCCTATCGAAAACCAATATATTAGCCAATAAAATTTCCTATAAATTCTATAATCTATCTTAGATGTAAACCACATTAAAGCAAGCCCTATTACTGCAAAAATAGCCTGCTTTGTTACATATGTATAGCTATCTCCTGTTTCTGCTAATGCTGATGGCGCACTTGCTGATAAAACCATCACTATTCCAAATGATAGAAGAATTAAGATAATTATTACAAGAACAAAATCAACTTGAGTTTTTTTTGCTCTTTTTACTCCTTTTGTTCTGCTTTGCATTTTTATAAATCAATCCTTTCCGAATTGAGTATTTCTCTCTGTAAATCTAAATAATAAATAAGCCAATGACGCAAAAAATTAAAGTAACTAAACTGAATACTGAAACTATTTTGTTTTCTTTCCATCCAGATAATTCAAAATGATGATGTATTGGTGTCATTTTAAATACTCTGTTTCCAGTTTTCTTAAAATATGCAACTTGTATCATAACTGAAAGAGTTTCTATAATTGGTACTATTGCTATGATTAGTAATAATAGTGGCATTTTTAAGTATAAAGCAATTCCAGCTATGGCTCCTCCTAACATAAGAGATCCTGTATCTCCCATCATTACTTTTGCTGGGTTTAAGTTAAATAGTAAAAACCCTAAACATGCTCCAATTAATATTACTCCAAATATTGTTACTTCTTTTACTCCTATTAAAATTGAAATCACGGTCAAACAGGTAAGCATAATTGTAGTTACACTTGTAGAAAGTCCATCTATACCATCCGTTAAATTTATAGCATTTGTTGTAGCAAGCATTACCAAAACAGCAAAAGGTATATAAAGCCAAATTGGAAGAGTAATATATTCTTTTACAAAGGGGATATATATATCTGTTCCTATATTAAAAACTTTTACAAGCACAATCGTATATGCTACTGAGACTACTAATAAGCCTAACATTTTAGCTTTTGGGCTAAGTCCTTTTGTATTTTTTAAAACCAATTTCTTGAAATCATCAATAAAACCAATTAAGCCAAAACCTACAGCAACTCCTATCAATGGAAATAAAGCAGTTGCTACTTCTTGTTGATCCTTGTTATAATCCCAATAAAAGAATATTCCCAGTACAATTATTACTATAATCATTATTATACCACCCATTGTTGGAGTGCCTTGTTTTTTTAAATGTGACTGAGGTCCTTCTTCTCTCTCTATCTGACCTATTTTTAATTTTCTTAAAATTGGTACAATTATCAAGGATAATATTACAGTTACTCCAAATGACAGTAGTAATATTTTATTCTGATATTGCATATATTTTCCTCCTTTGTCTTCTATGTGTACTGCTTAAAAAATGACATATTTGTCATTTTTCGGACAGTTCTACCATACTTTATCTATTTTTTCTCTTCTAGCATTTCATCTATTATTGTATTTACTATTTCATTTTCATCAAAAGGATATCTTTTTTTATTTATTTCTTGATATTGCTCATGGCCTTTCCCTGCAAGAACAATAATATCTTTTTTATTTGCCATTTTTATTGCTTTTTTCATTGCCTCTACTCTATCTACTATACATTCATATTTTCCTTTTGTCTTTTTTATTCCTGTCTCTATTTGTTTTACTATCTCTTCCGGGTCTTCCGTTCTTGGATTGTCTGATGTAATTATAGTATAATCTGCCACTCTCCCAGACACTTCTCCCATCATCGGTCTTTTATTTTTATCTCTATCTCCACCACAACCAAATACAGAAATCACTCTTCCTTTTGTATATATTTTTACAGAACTTAGTATTTTCTCTAAGCTTTCTGGAGTATGGGCATAATCTATCATTATTGTCAATCCTAATTTATTGTCTACAAGTTCACTTCTTCCAGGAACTCTGATGTTAACTAGTGCTTCTTTTATATTTTCACTAGTACATCCAAACTGAAGTGCAACTGCAATTGCTGCTAGAGAATTATATACGCTATACCTTCCAGGAATTGAAACTTTTACCCTTTCATTTCTATCAGCCATTTTTACTTTAAAATCAACATACTGATTTGTAATAGTAATATCTTTTCCGAGTAAATTACAGTGATTATCAATACCATAAGTTGTAAATTGACATTCTGGAACAAGTTTTGGAATCGTTATAGCATAAATATCGTCTGCATTTATAAAACCCTTTTTGCACATTTTAAATAGTTTTACTTTTGAATTAAAATAGTCTCCTATGTTAGGATGTTCTTTTATACTTATGTGATCTTCAGCTAAATTAGTAAAAATACCTATATCAAAATCACATCTAGCAACCCTATCTAGTTTTAGGCTTTGTGATGAGACTTCCATTACTACAGCCTCACATCCTTCTTTAAGCATTTTACTAAATATTTCCTGTAATTTCAAGCTCTCAGGCGTTGTATTCTCGTTATCTGCAATTTTTTTATCTCCAACATATGAAGCAACTGTTCCTATAAGTCCAATCTTTTTTCCTTGTTTTTCTAATATATCTCTTATCATATAAGTTGTAGTTGTTTTTCCTTTTGTTCCAGTTACACCTATTAATTTAAATTTCCTAGATGGATTATTATAAAAGTTACATGCTGATATTGCTAATGCATATCTTGTATTTTCTGCGAGTATCAATGTTACTTGTTCTGGAATATTTTTAATCATATCTTTTGTTAATCTATCTTCTTGTGCTAAAATAACCTTCGCACCATTTTTTATAGCTTCATCTATATGTTCATGTCCATCAGAATCAAATCCTTTTATAGCTACAAACATATCATTTTCTTTTACTTCTTTTGAGTTATTCTTTATACTTTCTATATTAGTATCCAAGTTGCCCTTGACTTTTAATCCCTCCAAGCCTGCTAATATATTTTTTAACTCCATATACAAGTTTCTCCCTTCTTTTTAAAATATGCCTTTTACATTATATAACTAATTTTTTTTTTTGTACATAGTTTGACATTTTTTTCTTCATTTTATCTCCCACCTCTCACTTCACAATCACTTTTGTTCCTTCATAAATTTCTATTCCTTCAATAGGTATCTGACTTGTTACTATCCTATCAGAAATGCTCTCTTCAGTTTCTTCATAACTAATCCCTAATCCAATCTCTTCTAAAGTCTTTTTAGCTTCAGATACTGTCATTCCTACTACATTTGGCACTTCTACCTCTTCTCTTATATCATCTTCTGTAAGATTATCTTGTTCAATTTCTAAATATGGTAAAACTTCCCCTAAAACTTGAGAGGCAATTGGTGCTGCCACTCCACCTCCTTGATGTCCTCCTTCTCCTGTTGGGTTATATAAAGTTATTAATATAACAACTTCTGGATCCGATATGGGTGCTACCCCAACAAATGACGTAACATATTTACCCGTATTTACTCCATCTTCTGATGTACCTGTTTTTCCTCCAATAGAATATCCTGCTACTTGTGCATTCTTTCCAGTTCCTTCTGCCACAACTGACTCCATCATACTTAAAACACTTTCTGCAGTTTCTGTAGAAAGTACTCCTTCAGTTTCTTCTACCGGAATATCTGTCACTTCACCTGTCTGACTATCTATTATTTGCTTTACAACACGTGGTTTTACATATGTGCCTTTATTTGCAATTGTACTTACTGCTGTTATCATTTGTATTGGAGTTATTTCGAATCTTTGCCCAAAAGATATTGTTGCAAGTTCAATTGCTCCCACATTTTCCTCGCTCAAAAAAATACTTCCTGCTTCACCAGGCAAATCAATACCTGTTCTTTTTAACAAACCAAACTTTTCAAGATACTCATAATATTTACTTACACCTATTTCCTGCCCTAATCCAATAAATACAGGATTACAGGAGTTCATAAGTGCCTCTCTTAAACTCTCAGAGCCATGTGGATTATAATATCTCCAACAACTGATTCTAACTCCTGCTATTGTAATTCCACCTGTACATGTAAACTCTCCTTCTCTATCAGTTGTAGTTATTCCTTCTTCTAATGCTGCTGACGCAGTAATTAGCTTAAAGGTAGAACCCGGTTCATATGTATCTGCTACCGCTTTGTTTCTCCAAACCTTTTGCATTTCTGCGATTTGTTCACTTTCAGACAAACTATCCCAAGTAGATTTTAGTTCTTCTATTGTAGTTTCATATGGCTCATTTAAATTATAATCTGGATATCCTGCCATTGCCAAAATATCTCCAGTTTTTGGATTCATTATGATAATGTTTCCACCATCTGTACACTCATTATCTATACATGCTTCTTCCAAATATTTTTCCGCAATTCCTTGAATTGTAGCATCAATAGTTAATACTAAATCATTTCCATCAATAGCCTCAGTATAATATTCACTTTCTCCTTCTATTTCACCACCATTTGCATCAGTTATTTTACTAATACTACCTTTCTCACCTTGCAATTCTTCTTCATATATGGCTTCTATTCCATCTAATCCTTGATTATCAGATCCACAAAATCCTATTACTTGTGAAGCTAAACTATTATATGGATAATACCTTTTCGTATCTTCGTCTATGTTTATTCCCCCACTTATATTATTAGCCTCCATCCAAACTCTTAGTTCATCTGCCTTTTCTTTTTCCACTTTGCTTACAATTGTTTCAATAGATGTGTTTTTACTTACTTTCTTTAATACTGTCTCATAGTCCAATTCAAATATATTGGAAAGAGCTTCAGCAACCTTTTCTTTATCCTCATTTGAAATGTTGTTTGGATTAACTGTTATAGTATTAACTGTACTACTTACAGCTAAAATAGTTGTTCCTGTTGCATCATATATTGTTCCTCTTCTAGGATTTACTGCCCTATCCATACTTTGTTGTGCATAGGCCATTTGCTTTAATTCATCTCCCATTACAAATTGTATCCAGCCAATTCTTACTATAAATAAACTTGATATTAATACAACTACTATCATCCAGACTTTCATTCTTTTTCGTCTACTGATTTCACCATATTTTTCTTCTGGTTTATTTTTTTCTTTTTTTCTTTCTTTCTTAAACTTTTTATTCTGCTCTCTTTCTATTTTCTTTTTTAACTTTTCGATGTTTTCCTCTTTCTCTTCCTTTTTTATCTTTTTTATTTTCATTATTCTTTTTTTATTAAATCTTGATTCTGTGCTATTTTTTCTGTTTTGTTTTATATTTTTGGGGATTGTTGTCTTCCTACTCTTTTTTCCTCTGTTCTCCTTTCTTCCAAAAATATTATTCATACTGTTTTCCTTTCTTCCCACTCTACTTGATTTTCTTAAATTAATTGTATTCAAATAAAATAAAAAAAGACTAAAATATTTACTTTAACAAAAAATAAAGAGATAGATTAAATCTATCTCAATTGTCTTTAAATTGTAATTTCAAATCTTAGTGTTTATTTTCCTAATAATGTATTCAATATCTTATCAAACCAATTTTGACTATCTTCCATTATTACTTCTTCGCTTGCAGTCTCTACATAATCTTGCTTATCTAAACTTACATATATTTTTTGACTACTATCTAATTTTTGCATTCCAAGCCTTTCTGTTGCAAGTTCTTCTATGTTAGACAAATTCAAACTATTCTCTAGATTTACTTGTAATTGTTCATTTTGTTTTTCTATTGCTGACAAACTAGCTTTTAAAGTTTCATTTTCATTAAAACTTTCATTTATTAGTGAATTTCTATAACTTATGACAAATAGACCTGCAAATATTATAAAAATATATATAACTGTTTTTATGTTTCCTTTAGTCTGTGCATTTTGATTTGTTTTTTTTGCTTTTTTCATGACTGTTGATGATTTTTTCTTATATGGTTCTTGTATTGGTTCATATTTAGGCTCTAACTTTCGAGGACTAGTTTCATATTGGTATCTATCATACCTATAATTTGCCATAAGTTACCTTCACCTCTTTTCCATTGTTTTTTATTTATTACAATTCAATAATATTGCAAGTTATAACTTTTTCTCTCTTCTTTCAAAAATTCTAAGCTTAGCACTTTTACTTCTAGAATTTTCCTTTTGTTCTTTCATACTTGGAAGAATTGGTTTTTTAGTTATAGTTTTTCCATAAGACACATAGTTACATATGCAATATGGTAAATCTTTGGGACAAGTACATTTTCCTTGTGCATCTATAAAAGCTTCTTTTACCGCTCTATCTTCTAAAGAATGAAAAGTAATAACAGCCAATCTTCCACCTTCTTTTAATAATTGTATTGAATCTAAAATTGTATTATAAAGTGGTTTTATTTCGTTATTTACTTCTATTCTAATTGCTTGAAATGTCCTCTTAGCAGGATGTCCATCTTTTTGTTTTGATTTTGGAATAGATTTTTCTATAACATTTACTAATTCTCCTGTAGTTTCTATCTTTTTTACTTCCCTTTGCTTGCATATATTTTTTGCAATATTTCTAGAAAACTTTTCTTCACCATATTCATAAATAATATCTGCCAATCTTTCTTCTGTATATTCATTTATCACTTTTTCTGCTGTAAGTTCTTGGGATTTATCCATTCTCATATCTAATCTAGCATTTTCAATATAGCTAAATCCTCTAGATTTCTCATCTAATTGATATGATGACACTCCTAAATCTAGTAGAATCCCATCAACTTTTTCTATATCGATATTTTGTAATAATTCTTTTATTTCATCATGATTTCCATGTATATATTTAACATTATTGTAATTTTTTAGTTTTTCTTTTGCTGCTTTTAATGCCTCTTCGTCTCTATCAATCCCAATTAGTAAACCATTTTTAGACAGCCTTTTTATTATTTCTTCACTATGACCTGCTCCTCCGAATTGTCCCATCCACATATATTCCATTCGGAAGTATATGTAATCCTTCTATACATTCATTTAATAAAACAGGTCTATGTTTAAATTCCAATTATTACACCTCAATATTTTATACACTTTATACTGTGTTATTGTAGCACTTACAGGTTTTTAAACGAAACACACGTTTCGTTTTTTCCCTTTATAGCACAAGCAGTTGGTATAAAAATATACCAACTGTATGCTATCTTTCAAATTACTTAGCTTATAGTAATTTTTTTCTCTTGTTTTTTAATTCTTTTGTTTTTTATATTATCTTTTGTGAATATTTATGTATAAACAATCAACATTTTATCTTTTGAGAATTAAAACATCTTTTGTTCTATAACTATTTTATCTTAAGTCTTACATTATTTATCTTTTGTTTGATTTGTCTTTTGTAAAATTTTTGTATTAATTATTTACTTTTTTCTTTTGTTTACTTTATTTAATTTTTCTTTAGTATTATTCCATCTTTTGTTTATTACGCTTTTATCTTTTGTTATACAAATGAGGATTAAAAATCTTTTGTATCTTTGTATCTTATCTTTAGTTTATATATAAACTTTTTTAAAGTTATATACCAAGCATTGTCATATTCTCTGCTATTTCATCAGCTGAGATATTTTCTTCACTATTGTATAATTTCCATTTATCTTTGTTCCAGATTTCAATTCTAGTACCAACACCTATTATTACTGCCTCTTTTTCCATATTAGCATATTCTCTTAAGTTACTAGCAATAAGAAATCTTCCCTGTTTATCTATTTCACATTCTATCGCTCCAGATAAGAAGAATCTTACGAAATCTCTTGCATTTTTATTTGTAAGTGGAAGTGTTTTTAATTTTTCTTCAAAGTTTGTCCATTCATTTTGCGAGAACCCAAACAAGCACCCATCAAGTCCTTTTGTTATTATGAACTTTTCACCTATGTCTTCTCTAATTTTTGCTGGCATTATTAATCTACCTTTTGTATCTAGAGAATGTTCATATTCACCAATAAGCACTTTGTTTCACCTCGCTCCATTTTTTAACCACTTTCTACCACTTTACTCCACTTCGATTTCATTTTAATACAAGTACTAGGAAAATGCAAGTGTTTTTTATGATTTTTTTAAATTTTTTTATTTATTTTTCAATAATTTTAACTACAATGTTTTGCTGACGCTTGCTACTCTAGTGTTTCTACGTTTTTGTAGAAACACATTTATATAGCTAAATTTTTGAAGCAACATTGAAATACATGTCACACACTTCTCTTAGTCAGGCTTTATTGTAACTTTGCTATAAACAAAAAAATTCGTAGTAAACATTTTAACTACGAATTAATCATTTTTTCTGTTTTTAATCAATTGTAGTACTTGTTCTACCCGTACCCACAACTGCTTCTTGTAATGCTCTCCATGTATTGCAACCTATTATTCCATCTGACGTTAAACCTACTGATGATTGATATCTTTTAACTGCACTTTGTGTTGCTGAACCAAAAATCCCATCTAGTCCCCCTGTAGTATATCCAAGTGTATTTAAGTCATCTTGGGCAATTAGCACATAATTGCTCAAACTACCTCTTTTTAGTTGTGGATATCCACCACTGGAACAGGCTGCCGAACCAAATCTTTTATCAAAATGTACCCATGTTGGTGTAAGTGATATTGGCTCCACATATGACCATATCCCAGAATTATTTGCAGAATTCCATAATGTTCTTCTTTGTGCACTAGAAAGTCTCTGTCCTACATCAAATGCGGTACCAGCATAGTGTTGACTTTGGTTTCCGTGTCCACCTTCCCAAGGCCTTTTAAATGCAAAACCTACTGGAATAGCAGAGCCATAAGTATATCTTTGACTATTCCAACTTTGCATAGTCCTTTTAGTTGTCCATAAAGTAGATGAATTACTTGACCCCCTAAATTCCCTTACTCTTAAAGTTCCGTTTGTATTATATGGCATTGGTTCGTCTTCTCCTCTGTAATATACTTCAATTCTATCAGTATCATTATTAAAAACAATTATCTTTGCCATTTAAACCTCCAAAAATATATTTATTACTATACTATGTAATCAACTATTTTTTGTTACATATTTTTTATAAAACATCTATAATTTTATAAACTTATGATATAATAAAATTGTTACTTTCAGTAGGAGGATTATATGGAGAAAGATATTTATGAAAACAGAAACTCAAATTACTGTTATGAAAATTCAAACACTCTAATCAATAAATTAGATATAAAAGATCCTGCTTTATTACAAAAATATGAAGCTAAAATTACTGCTGCTAAGTTGCTTGCTCTTCGTAAAAAGGGCATTATAGGCAATTTTGATATTAAACATATTAAAGATATCCATATTTTTCTATTTGAAGATATCTATCCCTTTGCTGGAAAGTTCAGAACAGAAAATATTGGAAAAGGTGCTTTTAGATTTGCTGAATGGGAATATATAGAGCCAGAACTTGAAAAATTATTAAATCAATTAAAAGAAGAAAATTATCTTTCTGGCTATTCTAAAGAAAAAATCTCAGAAAGACTTGCCTACTATTTATCTGAGCTAAATGTATTACACCCATATCGTGAAGGAAATGGTAGAACCATTAGAGAATTTATTAGAGAATTAGCATTAAAGAATGGATATGTTTTAAACTTAAGTAAAGCAAATCCAAAAGATTTTCTTAATGCAAGTATCAAATCAATCGTAGATACAAGTGATTTGACAAGATTGTTCTTCTCTTGTTTAGAGCAAAAACAAATTCATTCTTAATAAATACTAGTAAATTATATTATTTTTCGTAAATAATTCAGATAAGCAATATCAAAAATTTTAAAATCCCAAGAAGATTTTGCTTGATTTTACTGGACTTTTCGACGTTTTTATGGTATAATAAATATGTGGGTTGTCTTAAATTAAAAACATTTTTTATTAACAATTATCTCTAATATACCCACTAAGATTTCAGGAGGATAAGAAAATGTTTAATGAAGATATTTTTAATTTTGATATAAATAATATAAAAAATGATTTAGCAATTGAAGGAATGGCAATTTCAGATGAAGACATAAACTTATTCAAACAATTTGCTAATGATGAAATTGATATGCCAAATTTAATTCAAACAATAAAAAATGAAATATTGTAATTGTATAAAGCTCAAATAAAAGGCAAGTTTTTAAACCTGCCTTTTATTTATACTTTAGAGCAAGAGTAAGCTCCCCTACTAGTTCTATTTTATACTTCTGTACACTTTACTACAAGCCTTTGTGTTCCATAATTCGTACATGTAATTAATGTTAATTCTCTTCTTCCATTTGTTAATTGACTAGTGCAACTAGTGTCAGAAGGGTCAACAATATATATGTCATATACCTTGTATTCTATTGTTCTTCCGGTTAAATCTTCTAATTCTACTATATCTCCATGTTCTAATTCACTTAATTTTCCAAACATTTTTCCATTCCTGTAGTTATGTCCAACTATACAATAGTTACCTACCTCATTTGGTTCTGGTCCCCAGTATTTATTTACTGAAATTTCAAGTAACTCATCTGATGTATCAGACAAAACAGGATATGTTATTCCTATTTCTGGTATTGTTATTATGGCTTCTGTCACGTAAGTCTCTTCACCTATAGTAACACTATTAATTATTTGATTGTTTTCTAATATTGATTCATCAGTTTCAATTGCATCATCTTCATCTAAGAAGATTATAATTGCATCATCATCAGTTGATGATTTTGTAGTTTCATCTGATTTTACTTCAGATAGTAATACTTGTGAAACCTCCTCACTTTTATTTCTATCATATTCTGCATATATGTAATAAGAGGATAATAGGCATATTAAAAGAATAGATAAAAAGAATTCTATTTTATATAGCTTCTTTTTTCTTCTTAGTTCTGGTGTAATATACAATTTTTCTGTGACTAAGATTTGATTCACTCTATTGCCCTCCTTTAAAACATTACATAATTATTATACCATAACTTTTCTAAAAAAGAAATAGTTTTTTTATTTTACAATAAAGATCAATTTTTATATTCACTACTAATTATATTAGAAAGTTTAGCAAATTGTTCAAGAGTTAATTTTTCTCCTCTTATTTCTATATTTAATCCTAATTTTTCTATAACTTCTTTTAACTTTTTTTTATCTTTTACAATTCCAGCATTTGTTAAACTATTAATAAGGGTTTTTCTTCTCTGCATAAAACTTGCCCTAATAATCTTGAAAAATATTTCTTCGTCTAGCACTTCTACTTTTGGTTTTTCTCTTATTTGCAACTTTACTACCTCAGAGTCAACCTCCGGGATAGGAATAAAACTACATTTATCTACAAATATAACTTTCGTCGCCTCCGCATAATAATCTATACTATAAGTTATACTACCTGATAATCTATCACCAGGTATCGCCGTTATTCTATCAGCAACTTCTTTTTGTACCATAACAGTAATAGTAGCAATATCTAATTTTTCTTCTAACAACTTCATTATAATTGGTGTTGTAATATAGTATGGAAGATTTGCTACAATTTTTACTTTTGTAAAAATTCCCACATTATCACTAATTATTTCCTTCAGATCAACTTTAAGCACATCTTCATTTAACAAATTAAAATTATTATATAACTTGAACCTGTCATTTAATATTCTTATCATTCTTTCATCTAATTCAATACCTATAACTTTTCCTGCATACTCTAATAGTTTAGAAGTAAGAGTACCAAGTCCTGGTCCTATTTCAATAACCAAGTCTTTTTTTTGGATATCTGCTGCTTCTATTATGCTGTTTATTACATTATCATCAATTAAGAAATTTTGTCCTAATCTCTTGTTAGCCTGAATATTATATTTTTTTAGTATAAATTTAGTTTCTTCTAAGCTGACTCCCATTTTTCTATTATCCTTTCTTTTTTAATTTTTGGACAGACGTTTCTTTCAATTTTCCTTTCCTATATATTACTCCTCAATTTCTTGTTTAAGCACAACTTCTACTACTGTTCCCTCTTCTACTGATGTTCCTACTGTAATACTTTGACTAGTTACTTTTCCACTTCCAGTATATTTTATATTCAAATTTTTATTCTTTAATGCTGCTTTTGCTTCTGATAAGGTCATTCCTTTTAAATCAGGCACCGTTTGAGATACTCTTGTATTATTATCTTCAGTATATAACTTTATTATGGATCCCTCTATTAGAGATGTACCAGCTACTGGCATTTGCTCGCTTACAATATCACTGTCATTTCCAGTTGTCTCACATTCGAACCCTTGAGCTTCTAATATCTTCTTAGCCTCTGCAACCGTTTTGTTTTTTACATTTGATAAAGTAATAGTCTCTTCTTCTGAGTCACTATCCGTTGCAGTTGAAGGAATCTCTAAATAAGGTAATACTTCTGATAAAATCTGTGAAACTACTGGTGCTGCAACGGTACTACCACTATGACTGCTATCTTCGTCTAAACCATATAGTGTTACAAGTACAACTAATTGAGGATCTTCTGTTGGTGCAATTGCCACGAAAGAAGCAACATAGCCATCATCTTCATTAGTTGTATCTGGCTCAGATGTACCTGTCTTACCAGCAATACTATATCCTTTTACTTGTGCATATTGTCCTGTTCCACTATCAACAACTGTTTCTAACATATCCAATAATGTTGCTGACGTTTCTTCTGATACTACCTGCCTTACCTCCACAGGTTCTATCGTAGTAACTGCTCCTGTATCTGTGTTTGTTATCTCTTTTGCAATTCTTGGTTGCATTAATACTCCATCATTAGCAATAGCTGCAACTGCAGTTATCATTTGAAGTGGAGTTACTCTAAATCTTTGTCCAAATGACATAGTAGCAAGTTCTATGCTTCCTACATTATTTAAATCCCAAAAATATCCTGTTCTTTCTCCTGAACTTCCAGAATCTCCAATATCAGCAAATCCAGTAGTATCAAAAAAGCCAAATGCATCATAATATCTATATAATGTTGCAGCCCCAATTTTCTGTCCTAATTGTATAAAAGCTGGGTTACATGAATATTTGAGCGCATCCCTTAAACTTAATTGTCCATGTCCAGAAGTATTTGAACAATTAATTGTTACTTCTGATATTTCCTCATAGCCTTCGCAATTAAACACTCCTGCCGTGTCTGCATCTACTATTCCTTCCTCTAATCCAACGGCTGCTGTAATTATTTTAAATACTGAACCGGGTTCATATGTTGATGTTATTGCTCTATTATTCCAAGTTTCTTGCAATAACGTATTTTGTTCTTCTGAAGACATATTATCCCATCCATCAACATCAAGCGTAAATGGACTATTTAAATTAAAATCTGGATATGTAGCCATTGCTAAAATATCTCCTGTTTCTGGATCCATAATTATTACATTTCCACCATCTTCACAATCATTTTCTTCACATGCTTGTGCTAAATATTTCTCTGCAATTGCTTGTATATTAGCATCAATTGTGAGAGTTATGTCATTTCCATTTTGTGGTGCTATATATGTCTCGTTTTCATACGGAATTAAATCTTGCACCGCATCTTGCGCTGAAGTAACTTTGCCAGGAGTTCCTGTTAAAATATCATTCCACTTTAACTCTAGACCATATAATCCCTGATTATCTGTTCCACAAAATCCTAATAAATTTGACGCCAAATTATCATATGGATAATATCTTTTTGTATCTTCATCTATATTAATACCAGTATATATTTTGTTTTCTTCCATCCAATTTTCTAGCTCTTCTATTACATCATTTTCAACTTTTCTAGCAATTGTTACATTGGTACTAGTGCTTGATACTTTTTCTAAAGTTTCCTCATAATCCAAATCAAATATTTCGGCAAAGGCTTCTGCTATTTCCTCTTTTAAGGCTTTAGTCTCGTCTTCTAAAATTTCTCCATCTTCATCTTCTATAACAAATATAGTTGGATTTATACTAACTGTATCTACTTGAGCACTTATTGCCAAAGCTTTTCCTGTTGAATCATATATAGTTCCTCTTTTAGGGCTAATAGTTTCACTTGTTGTTAATTGCCTATACATAGCTTCTTCTAACTCTGAACCTTGAACTATTTGTATCCATCCTATTCTTCCCACTAGAAATATAAGTATTAAGAAAAAAACCAATAACATTCTTCTTAGTCTATCGTTTATAGTAACTACTTTTCTTTTTTTTGATAAATTATCAATTTTATCCTTTTTTTTATTTTTTTCAAACTTATATATTTTTTTCTTACTGTTTTTCTCCAAATCTAATTTCCTCTCTTTCAAAAAACATTTATTATTATAAAAGCTCATAATTATCCTATTTTACATTTAATATTGTATCTTAGCTCACATGAAAAATCAAGCAGATTTACAAAATTTTCACAATTGCAAATAAGGGAGGACATTAGAACGTCTTCCCTTATTTTTCATCACTTTATTTTATTACCCATTAAAAATTGCGTCAAATTCATCTCCATCAATTTTTTCTTTTTCCAACAGAACACCTGCTACACTATGAAGTTTATCTATATGCTCTTTTAAAATCTCTTCTGCCCTATTATAAGCCGCATCTATTATTTTCTTTACTTCCTCATCAATAATTCCTGCTGTTTCCTCTGAATATTCTTTAGCTTGAGCAAAATCTCTTCCCAAAAATACTTCTTCTTGATTTTGTCCAAGTGTTATTGTTCCTACCTTGTCACTCATTCCATATTTAGTAACCATTGCTCTTGCAATTTTTGTGGCTCTTTCTATATCATTACTTGCACCTGTAGATATATCATCTAAAATTAATTTTTCAGCAGCTCTACCTCCAAGAAGTGATACTATATTTTCTATCATTTCTGTTCTAGACATAAATGATTTATCCTCTGTAGGTCTATACATAGTATAGCCACCAGCCATTCCTCTTGGGACAATAGATATTTGATGTACAGGGTCTTGTGTTGGTAAAAATCTACTAACTACAGCATGACCCGCTTCATGGTAAGCAACTAATTTTTGTTCTTTATCACTTCTTACTCTTGTTCTCTTTTCTGGTCCCA
>CAZPKK010000016.1:0-27712 GCA_964587175.1 uncultured Clostridium sp.
CTCTCCACGTCCACATACTTCAAAACTATCTGCTGAATCTGTTTCTTTTACACGTAAACTAACATTTTTTTCTAATTCCTTCATTAATCTGTCACGTATATGTCTTGATGTTACAAATTGCCCTTCTTTTCCTGCAAAAGGTCCATTATTTACACTAAATGTCATAGATACTGTTGGTTCATCAATATCTACAAATGGAATTTTCTCTGGATTATTTATATCACAAATTGTATCACCTATATTAATATCTGCAATACCTGATAAGCAAACTATATCTCCAGCTGATACCTCTTCTTTTTCAACTCTTTTTAGTCCTTCATATGTAAATAGCTTTGCTATTTTTCCATTTTCGTTTTTGTCGTTTTTGCATATTGCAACACTCATACCAGAATTAATTGTTCCTCTTTCAACTCTTCCTACTGAAATTCTACCTAAATAATCATCATAGTCTATGTTTGATACAAGCATTTGCATAGTTCCTTCAGTATCGCATTTTGGTGGTTCAATTGTTGATATAATTGTATCAAATACGCATTTTACATTATCGCTTTCATCCTCTAAATGCATTTTAGCTATTCCGTTTTTTGCTGATGCATAAATCACAGGGAAATCTAATTGTTCATCATTTGCATTTAGTTCTATAAATAATTCTAATACTTTATCAACTACTTTTAGTGGATCAGCACCAGGTCTATCTATTTTATTTATAATAACAATTGGCTTTAGATTAAGTGCCAAAGATTTTTTTAACACTTCTTTTGTTTGAGGCATTGGTCCTTCAAAAGCATCAACTAATAAAAGAACTCCATCCACCATTTTTAAAACACGTTCAACCTCTCCTCCAAAATCAGCATGACCAGGAGTATCTACAATATTTATTTTTACACCATTATACATTACTGATGTGTTTTTAGATAATATTGTTATTCCTCTTTCTTTTTCCAAGTCGTTTGAATCCATTATTCTTTCATCTACTTGCTCATTTTCTCTAAAAACATGGCTTTGTTTTAACAAAGCATCTACTAAAGTTGTTTTTCCATGATCTACGTGTGCTATTATTGCTACATTTCTTAATTTTTCGTTTCTCATTTTTAATTACACCTCTATTTTTTTTATATTCATTATGCAACATAATGACATACTAAAACTTGTCACCTCTGTTTCATTAATTCTAATGCTATTTTTTTTAATATTTTTTTCTTATACAAACAAGAAAATTAGAACTTCTATAAATTCTAATTTCCTTTTTATAGACTCTAATCTCTAATTTTCTATCCACTAGTATATTATACTCTAATCTTCCTTCTTTGTCAACATAACTATTTTATCCATAATTAACTTTGTTGCTTCATCTAATTTATCTTTTTGATTTTTATATTTGCTTAAATCTATTGGGTCTCCATAATTCACATACACTTTACTAAATGGTTTGAAAGTTCCATGAATACCTACTGGTATTACTTTTACATTAGCCTTAATTGCCATAAAAGCAGCTCCGTTTTTGGCTTTCATATTTTTTTCCAGCCCTTTACGTGTACCTTCTGGGAATATTCCTAAAAGCTCGCCTTTTTTCAGCACTTTTAAACATCTCTTCATAGCTTCTATATCTTGCATATCTCTTTTTATTGGGATTGCATCAAATAAATGACCAAGCCAGAACAATATTCTATGAGTAAATAAATCTTCTTTTGCTACAAAATTTACTTTTCTTTTATTAAATAATACTATTGCAGCTGCATCTAAATAATTTATGTGATTACTGCATAAAATATATGCTCCTTCTTCTGGTACTTTGCCATTTATCCTAACCCTATACACTATTTTATATACTGCAGTTAATATTACTTTTACTATTTTTCTTTCAATTTTTTTCCATGTAGTTTCTTTACGTTCTTTATATATTTTAGTTTGCATTTTTATTTCAGATTGTTTTCTTTTTATTATGTTTCCTACTTCACGACTTACCTGCTTTATTCTCATATTAGTAGTATCGATAACTTCTGCATTATCAGCAAGTTTTAAAGCTCCTATTTCTTTTGCCTTATCATTTTCGTCTCTTTTTTTGATATTTTCTAGTATTTCAATATACGATATTGTTATTCCCTTTTCTTTGTTTTGCTTAAATCTTCTTCTTGCTCTTTCTTCCAAATCCGCATCTAAATATATTTTCACATCTGCATTTGGAAATACATATGTACCAATATCTCTTCCTTCCATGATAACATCTTTGCCTTCTGCCATCTTTCTCTGAAGATCTGCCATTTTAAATCTAACTTCTTTTACGCTTGAAACTTGAGATACAAAATCAGAAACTTCTTTACTCCTTATTTTGTTAGTAACATCCTCTCCATTTAAGAAAACTAAATCTTTATCATTATCTTTTCTTAAATCTATATTAATATTCTCTAATATTTCTTTTATTTTATCCAATTCATCTAGTTTGACACTTCTATTTAGCATTTCTAATGTCACACATCTATACATGGCCCCCGTATCTATATTTATTAGATTGAACCTTTTGGCTATAATTTTTGTTATTGTACCCTTGCCAGTCCCTGCTGGACCATCAATTGCTACTATAAATGACATTTTATTTTTTACCTCCATATTACGCATATTAATTCTCGCTTGGCATATGTATTCCCTTTGCCATTACTGAAACCGCTTGCACATTCATTGTTGTTAATCTTTCTATTTCTTTTTTTACTTTTTGTTTAAAATCCCTTAAAACATTTACTATATTATATCCAAATATAACATAGACTTCTACATATATGTTTGTAGCTCCAACTGTGTTTTCCACTCTAACTTTTGAAACTCTATGTATTCCTTCGGTTTTCTTAGCTATGTATTCTGTAATTTGCCTAAACACTGTATCCGAAATTGTAAATTTACCCAAATAACTAAAGGTAGGTCTAATAATCGATTTCTCTGAAATGTATGGTTCTTCATTTTTTCTATACTTAAATATTTGAAGTGGATCTAAGATATATCCTGCAAAATCACGTTTTATTTCAAAAGTTGGCACAGGAATAACATGCTTTCCTTCTGTAGTCCTAATTCTTTTTGCTGTTTCCATTTCTGTTTCTGTTGCAACTTCATTTATATATATTGTTTTCTCTGGTTTAGACAATCCCAAATTCTCTGCTATTTTTTCCACCATGTCATCAGACGTACCAAGTATTAATATAGCATCTGGTTTTATTTTCTTTAATGCTGCCCTCATTTCATCTCTTTCTTCTTTGTCAATGAAAATAGCCTTTTTTACAGTTTCAACTTTTGTAGGTGCTTTTTTTGCGGAATTTCCAGCAACTACATCATTATCATGCACTAAAAGACCATCATCAATAATATAATGGATATTATTTTCATTTGCTACTAATTGTGCTCTATAACTTTTACCAGTTCCAGATGGTCCCACAAAAGCATATACTTTTGTTTTCTTTTCTAAATTCATTTTTATTTCCCTTCCTTATTAATTACATACATGATTATATCATTTTATATTTCATCTAGCAAGAAAATACTGGAAAAAGTATTACATTATTTACCAACTACTCCCCTAATTCAACCAATGAAATTGTATAATTATATTCTTTATATAAAGTATAAAATGCCTCTTTAGAAATTATATTTCCACCAAGTTCCTCTTCTAATGATTCTGCTATTGAATAGCTTGAACCATTTATTACCCAAAGTCTAACATTTTCTTCTTCTATTTCATCCAAACTGTGTATTATCGTCATATTTGGTCCATACGCACTTATTGCTTCATCTATATTCCAATATGCTCCATCCCAAAAATATTTATCTACATCTGGGAAATTTGCTGCTACTACAAAGCCGCTTCCCTCATTTCCAAAAATTATAATATCTCCTTCTTGTATATTTTCTTGCAAGTATTCAATTGGTTCACTATTGCTCTCATCATAATTTTGTTCTATTTGTGTTATATTTATATATGTTGCAATTATTATAGATAAAATACATACCACTGCAATTATATATTTGTTTCCATATTTCCCTAATATAAAACTTATAAAGAATATGAAAAGTCCTGTAATACATAACATATATCTTGCATAAAGAATTGGACTCATCATAATAAGAGACATTAAACAAACTCCAAGTAATGTTAATACATATATAATTATTGAATATTTAGCTGGTTTATTCTCTTCTTTATTTTTTCTATTTTTCACAAATAAATAAATCACAAAACCACTTACAATAATTCCAAATATTCCAGCTACCCAGTTAGAAACATGCATTGAATCATCAAGATTTCCAGTAAATTGGAAGGTAAACATTTCTATTAATGTTCCCGGAAAAGTCATTGATATCCAAAAACCTGCTGATACTTGACTTATCTGTAATAATAAATACACTAGCCAAGGCAAATATGCAATTATTTGTATAACTCCTACAATTATAAATATTTTTAAATTATAACAAAATTTTTTCTCTTTTACAGATTTTCTTATGAAATAAATTAGTAATGCTAAATTTATCACACCTGCTGCTGCTAAAGCATAATAATGCGTGTATGCAGATGCTAAACTAAACACTCCAAATAAAATCCAATTCTTTATATTTTTCTTATCTGGATTTTTATATATTCTATATGAATAAATCGCCATAACTGTAACTAAAAGCATAGCTAAATCATACATTCTTATTTCTCCTGCATATGCCACAGTTATTGGCAAGAAAAAGACAAAGAAAGAAAATAAAATCCCTACCTTTTCCCCAAAATCTTTTCTAATATGTGTAAAGCCTAATATTCCTAAAATGGCTAATGATAGTACTGAAAGTAATCTAAATAGCATTATTTGATTCCCAAAAATCATTCTTATTATATGCAATATCCAGTAATATAATATTGGATGAACATCATGTCCACCAATTGTCCAAATATCTGCAAAACTTCTATTTGATATTGCTACTGAATAAGATTCATCATACCATAGACTACTATGAAATATAGACAATGAAATAAAAATAATGCCTAATACAATTATAAATATATGTGCCAATGCTACCTTGTTTTTTAATAATTCTTTCATTTTTTACTCTTGTTCCTTTCTCTTAAGTTAAAAATATAATTAAGATTATTGTTAGTCGTATTAGATTATATCATACATTTTATTAAATGTCTTCTTTTTTACAATAAGCAATTTAATAAAACCCAAGAATCAAAACAAATTAAATATCACATTTTTAATACTCGTCTGCTTAAAACTCAAAGTTTACCAACAGGCTGAGTAGTTACAGGATTAATCTTATAACTACTTCACTATATTTAAGTATTCTAGATTAGGCAAAAAAACTGGAAAACAGGTTCAAAAGCTGTCTTCCAGTTTTTTATATTTATGCAACATCTTTTATCTTTATATTTCTAACATGTTCTATCTTATCCCAACTTGTGTCACGTCTGAATAAACATTTAAAGTTTATTAATATCCATGAGCCCAAAAATATTGGGTAGCATAATAATCCTTTAATCATTGGCTTTATTGGCTTTTTGTCCAATATCATAATTAATAATGCCGTAAATATTGGTAAAAGAAATGTTGGTATCAAATATCTTAAGCAATTAATTATTAAATCTAATGAAGTCATTCCATTAGCCGCATATATAACAAAATTTAATACCACTAATGTTAATGTTAGGACAAACATTGGAATACTCCCTAATATATATAATAGTCCATCGAAATTCATCATTGTTTTATGTGTTTTTACTGCTTCTGCAAGTGATTTTGTATATTCATTCATACATTGTATATGTCCCACTGTCCATCTTGTTCTTTGTTTCCAAGATTGCTTAAAACCAACTGGTTGCTCATCATAAACTATCGCATCAGTTGCCCATCCTAATCTTTTTCCTGTTATTATCCTTTTTAAAGAAAATTCTATATCTTCTGTTAATGTGTTTGTATTCCATCCTTCTGGTTTTATAACATCAAATTTAACCATAAAACCAGTACCATTTATTAATGGAGATAGTCCCAAATTATATCTTGCCAAATGATAGAATCTATTCATTGTCCAATAAAATAGAGCATAACCTGCTGATACCCAACTATCTGTTGGATTTTTTATATCTCTATATCCTTGAACAACTTCTTCTCCTTGACAAAGCTTTTTATTCATTGCTTTTAAAAAGTTTTTATCAACAATATTATCAGCATCAAATATACAAAAGGCATCATAATCAATATCTTCTGCAATTTTCTGATTTAAGAACCATTGCAAAGCATATCCCTTTGTTTTATGTTCTTCATCATATCTTTCCAGTACAATTGCACCAAGACTTCTTGCTATTGCTGCAGTTCTATCTGTGCAATTATCCGCAATAACATATATATCATAATAATCCTTTGGATAATCCTGATTATTCAAACTTTCTATCAAAGCTTCTATTACATTTTCTTCATTATGTGCAGGCACTATTGCCATAAATTTATTAGTTTTCTCTTCTAATATAGGTTTATCTTTTAGTTTTACTAGTGAACATATACTTATAATTAATTGATATCCCCAAAATATTGTTAATAGCCATACAAGTGCTTGCTGAATCATAAACAAATAATCCATTTTTTTCTCCTTTTTATATCTATATACTTTTATATTATGCACTTAATCTATGTTTGTATTACTTTTTTTGAATGTAAAGTTCACACATTATATATTATACTATTATATTACAATTTTTGCAACTATTTTCTAAAAATTCCATTTATAAAATTCCATTTATAGCAAGAGAAAAATAAAAAAAAGTGGAGGACCACCAACGCGAGGCTGGTGGTCTCCGGTCGTCTGCTTCTTATCTGAGGCAACGCTTGCAGGCCATGATATCAAGCCCGTAGCCCCTCTTAACGATGACTATGGTGTACCGGTCATCCTGGAACTTGAACCCCTCGGTCGGCATCTTGAAGGGATTCACGTAATCCCTAACGAGCAAGATTCTGTCTAGATCCGGGTCCGGATCCAGTACAGCGATGCAGGTGGCCACCTCAATCCCAAAAGTATCGGTGGCCTCCAAAAGAGCCCTTACGATGTAGCCACCATCATATGGGGCTACCATTCCGGAGTCGTAGATCATGGACGCCGTTCTTGCGCCCAAGATCTTTAGAGTCCTGAGTGCTAATGCAGGAGCTGGAAGCTCCTGCATGCGACGCCTTATAAAGGCGTCCTCTGGGGAATATCCCAGATGATCATATCTCGCCATTTTGAAACTAACCTCCTTACTATATTGGTCGTGGCGAGTAGGAACCTCCCAAAATGGGATCAAATATACTATACCATATTTCACATAAAACATCAAGTTATGGTAACAGCAAATATATTTAAAAAAATTCCATTTTTTGGTGAGAATTAGGGACAAGCGTATTGGTAGAAAAAAATATAAATTTTGGACAGGCATTAATAGATTTTTTCGATACACACATTAACGTGTATTCCCAATTTGGAAAAAGTGGAGAAACACACTTGTACCCAAATTGGTTTTTACTCAAAGATAGCTCCAGCATTTATTTTGTTTCCTCTTAAGAAATCTCCTATATTCATTTTTCTTGCGTTTTCGCCTTGAATTTCTAGGACTTTTAGTATTCCTTCTTTTGCTCTTATATATAATCCTTTCTTTGGATCAGAAAACAGAACTGTTCCATATGCTATATCCGGTATTTTGTATTCATACTCTTCTAATTCCGGAAAATCTCTTTTTAGGTCATCATTCGATAATATTTGTACTTTCCAGAATTTTATTTTCTTTCCATTCAAACTAGAATAAGCTCCCATTATTGGGTTTAGCCCTCTAACTAAATTTTTTATTTGCGTAGCATTTTGTTTTTCCCAATCTATTTTTGCCATCTCTTTATTAAGCATTGGAGCTATTGTATATTCTTCTCCTTGTTTTTCTCTTGGCGCTTTACCTTTTTCTATTAATTCTAAAGTTTTTGCAAGTAAGTCTGCTCCTACTTTTGCAAGTCTATTCCACAATTCACCAGTTGTTTCATCCTCTCCTATTTCTATTTCCTCTTTAAGAATCATATCTCCAGTATCCATGCCTTCATCCATGTACATTGTAGTAATTCCTGTAGTTTTATCTCCATTTAGTACTGCCCATTGTATTGGGGCTGCTCCTCTATATTTAGGAAGTAGTGAGCCATGTACGTTTATACATCCTAATTTGGGGATTTCTAACAATTCTTTGGGTAGAATTTTTCCATATGCTACAACACAAATCACATCAGGATTTATTTTTTTTATTTTTTCTATAAACTCAGTATTGTTTCTAATTTTTTGAGGTTGTAGAATATTTAAACTGTTTTCTTCTGCAAACTGTTTTACTGGAGAAAAAAGCATTTTCATACCTCTCCCCTTTGGTTTATCTACATTTGTTACCACAGCTTCTATTTTATACCCTTCTTTATACACTTTTTTTAGTGATTCTTCCGCAAAATCCGGTGTTCCCATGAAAACTATTCTAAGCATTTATTCCTCCTTTTAGAACGCAATGATAAGTTTACATTGAATTCTTACAATTTAAATAAAACTTCCTACTTTATTTTTCATCTGGTTGTACATACTCTAATGTTCCAGGTATCATATTATCTATAAATAATATTCCATCCAAATGTTCTACTTCATGGCAAATCGCCTGTGCTAGCAATCCTTTAGCTTTTATTTTTATTTTTTCTCCCTTTTCATTTAAGGCTTCTGCTACAATTTCTTCTGGCCTTATCATTTTAGCATATTGATTTGGAAAGCTTAAGCAACCTTCTTCCACTTCTTGTTTTCCTTTCTTCTTTAAAATTACTGGATTTACAAGTTTCAAAGGTTCATTTCCATCATATAAATCAATTACAATAACTCTTTTTAATATTCCTACTTGTGGGGCAGCTAGTCCCACTCCATTGTATTTATGCATTGTTTCTAGCATATCATCTAGTAGTTCTTTTATCCTATCATCTATTTCTTCCACTACTCTAGATTTTTTCCTTAATATTTCATCTCCGGCTTGCCTTATTTCCCTTATTGCCACATTTCTTCCTCCTTTCTTTTATTAAAGCGACATCATATTATTTGGATTTAAGTCTATTGAAATTCTTGTATCTTTTTTATTTAAATTATAATATTCTTCTAATGTTTCATTTATTAAATTTATTATTTTTTCTGAGAATTTGCATTTTATCAATATTCTCCATCTATATTTGTTTTTTATCTTATCAATCGGCGATGGAAGTGCTTTATATAGTATTATTCCTATATTTTCTTTTATTACTCTATTTTTCAAGTAAGTATGTATTTTTTCTGCCACTTTAGCTACTTCTTTTTCGTCTTTTGATGTAAATCCAATTAATATTATATCGCAAAATGGCGGATATTTCAATTGTTTTCTCAAAGATATCTCTGTATCATAGAATAACTTATAGTTTTGTTTTTTTGCACATTCTATACTAAAATTGTCTGGGTTATATGTCTGAATTATTACTCTGCCTTTGCATTTTTCTCTTCCTGCTCTCCCTGCTACTTGTGTCAATATTTGAAATGTTTTCTCATTTGCTCTAAAGTCGTCCATATTTAAGCTCCCATCTGCTGCTATAACTCCAACTAATGTCACATTCGGGAAATGATGCCCTTTTACTACCATTTGCGTTCCAATTAATATATCTATGTTTTCATTTTTAAATTTCTCTAAAATTTGTTCATGTGAGTTTTTTTTGCTTACTGTATCTACATCCATTCTTATGGTTGATGCATTTGGAAATAATTTTTGAATTTCATATTCTAGCTTTTGTGTACCTGTTCCAAAATATCTTATTTGATTACTTCCACATTCTGGGCATTTAGTTACAATTTTTTCTTCATATCCACAATAATGGCATTTTAATTTATTTTTATTTGAATGATATGTTAAATTAATATCACAATTTTTGCATTTTACTGTATGCCCACAGTTCCTACACATTACAAAAGTCGAAAAGCCTCTTCTATTTAGGTATAAAATAGTTTGCTTTTTTTCTTTTAAGTTTTTCTCAATTTCTTCATAAAGCCTTGTACTAATCATAGATTTATTTCCTTTTGCAAGTTCTTCTCTTAAATCAATAATCTCTATACTTGGAAGTTCAGATTCATTTGCTCTTTTTGTTAATTCCAAGAGTATTATTTCTCCTTTTTGTGCTTTATAATACGTTTCCATGTCTGGTGTAGCACTTCCAAGAACTAATGGAATATTTTTATTCTTACACATATATCCTGCTATTTCTTTTACATCATATCTGGGAGACATTTCTGATTTATATGAGCTATCGTGCTCTTCATCTATAATTACTAGTCCCAAGTTTTGCATTGGTGCAAATATTGCAGAACGTGCTCCAATGACTATTTTTGCTTTTCCTTCTTTTATTTTATGCCATTGGTCATATCTTTCTCCTATGGAAAGCTTACTATGCAAAACTGCAATTTCTTCTTTTCCAAATCTTGAAATAAATCTGTTTACTGTTTGTGGTGTTAATGATATCTCTGGAACTAACAATATGCTAGACTTATTTTCAATTAAGGCTTTTTCAATTAATTGCAAATAGATTTCTGTTTTTCCAGAACCTGTTACACCAAAAATCAAAAATTCTGAAAATAACATATCATCCATTGAGTCACATATTGTATCAAAAGCTGATTGTTGCTCACTTGTTAGTTTTAATTTTCCCGTTCTTTCTATATCCTTAAATTCAAAAGGATCTCTTTCTACCTTTTTTTCAATAATCTCTAAATATCCATTTTTACATAGTGTATTTACAACCGCTCTAGTACTATCTGCAAACATTTCTATATCAGATATTAAAGAATCGCCATTTTGCATTATAAACCTTAATGTCCTTATTTGCTTATCTGATTTAATTTTTCTATTTTCTATATCAAATTCAATTTCATCTTCATCTTTTTTTAGAGTTACAAAATTCGCATTTTTTTCTTTTACTCTATTTGCGTTTACTTTTGATGTTGTACCTGGTGGCAGCATTAATTTTAAGCAATCTGCCATATTACAAAAATATCTTCTTGACATCCATTTTGCTAAATTTATTCTATCTTCATCTAAATATTTTTCTTCTACTTTATCAATTTCTTTTACTTCATATTCTGTACTTTGCTTTATATTTACAATAAATCCCTCTTCTAAAGTTTTTCTATTTCCAAATGGTACTAATACTCTTACTCCCACTAAGTCCATTGCTCTATTTTCATACTTTTCAGGTATTTTATAGTCAAATACTTTATTTAGATTTTTAACATTGCTTTGTATTATAACTTCTGCTATCATTTTTGCTCCTCTAAAAATTTTTCTATATTATATATTAAACTTTAAAAAAAATCTAGACTCCTAAGTTCGCAAAAATTGAACCCACATATTTATATGTAGGTTCAATTTTTATCAGTTTAACATCAAATCAGGGAGGCCTATTTCCTCCTCTTTAATTTTCTATAATTATTTACTGCATTTTCATTTTTCTGGTAGTATATTAAAATTCTGCTTCTTTTAGATTATACTCATTATTTATGATTGTCATAATTATATTTACAGTTTTTTCTAAGTTGTTGTTTTTTATAATATAATCATACATACCTATTTTAGATTCTTCATAATCAAATCTATTAAGGCGTAATTGAATTTCTTTCAGACTAGGTTTATCTGCTCTGTTTGCAAGTCTTTTTTGTAATTGTTCTTTTGGAACTCGTAAAAATATAGTAACTATCTTCACATCATCTTTTAATATTTTTAATAAGTTTTCTACACCATTTACTTCAATATCTTTTACAATTATTTTTCCACTACTTATTTTTTCATTTAATAATTTTTTTGATGTTCCATAATAATGTTCATGATGTGCTGAATATTCATATAATTCTCCATCTTTTATCATTCTTTCAAATTCCTCAGTACTCACGAAGTTGTAAGTAACACCTGGTACATCATTGGCTCTGGGAGCTCTATCTGTATATGAAGGCAAAGACTCCACATTTTTCATTTTTGCTATTAATTGCTTTTTTATTGTATCTTTACCAGCCCCTGATACTCCTGACAATAAAACTAACATACTGTCACCTTACCTTCTGCTATTTCATTTGCAGCAATAGTAACAGGAGCTTCCTCATCAACATTTGTTAACTTTTCTGCTCCATCAGCTATTTGCCTAGCCCTTTTTGCTGTAACTACTACTAATTCAAATCTATTATCTACTTTTTCTAATAATTCTTTTACAGTTGGTTTTACCATCATAATTAAATTCCTCCTTAATTTTTACACACATTTTTATTAATATAAATTAAATTTCTTCTGCCGAAGTAACTTCTTCATCCTTTTCTAATCTTCCCGCTACTGTCTCTGGTTGAATTGAAGAAAGTACTACATGACCTGAATCCATTATTATAACAGCTCTTGTCTTTCTTCCATATGTTGCATCTATAGCTGTTCCATCATCTTTTGCTTCTTGTACTATTCTTTTTATAGGTGCAGATTCCGGACTTACTATAGCAATAATTCTATTTGCCGAAACAATATTTCCAAATCCAATATTTATTAATTGCATAATCTACCTCCATTTTTTTATTTTTCGTCGGTATTAATTATTTCTTTCATATTATCTAAAAAATATTTTTTCTTTCCTTTATGATATGCTACTATGGCTTTTATAGCATAATATATACATATAATGTATGAAATTATCAAAATTACATTTACATAACTAGATGATAACATTAAATTTATATAAATTAGACCGAGTGTAATTATAGCTAATATTATTGTTTCAATTCCAAATGCTGCTATTTTTCCACTGTCTTCTTTATATGCCTTTTCTAATAACACAATTGCTAAAAACAATATACACATTGCAAATACTTTTAAATCTGTTTGATATATGTTTTCATCAATATTATAAAATCCTAATATCAAGAATATGAAATATATCATTATAAATATTGCGACTAAAATATTATGAAAAACAGGTCTATTAATTTCTTTTAGTGCCACTTTTGGCAATTTCTTTTTATTCTTGAAAATATTTTTTATTTCTTCAAATTTTATTGGTTTTACATGTTCTTTTTCTCTTAATGTTTCCTCTGCATCTTTTATATTCTTCTTTTTTGCTAAGTCTATTTTGTTTTCAGTATTTTTTAAGTCTTTTTTCTTGTTTTTATCTTCATTTACTTTTTTAGAACTTGTTTTATTATTTTTAGATACATTTTCCTTAATACTACTATTTTTATTATTTACACTTTTACTTTTTGTCTCTGTTTTGTTTTTCTCCTTAGTCTCTGTTTTATTATTCTCTAGTTTAGTGACATTCTCTTTTTTTGGTTTGATTACCTTTATTTTGTCTTTGTTTGTCACTTCTTCTTCATTTTCTTTTGAAGTATTTCCTTTCTTAGCTATACTTTTTTTTGCAGAAACCTTTTCACTTTTATTGTTTTGTTTATTACTCTTTTCAGTATTTTTTTCTGTTTTACTTTTCTCACTATTTGGTTTATTTAGCTCCACTTCTTCTTTCTTTTTTTTCTGCTCATTTTTATTTTCTATACTGGCATTTTTAGGCATTATCATTCCTCCATTTTATAATTCAAATTCATATATTATATTACTAATCATCATCAAAGACGCTGTCTCAGTTCTTAAAATTCTTTTACCTAATGTTACACTCTTTGCTCCAGAATTTACTAGCTCTTCAACCTCTTTTTCACATAACCCACCTTCTGGACCAATAACTAAGCCAATATTTAGCATCCCCTCTTTATTCAAACTATTTAATATACTCTTTAGTGTAACTTTATCTTCCATTTCATATGCCACTAATATAATATCATATTTTTCTGCCTCTTTGCAAATTTTTTTATTATTTATTATGTTTTTTATAGTAGGTATTACATCTCTTTTACTTTGTTTTGCTGCTACTTCTGCTATTTTTTGCCATCTATCTAATTTTTTTATTTCTGTTTTCTTATCAAATTTCACAATACATCTCTCAAAATTTACAGGATAAATATTTTTCACACCAAGTTCTGTAGCTTTTTGAATAATATATTCCATTTTATCTGATTTTGGAAGCCCCTGAAATAAATCAATGCTTACTTTACTCTCAGTTGTTTCGGAAACTTTTTCTATTATTCTACATTCTATATATTCTTTTTTTATTTCAGTTATTTCTGAAATATAACTTTCAAATTCATCTTTATTACATAAAATAATCTTGTCTGATTTTTTTAGTCTTAATACATTTGCTATATGATTTACATCTTCTCCTATTATTTTTACTTTTTCATCTTTAATTTGTTTCTGTGAAATAAAGAATTTATACATTGTTTCCTCCAATAATTTATGTATAATATTATACCATATTTTTTGTAAGTTGCAATAAGTTTCATTAAAGTAAAAATTGCTTAAAATGTAATATTAGAATTACATATTTCAAACACATAAATTTTCCTTTATTATTGTAACAATATTTCTATGTTTTCAATAATATAGTATATGAATTTTATTAGTAAAGGATGATTTTATTGAAAAGAATTAGATTAGCCATAGTTGGTGCAACTGGATTAGTTGGTAGGGCAGTTTTAAAAATATTAGAAGAAAAGAATTTGCCTATTTCAGAATATGTACTTTTTGCCTCTTCCAAATCTGCTGGAAAGAACATAAAATTCATGAATGAAGATTACATAGTCCAAGAATTAACTGAATCTTCTTTTGACAATGGTTTTGATTTTGCAATTTTCTCAGCAGGCAGCTCAATATCTAAAAAATTTGCTCCTATTGCAGCATCTAAAGGATGCATAGTTGTTGACAATAGTAGTGCCTTTAGAATGGATAAAGATGTACCTTTAGTTGTACCAGAAGTAAATTTTGAAGAAATATCAAATAATCACGGAATAATTGCTAACCCGAATTGCTCTACAATTCAAGCTGTCGTAGCATTAAAACCATTAGACGACAAATACAAAATTAAAAGAATTGTATATTCTACTTACCAAGCAGTGTCTGGGGCAGGAAGATATGGTGTAGAAGATTTAGAAAACGGAATCAAAAATCATATGACGAATGAAGCTTACTTATGCGCTACAGAATCTAGCTTTTCTTCATGTCTTGATATTAATACAAATGATATCGACATTACAGAAGCTAGTAGTATTTCTTATGGTTATGAATTAAAGAAATTCAATTATCCAATATTTTCAAATTGTTTACCACATATTGATGTATTTTTAGATAATGGTTATACAAAAGAAGAAGAAAAAATGATAAATGAAACCAGAAAAATACTAAAGAGACCAGATTTAAAAATAACAGCAACCACTGTACGTGTTCCTGTTTTTAATTCACATAGTGAATCAATTAATGTAGAATTCGAGAAAGAGTTTAAAATAAACGATTTAGTAAAGACATTATCTGACTTTTCAGGAATTATTGTTCAAGATAACATTGTACAACACATTGATGACAAAGCAAAAAATGGAAAATCAAATACTTCAAAAACCAAAATCCTTTCTGCTAAGCAACTCAATATAAAAAAACCAATTTATCCTCTTGCGACAAATGCTTCAGGTTATGATGAAGTTTTTGTAGGAAGAATTCGTAGAGATGGTAGTGTTAAATCTGGAATTAATCTTTGGGTTGTAGCAGATAACATACGTAAAGGTGCTGCAAGTAATGCTGTACAAATTGTAGAGAGAATGTTGTAAAATAGTGGAACAATTCCCTTGTCCTATTATCAGAACAAGGGAACATTCCTAATTTGTATGATGAACTTAAAAATTATTATAAAATGATTATCTATTATTCAATAAATCTTGATTATTATTTGTTTTATTTCCCACTTTAGACTCACCAGCGACTCGTTCTGAAGAGATTTGTACTTTTCGTCTTTGTGTTACAGATAATTCCCAAGATTTATTGTTAGAAATATTGAGTTTTTTTTGAGAATTGGTTAACTCTTCTTGCAGTTGGGGAATCACATCTTCTAATCCTAGTTTTTGCAATGTTGGTATTACAGATTTTTCTATTATACCTGAAATAGTAAAATCATGATATTGTCTATCAGTTATAAGTTTTACTAAACTTTGAACCACATTATTTCTTAAATTATACTGCCATAAGTTTTCATCTGCTTCTTTATATTTTGCCAAGTCTGAATTTAATTCTTCTATTTCTTCACTTTTGAATGATGTTAAATCTGAGACAGTAGTAGGAACAAAGAAACTTCTAATTTTCAAAAATATTTTTTTAATTGGCCCAGATTTTTCTAAGTCTTGGACTACTTCTGTTTCTTTCGTTACTACCTTCCAGAAGCTAGAACCGTAATCTTCCAATAATTGTATAGCATCTGATAACTGGAAAATCAAATCCTCTATAATTGCATCTCCAACAAAATTTTGGCCTACAAACCCATACTCTTTTTTAGGTTCTGCAAACATTGATATCCCAGCCTTTGCAAATTCTTGAGATAATTGTATTAACTTATTATTAAAAGTAATTCCTATGTTAGGTATATCTGTATCAATATCAGTTTGCTCTCCTGCCTTTTGTATTTCTATTATAATTTCTGCTAGCCTAGAAGTTAGTTCTCCTATTTTATTATATAATAATTCTTTATGTCTAGCTTCATAAGCTTTTATATCTTCTTTGTTTATACTCATATTATGACCTCCGCTACCATCATTCCTTTAAGCACTGATTTTTATTTTAAAAATCCATTTATTATTTGTTCTTCTGCTTCTTTTTCTGTTAATCCAAGTGTCATAAGCTTTATTAGTTGTTCTCCTGCAATTTTGCCTATTGCTGCTTCATGAATTAAACTTGCATCAACATCATTTGCCTCTATTTTAGGGTCAGAGATAACTTTTCCATTTCCCATTATTATTGCATCACATTCAACATGTCCAAAACATTTATTATTTCCTTTGACACTTGATATAAATTCTTGAACAGAATCATCTTCTGCAACAGATCTTGAAGCCACATGTACACTTGAATCTTCTCCATTTAAGTTTACATCAAATATGGTCTTTGCAGTTTGTTTTTCTGTTGTCATAATTCTTTCTGATATCACTAGACTACTACCCTTTTTCAAGTTCGCAAAAGTTTCTCTTATTGTTGATGTAACACCTTTTATTTGCACTGATTCCATTTCCATTGAAGAATCCTCATCTAACTCAATTATGGTTTGTGGGTTCAATATTCTTTCTCCTGTTCCCTCTCCTTCACCATAATGTTTTTCAATGTATTTGATTTTAGCTCCTTTTGCCAAATGAAATGTGTGAATACCATCATGCTGTGCAGTATTACATGTACTATTATGGATTCCGCATCCTGCAACAATTACCACATCTGCATTTTCACCAATGTAAAAATCATTATATACCAAATCATTGAGGCCACCTTGAGTTAATATTACTGGAATATGCACACTTTCATTTTTTGTATTTGGTTTTATAATAATGTCTATTCCAGGCTTGTCCTTTTTGGTTACAATATCAATATTTGCAGTTGTATTTCTTGCTGCTAATTTTCCATTCTCTCTAATATTATATGCTCCCATAGGGGTTTTTTCTATATCTGCAATTTGCTTTAATAATTTTTTTTGTATTTTATCCATTTCCCGTACCTCCTTCATAGCATTTTGTTTCACCATCTAACTTGTGACATGGTTTTATTTTCCCAAAGATTTGTGGAAGTACTTCTTCTTTTTTTCCATGTTTTTCAACTTTTCCATTTGTTATAAGCACAATTTCATCAGCAATATTTAATATTCTCTCTTGGTGAGAAATGATAATTATTGAACCTTTAATATCGTCATGCATTTTCTCAAATACAGAAATAAGATTATTAAAACTCCATAAATCAATTCCCGCTTCTGGTTCATCAAATATTGTAAGTTTTGATTTTTTAGCAGCAAGCATTGCTATTTCTATTCTTTTTAGTTCTCCTCCAGATAAACCACTATTTACTTCTCTATTTAAATATTCTTGTGCACATAAGCCAACATCTGCTAATATATTGCAAGCATCACACACCTTCATACTATTGCCTGCAGATATTTCTATCAAATCTTTTACTGTTAACCCTTTAAATTTAACTGGTTGTTGAAACGCAAAACCTATTCCTATCTTTGCCCTTTCTGTAATTGATAATTTTGTTATGTCCCTGCCATTAAAAATTATTTTTCCAGAATCCGGGGTTTCGATTCCCATAACAACTTTTGCAAGCGTTGATTTTCCAGAACCATTGGGTCCTGTAATGACAATCATTTTATTGTCATCTATTTTTAAATTTATGTTTTTTAAGATATCCTTATTATCTCTTGAAAAACAAACATCCTTTAATTCTAACATTTTACCTCCTTGTATTAATATATTTAGGTTTAAATTTATTGTACCTTTGGAGTTTGTTTAAAACAAAGTAGTTTTCGGATTGTTTTTTGGATTGTAAACTTGGCTTTTAAACCATATATATTTTACCATTTTTTTCATGTTTTTACAACTCTTTTTTCCAAATCAAGGACAGGCGTTAATAAATTTTATAATATGATGATACATATCTTTTTGATTTAAGTAGTATAAATTAATAGAAAGGAATGTGAATAAATATGAAAAAAATTGTTTTTAAAGGATGTGGAACTGCTTTAGTTACCCCTTTTACCAATGATGGTGTAAATTTTGAAACTCTAAGGAAATTGATTGAATTTCAGATTTTAGAAAGTGTTGATAGTTTAATAATTTGTGGCACTACTGGCGAATCTTCTACTATGAGTCTAGAAGAGAAGAAATCAGTTATTGAATTTAGCATAATGGTTACAAATGGAAGGATTCCCGTTATTGCAGGAACTGGTAGCAATAATACAAAAGAATCTATTTCGATGTCGAAATATGCAGAAAGTGTTGGAGCAGATGCTCTTCTTTTAGTTACTCCATATTACAATAAAACAACTGACGTTCGGTTTAATTAAACATTTTTCTAAAATTGCTGAAAGTGTGAATATCCCTATAATTTTATATAACGTGCCAAGTAGAACAGGAGTTAACATTAAACCTGATGTCTGTCTTGAACTTTCTAAAATCCCTAATATTGTTGCAATTAAGGAAGCAAGTGGTGATATTTCTCAGGTCGCAAAAATTGCACAACTTTGTCAGGATGAGCTTACTATATATTCCGGAAATGATGATCAAACAGTACCAATACTCTCTTTAGGAGGATTAGGTATAATATCTGTTTTATCAAATATTTATCCAAAGTTTGTGCATAATATGGTTATGGATTACTTATCCGGTAACTGGCAAAAAGCATGTGCTTCACAACTATATTCTCTTCCTTTGGTAAATGCTTTATTTAGTGAAGTAAACCCGATTCCTGTAAAATATGCATTAAATAAGATTGGATTTGACTGTGGCATTCCTCGACTTCCATTAGTTGAATTCAGTGATAAAAATAAGGAGAAATTAGATTTTGTTATGAAAAATTTTGAACTTTAATCATCTCGCTAGAATATTTATGTATCATAGAGATGTTTTAAAAAAAGTATTGTAGTATCATACCAACTATAGAGAGAATACTTTTCTTTATACTACTTATTAAGACTTTCTTAAAATGTTCACTTTCTTCGCTTTTTGTGCTATAATATTATTATAGTAATTTTTAGGAGAAGAGTTTTATGAAGTTAAACTTTTTTAATAAAAAAATTGATAATATCAGTCTTCTTAATTCACAAGATGAGAATGAGATTTATACTAATATTGGACACAATATAGATTCATATGTAGATACAGATATTCATTCCAAAATGGATAAAAAATTGCAATTAACTGATTTTTTTAATACTATTCAAGATATTATTTCAAATGATGTTGTAAAACAAATGAAAAATTATAGACAACATTGTAACACTTCTTGTTATAAGCATTGTATGCAGGTTGCATATTTTACATATATTACATGCCAAAAACTTAATTTAGATTATATTTCAGCTACCCGCGCAGCAATGCTTCACGATTTGTTTTTATATGATTGGAGAAAAAAATATAGAAATACAAAACTCACAGGCCTCCATGCATTTGTACATCCTAAAATTGCTTTAGAAAATGCGAACAAAATATTTAGACTAAATGATATGGAGCAAGACATTATTCTAAAACATATGTGGCCTGTAACTTTTGCACTCCCTAAATATAAGGAATCATATATTGTAACAATAATGGATAAGTACAGCGCTTGTTTAGAAACATATTTATATTTGCAAAATAAATTAGAAAGAAAATCTTTTTACAAACATATATATATTTTCTTAAGTATGATATTTTTTACGCTTGTTTAGAATATATATAGAAATAGATAATACTTTTTATCTATTTCTTTTTTATTGCATAGGAAATTTCGCTAGAAATTTCTGGAGCAACAAGGTTAAGTTTCCTTGATCCGTGCGTATTTGCGAAGCAAAACGCTACAAAAGGCGAAGCCACTTTTCTTATTACTTATAATATATACGAGAAAGGATTTGATTTTTTATGATTAATATTTTGCTTAATGGGTGTAATGGAAATATGGGAAAAGAAATTATACGTCATGTAAATACTTTATCAGACTTTAATATTTTATATGGGGTTGATAAATATAATACAGATTTATTTAAAACTATTACTAAAAAGCCAGATGTAATTATTGACTTTTCCACTGTGAATGCCACATTTGCAGCTCTTAACTATGCTATTGAAAATTTGATACCTATTGTAATTGCTACAACTGGTTTTACACAAATAGAAAATAAAAAAATCGCCGAATTTTCAGAAGCAATACCAATTTTCAAGTCCTCTAACATGTCTTATGGGATTCATCTATTTTCTAACACTTCAGCTTTTCTCTCCAAAAAGTTGAAAAACATGGATATTGAAATCATTGAAAAACATCATCGCCTAAAAAAAGATGCTCCAAGTCGGCACAGCACTTATGATAGCTAATAATATTAATAAAAAAAGTGGTAAAAAATACAAACTTGTTTTTGATAGGACTTCTACTAATCCTCTAAATGTTACTGGAAGTAGAACTAGTGATGAAATTGGAATTTCTTGTGTTCGTGGCGGTGGATTGGTTGGCGAACACACTGTTTTGTTTTTAGGAGAAAATGAAACAATTGAAATTACACATACATCATATTCTAGAAATATTTATGTGGAAGGGGCTTTAGATGCTGCTAAATTTATTATTACTAAGAAAAATGGATTGTACAGTATGGAAGATTTAGTTCTACTTTAGATAAAAAAAGCAAACTAGCAACTAAAGGACTCGAAACATAAAGAACTTGAATAAGAGTGAAGATACTTCTTGTTCAAGTTCTTTATATTTTTTATTTATTTGCTGTTTCCTCTACCGGATAAACACTAACTTTTTTCTTATCTTTTCCTAATCTTTCAAATTTAACTTTTCCAGTTATTTTAGCATATAAAGTATCATCACTTCCTATGCCAACATTAGTTCCTGGATGAAATTTAGTTCCTCTTTGTCTTACTAAAATATTACCAGCTGGAACTATTTGTCCATCTGCTCTTTTTAGTCCTAAACGTTTTGATTCACTATCTCTACCGTTTTTAACACTACCTTGACCTTTTTTATGAGCCATTTATCTCAACTCCCTTCGGTTTTTGATTTTTATTTTTGTTTTATACTTTTTATATTTCTCATATTATTTTGTAGCTTCTTTTTTTGCTGTTGCTGTCTTTGTTGCTGGTTTCTTTTCTGTTGATTTTGTTTCTGTCTTAGTTGTTGTTTTTGTTTCAGCTTTTACTTCTGTCTTTTCAGCAGCTGTCTTTATTTTTGTAATTTCTACTTTTGTATATGGTTGTCTATGTCCTTGTGTTCTTCTGTAGTTCTTTTTAGCTTTGTATTTGTAAACTAAGATTTTCTTTCCTTTTCCATGAGAAACTACTTTTCCTTCAACTTTAACACCTTTAACATAAGGAGTTCCTACTTCTACTTTTTTGTCATCAGATACTAAAACCACATTGTCAAATGTAATTTTTTTTCCTTCTTCTGTATCTAATTTTTCAAAGAAAATCACATCTCCTTCTGCTACTTTATATTGCTTTCCACAGCTTTCAATTATTGCGTACATTATATGTACACCTCCTCTTATATGTATACTCGCTAAGCATAAAATACAAGGCAGTTAGATTCTATTCTAACATTTAGTTGCCCGACTCAGGCGGCTTACAGATAGATATTGTATCATAGTTTTTTGATGTTGTCAATCCCTATTTTGTAGCTATTTTTATCTTTAAATAAGCTGTTTGATTAGCTGTTTATTCTACACTTTTCAAGCTCTCTATCATGTCAATCCTCTTTAATGAGAAGTATGTTACAATATTAACAATAATAGCAAAGAATATAGTAATTACCACTCCTAGTACATAACTTAATATACCGTATTTCTGGATCAAACATTAGCATATCTGTTTCACAAGTTTTTAAAATATACATTGTCAAATAATATCCACCAACTAATCCTATTAATATGCCTAATATTGTAAGAACAATTGTTTCTCTTCCTATGTATTCATATACTTCTCTATCATAAAATCCAAGTACTTTTATTGTTGCAAGCTCTCTAATTCTCTCACTAATATTTGAATTTAATAAATTATATAAAACTACTAGAGCTAATAATCCTGCTGCAACAATAAGCACCCATACTACCATATCTAAATTATCCATTACTGTTGTTAATATAGACGAAGAAGCTGATGTAAAACTTATTCCAGATACGCTGTCCTCATTTGATAATAATAGTCTTCCTAATTCATCTTCTTGTTCTTCAGTTAAGTCATTTGTTTTTGCAAGTATTACATTGTATTCGATTCTTGTATCAAATATTGTATTATATAAATCTTCTGATATATAGATATAGTGATATATATAATTCTCTGTAATATGCGCAACATTTACCTCTGCTCTATCACCATCTGCATTTTCTATGGTTATTGTGTCTCCTTCTTCTATATCTAATAGTTTTGCTAATTTTTCTGTAATAATAACTCCAGTATCATCTAATACATATTTTTCGTCTCTATTAGTTCTACTTCTAAGAGAAATAAATGTATCTAACTCTTCTATTTCTTTTGGTACAACAAGTTGTATACTTTGATTGTTATCATCTTTTATTATTTTAACTGATTGAATATTAGCACCTAATATATCTGTTATGTTTTCATTTTGCAAAATTTCGTCTTCTATCGCCTGTATTTCTTTTTCTAATTTTTCTTCTTTTAACGAAATATCTATATTATATTTATAAATTTCCCCATATTGCATTGGTATCATATTACTGATAGCATCTCTTAGTCCAAATCCTGCAATTATAAGTGAAGTACAACCACATACACCTATTATTGTCATTAAAAATCTCTTCTTATATCTAAATATATTTCTCGCAGTAACTTTTGCGGTAAAATTTAGATGATTCCAAATAAATGGTATTTTTTCTAATATGACTCTTTTCCCAGGTTTTGGTGATTTAGGTCTCATTAAGGTTGCAGGATTATGCCTTAGTTCTCTTAAAGCCGTATAAATAGTGGCTCCTACTGTACATAGTATTGCTGCTGCTATTCCTATAATTGCATATTCTACATTAAACTCTAGAATAACATCTGGTACATCATATACCATTGCATATATATCTGCTATGATTTTAGGTAAATATCCAAAACCAACAGCTAAGCCAATTCCTCCGCCAATTAATGTTGCTAGTATAGCATAGACAATATATTTTCTCATAATTTGTCTTTTTCTATATCCTAAAGCTTTTAAGGTTCCTATCTGTACTCTTTCCTCTTCTACCATTCTAGACATAGAGTTTAAACTCATGAGTGCTGCTACCAGAAAAAACACAACTGGAAATACTTCTGCCAGATTAGCTACCCTTTCTGTATCTTGCATGTAATTTACATACCCTACATTTTGCTCCCTATCTAATATATACCATTCTGGTCTTTGTATCTCTTTTAATTCTTCTTTTGCTTCTAAAAGTTTTTCTTCTGCGTCTTCTATTTGTTCTTCATATGCTGTCCTTGCATTTTCTAACTCTTCTTCAGCCTCTTGTATCTGCATTTCATATTTTTCTAATTCTGCTTCTGCCTGATTTAACTGATAATATGTAGAATTTTTTTGTTTTTGCAATTCATCTTCTGAGGTTTCGATTTCCTTTTTAGCACTTTCTATTTTTTCTTCCGCCTCTTCTATTTCTTGCTTTGCTGTTTCTATTCCATTCTTTATTTGGCTAATTGTTGCACTTAAATCATTAATACCCTGTTTTTCTAACTCACTTGTAATAGTGCTTATTGTTACTTGTAATGTTTGTATTTGTATGTTTATATTATTTATTTGTGTTTGTATTTCTGCTTTTTCTTCTTCAGCTGCATTTATTAACTTTTCTTCTAATTCTCCTAACTCCATTTGTGCTTCTTTTAAACTAGTCTGAGTATTATTCAATAATTTTTGTGTTTGCTCTAATGTAGATAATTGTTCTTCATAACTCTCTATTTGATTTTCTACACTTTTCTTTTCTGTTTCAAACATTTCCTCACTTTCTGAAAGTTCATTTTTAGCATCCTCTATAGCTTGTTCTGCCTGACTAAATTGATAATTAGCATTCGCTCTATTTGCTTCTATCTCTGCTTTGCTATCTTCTATCTCTTGTTTTGCATCATCAATTTCTTTTTGCGCTTCTTCTAATTCTTTTTCCGCATTTTCTTTCTTTTCGTCTAATTCTGCTTGTGCTTCTTCTATTTTAGAATTGGCACTATCATAAAGTTCATTATATCTTGCCTCTCTTCGTGCTTCTGAAATATCATCTAAACTATCTTCTACTCCTTGTACTATATCTAAATATTCATCACTTCCAGTTTCAAAATCTTTAGCTCCTTCTACTGTCAAATAAATATTAGTATAAATACTTGCATTCAGATTTTCCTTAGGAATATATATATAATAATCAATCATACCATTTCCAAGATTTGTACTTCCTCTATCAGAAGATATATATAATGGAGAATCTATAGTCCCTACTATTTGTAACTCGCTTGTTTTTAATACTTTCTCTTCTTCTCCATCATCATTGGTAATATCATCAATATCTACTTCAATAGTATCTCCTATTTGGTGTTCTGTTCCTAATAGAAATTTCACCTCTACAACACACTCATTCTCATTTTCTGGAAATCTACCTTCTACTAAATTTAAATTATTTACACTATTAGTAATTGTTTCTAACTTTACAACTAATTCTTCATCCCCAATTGTAACTATAGCATCTGTTTGATAAGTAGCTTCTACATTTTCTACATTTTTCACATTTTTAATGGACTCTACATCTTCATCTGTTAATCCAAGAGTAGAAATTACTTGTATATCCATTACATTTAAATCATCAAAATATGTATCTAATGTTTTTTTCATGTCTGGACTAGTAGCTTTTATGCCAGCAAAAAAACCTACTCCTAGTAGTACAATAAGAAGTAAAGAGATAAATCTTTTATATGAATTTTTTATTTCTTTTATTTCATCTTTTAGAAGTGCTGTTTTCAAAAATTTTCACCTCGTTTTTTACCCTATTTTCCTCTAAGTGTCCATAAATTGAATTTATATATGACTAGTTAAAATGTCTACCATTCTATTTCTGATATTGGTGTAGGTTGTGGATTTAATTTAATATTAAGTGCTGTACCATTCTTAAATTGTATTACTCTATCTGCCATTGGTGTCAATGCACTATTGTGTGTAATAATTATAACTGTCATTTTTTCTTTTCTGCACGTATCTTGAAGTAACTGTAAAATTTGTTTTCCTGTCTTATAGTCTAAAGCTCCTGTTGGTTCATCACATAAAAGTAATTTTGGATTTTTAGCAATAGCTCTTGCTATTGCCACTCTTTGTTGCTCACCACCTGATAATTGTGATGGAAAGTTTTTCATTCTGTCTTTTAAGCCAACTTTTTCGATTATCTTCTTTGGATTAAGTGGTTTTTTACATATTTGCGTTGCAAGTTCAACATTTTCTATAGCAGTAAGATTTTGTACTAAGTTATAAAATTGAAATACAAACCCTATGTCTTCTCGTCTATATCTTATTAATTCTTTTTTCTTAAATTTGCTAATATCTTTTTTATCTATAATCACATGTCCTGACGTAACATCATCCATACCTCCTAGAATGTTTAGAGCTGTGGTTTTCCCTGCTCCACTAGGACCCACTATTACTACAAGCTCTCCTTTTTCTATTTCAAAATTAGTTTTATCTAATGCTCTAATAGAAATTTCTCCCATTTTATATTCTTTTACAACATCTCTAAATTCAATATATGGCATTATTTGCCTCCTTCTAGATATAAAGAGAGTATTAAATAGATACTAAATATCTATAATTATACTCCCTTATCCATCTCATATCCTTTTGCATATATTACATTTTATCACTGAAAATTGTAATGGTCAATATGATTTGTTTAAGTTTTGTAATGGATTCCTTATTATTTTTCAAGAAAAAATAGAGTATGAATAATAGCTGTGTTCTTGGATATAATAAAAACATAACAAATTAAATTTTGGAGGTTGACACATGGAAAATGAACAATATATATTAAACACAGTAAACAAAGGATTAAAAATGGGAATGGACTCATTATCTACAATTTCTGAAAAAGTTGGAGACAATAATTTTAAAGATGATTTAATATATCAGTATAACAAATATAATGATATATTAAATAGAGTGAATGCTGAATTACAAAATTTTAATGACCTTCCTTCCGAACTTCCTCCTATGCAAAAAGCAATGGGATATATGGAAATACAAATGGAAACCATTAATGACAAAAGCAATTCTCATATTGCAGAAATGCTTATTAAAGGTACAAATATGGGAATTATTGAAGGAGTAAAACTAAAAAATCAAAATCCAGATGCAAATGAAACAACACAAAAAATACTTGACGACTTTATACAGTTTCAAGAAAACACTGTAGAGAAGTTAAAAAAATACTTATAAAGCAAAGGGACGGTTCTATTATTCCAGAAATGGGACGTAGGAACAGTCCTTTATTCTGTTTTTGCATTGTAATAGAAAGGTTTATAAAACTTATAAAGGACTGTCCCTTCTATTCCAAAAATGGAACAATGAAACAGCCCCCTTGTTTCATTATTTTTCTTCTAATTCTAATTCTATATTATAAACTTCATAATCTTTGTTTATAACCTTAGTTTCCATATTTTCTATAAATAATGTAGCTTTAAAATCTTTGCTAGCTTTTTCTAAAGCTTCTTTTAATTCTTCGCTAACTCCTATAGATAACATTTTAATAGGTGTTTTTAAAGATACATTATTATTTGTTTTAGCACCTCTAGCTTGACTAATGATTTCTACCATTTGGTTTCCTAATTCTATTTCTTTACTAAAATCATAGTTTAGAGGTTCTATTTCTGTAATGTGAATAGATTTTTCTGTATGATATAATTCTTGGAATATTTCTTCGGCTATAAATGGGAAGAAAATACTAAAATCTTGTAGCAATTTATATAAAATTGTATAAACAGTTTTTTGTCCACTATATCTAGGTATATTGCCAAATTCTTCTGGTCTATATAATCTATGTTTTACTATTTCAATATAATTATCACAAAA